>JAZNZI010000030.1:0-9724 GCA_045594865.1 Eubacteriales bacterium | reverse complement strand
CGTCGGCTCACAAAAAGGAGAATAATTTTAAATAGAAAAATGACGCGAGAGATCGCGCCATTTTTTTAGTTTTATTCGCCGCCGGCAAGTGGTATTCTTGCAATGCAAGAGTGGTATTGCCGTTGGCATTGTTATTCCGCTTTCGCGGAGTGGTTGGTTTTATTCGCCTGTGGCAAACGGATGCGCTTTTTCACGCTCTTCTACATATGGGTTTAAACTCGCAGTAGTCGCAGGGGGATTTACCCTTTTGCTCCTTAGGTTCTGCGTCCATTTTACCATCGCGGATGCCATCGGCAACGCGGGTGACCGAGGCTTCCACCGTGTCCATAATTCCCTGCCAGCCTGCCTCGTCATATAGGAACCTTCGCTTGGTATCGGGTATCTTATCGGGGGTACGGCGGGAGTAAAGAGGAGTATATTTCAAGGTCATAGCCTCAATAGAATCGCTGTCGTCAAGGATCATTCCCTCCCTGCCCTGGGCGGATTTTACCGCCTGACTTGCCAGCTCGTCGTCGGGGGTATCCACCCTGACGTCGCGGACCGAGGTCTTGACGTAGATAACCCCTGCGGGAACAAGTTTGCCATTTTCGCCTACGCCAAGGCTCTCGCGGAATTTCTTATTCTCGCTCTCAACGAGCGACTTCAGGTAGAGGAACATCTGAAGATTTGCGCCCTCCGCCATATCATCGGGAGAAAATTCCTTATGTCCCGTCTTGTAGTCAATAACGCGCAGGTAGACGTCCTCTCCTTTTTTGTAAGCGTCAACACGGTCGATAATACCGTAGATGTTCACGGCGCCCTTGTCGGTGGAAAGACAGACGGGATCGGGGGTGGAATCATCACCGCGGCTGAGAGAAAGCTCGAAGAATCTGGGCTCGTACGCCGACCGGGCAAACTCCTCGCAAAGACCGTCCACCACGGGAAGCGCGGCGCGGCAAAGCCTGTCGATCTTTATCCTGGTACGCACCGATGCGCCGATAACCTCCTCGCCAAGCTGGGCAATATATTTCTCGGCGGCCTCACGGGTGAGGGAGGCGCGCTCGTCGGCTGAAAGCTCGCCCGATTTTCTGCCCTGCTCGGACAGAGCGCGGAAGAAGTTCTCAAGGATAGCGTGGATAAACGAGCCTATGCTCCTGGCATCGAACTCTGCCCGCTCCTCCTCACGCAGCTTTATCACGTAGCGACAAAAATAGCCGAAGGGACAGCTGACGTAGGAGTCAATTCTCGTCTGCGTAAGCGAGAGAGGACGGTCGGCGGCAATGATCTCACCGCCAAGTCGGGCGGTGGAATTGGAAATATCGCCCTCAAGGATCGAGACCTCGCGACCGTAGCCCGACTCCACAAGAGCATCGCGGACGGAGGAATATTCATCGTGAATATCACCGATGCTCATAAGAGCATTTTCGGCAGAATAAAGCCTGTCGATAAGGGGCAGTGACTCAACCTTTACCGCGCGGACGGTATCGCCGGTCAGAACTCCGATCCTACCAATTACCTCGGCTGGCTCGATAGCCTTAAAGCGAGTGTCTGCGGTGGAATAAGAGAGAGTGACGCTGTCGGTGGCGTAGGAAAATGCGCGGCTGAAGATATAAAGCTCACGCGCGCCCTTTATCTCAAGCTCGGGAGTTATTGCAAGACCGCATTCGGCAAGGCGGCGTCTGTCACGCTCGGAGAAATAGGAGCGGTCGCTTACCGTGGCGGGAAACGCTCCTGCGTTCACACCGATAAGGTAGATATGCTTCTTCTCATAGAGCCTCAGCATATCCGCGCTGCCCACCGTCACCTGATCGGCAAAGGCAGGAATACGGCCCACGTCGGTGGCGGAAAATACCACCTTCAGCTGAGAGAGGAAGCTCTCCGCATCGCAGGGCGTGTCACCGAGAACGGTGACAAGGGTGTCAAGGGCGCCACAGATGATCTGCCAGAGAGCAGAGTTTTCCTCGGCAAGGGCAGTCTCACCCATATCGGCAAGCTTTTCCGCACGGGCGGAGAGTGCCGATTCCATATCAATTTCAAGTAAGAAGTCAAGTAATATCTCTGCGTGGCGGCGAACGATGTCGGCAGAGGAAATTCTGTCCGCAAGAGCCGACAGAGGCCGAACAATGCGCTGCCTGACCTCGTGAATACGGAGCAGCTTCTCATCCGTGCCCTCGGGGCGGGATGTGGTGTAGCCGGCGGGGTTCATATTCCAGACGCCCTCGTCGGTAAAGCGCCTGCCCGAGATCTGCCAGGTGTTGACGTACATCTCAAGCTCGTCACACTCGGCGCGGGTGACGCCCGACAGAGCGCACTTTGCATAGCTGATAACGTCCTCGCGGGCAAAGCCGCGGCAGACTGCGTAGGCTGTATAAATAAGCTTTATAGCCTCAAATTCATTTATGTCACGGCGCACAGAGGTAAAGGCAGGAATCCTCGCATCAGACAGAGCCGCGTCAAGAATACCGCGATAGCTCTCTGCGCTACGGCTGACTATGGCAAAGTCGGAGTAGGATGCCCCGTCCATTACTCTGCGGCGAATATCCTCGCACACAAAGGCGCACTCGTCATAGGGCGTATTTGCCTCAAAAATGCGCAAATCATCGTGATTTTGTAAACTTATATTGTCTTTTGGCTTGCCTGTAGACCACAAAAGGCGAGAAATCTCATCAAGCGCCCCATTGCGGCGTGAGAGATAACCCTCCTCGCGCGAAAGTCTGATATCCGACTCCTCGCGTCTTGCGGAGGAAATGAGGCGGCGCTGACAGTCGGCGATCTCGGTGTACTCAAAGGCATCCTCAAGCCCCTTTGGCAGAGTGAGGGCGACGTGGACGTCGGTTCTGCCCGACAGAAGCGCGATAAGGGCATACTGCGGCTCGGTAAAGGAGGTAAAGCCCTCGATAAATACAGTCGTATCGGTTAAAAATTCGGGGTTCTCACGAAGCTTTTTGACCATCGCCTCGGCATCGTCGCCCGTGTCGGCATAGCGCTCGGTAAGCAGCTTCTTATACAGAGAGAAAATAGCGGCAAGGTCGGAGGTCTTTGCCGACAGTCTGCCGTCGCTGCGAATACCCTCGAGGGCGGCTACCTCGGCAAGATCGGATGGATGAATACCCAGATTCTGCATCTGCGCCACGGCGGCGAGAGCCTGCTCCACAAGGCCCGCGTTTATCTCGCGACGGCCCGCGGTCATATTAAGAGTAGGCGAAAGCTCGGTCAGCGTGCGCCACATAATCAGCGCCTTTTTTGCCGAGTCACAGTACTCGCCCGACAGACCGCCAAGGCTGCGGAAGGTGGTGTTTGCAAGCCTCGTAAAGTTTGTCACCTCAAAGCTAAGCGCCGCAGATGGCGGCAGGGCGCGTGCCATCATTCCCTCTGCCATAACCGTCTGCTGCTCGGGTACGATAAGGCAGGCGCGCTTTCCCTCGGACACAAGTCTTTGGATCTCGGCGACAAATGCCTCTCGCGCAGAATGCGAAAGACCGCATCTCACTATTTTTAACATTTTTTCGCCTCCTCTCCCGCGTTTTTACTAAAATATTTAACACATTAATTATATTACATCAGTCTAAAAAAGTCAAGTAAAGGCGTATTTGGTCGGTAGTTTTTTTATGTAATTTACAGCAAGAGCAATATTTACAATATCAAATAGCAACTTTTGCAATTCAATGCTTCAAACTATTGTTGTATAATTAAGATGACCTAATATGCAAATAAATTTACGCGAAAATAAAAGGAGAAATCTAAAATGAGCGACATGATGAAAGAACTCTATTCCATCGGCCTTATCCCCGTAATCAAGATCGAGAACGCAGACGATGCAGTTCCGCTTGCAAAGGCACTTATCGACGGCGGTCTTCCCGCAGCCGAGATCACCTTCCGTACCCCCTGTGCGGCAGACGCTATCAAGAGAATTACCGACGCATATCCCGAGATGCTTGTAGGTGCGGGCACAGTACTTACCACCGAGCAGGTTGACGCGGCTATCGCAGCAGGCTCCAAGTTCCTCGTTTCCCCCGGTCTTAACCCCAAGATCACCGCATACGCACTTTCCAAGGGCATTCCTATGCTCCCCGGCTGCTCTAACCCCTCCGACATCGAGGCAGCTCTTGAGCTTGGCCTTAAAACCGTTAAGTTCTTCCCCGCTGAGGCGGCAGGCGGTCTTAAGATGCTTAAGGCTATGGCAGCCCCCTACGGTCAGCTTACCTTTATGCCCACAGGCGGCATAAATGCAAACAACCTTCTCGACTACCTCAACTTCAACAAGATCGTAGCCTGCGGCGGCTCCTTCATGGTAGCAGACGACCTTGTAAGAGAGAAGAAGTGGGACGAGATCACCGCTCTTACCAGAAACGCGGTTAAGGTTATGCTCGGCCTTGAGTTCGTTCATATGGGCATCAACACCGAGTCGAAGGAAGAGGCAGAAAAGGGCGCAAAGCTCTTCTCCCTCATGTTCGGTATGCCCCTTCGCGAGACCAGCAAGTCCACCTTTGCAGGTGAGTGCCTTGAGGTTATGCACTCTAAGGGTCCCGGCGCACACGGCCACATTGGCATCCGCACTAACTTCGTAGACAGAGCTATGGCGTACTTCACCAGAATGGGCTTTGAGTTTGACGAGTCCAGCATCACCTACGACGCAAAGAGCGGCAAGCCCAAGTTCGTCTACTTCAAGGACGAGATCTGCGGCTTCGCAGTTCACCTTGTGCAGAAGTAATAATCAGCACTAAACACTAAGCAATCGTAAACAGGGCATCCTCATTGGATGCCCTGTTTTTATTGAAGGGTGAATTATACTATTAAGTGCAACACTTTCAAGGAAAAAAGAAGACTCATATTGAATCCTGTGTTATAATGAAGTTACCACACACCAAAAAACAGGAGGAAACAATATGAGCTACCATCATTTTACCATAGAAGAACGCTGTTGTCTACGGGAATTTTACAAAAAAGGTTACAGTTACAGAAAAATTGCGAAATTATTAGGTCGAAACGTAAGTTCGGTGTCACGAGAACTGCGTAGGAACTGTACACATATGTACGATATACCCACATATTATCCTCATACAGCACAAAAGAAAAGCAATCTTCGCCGTTCGTATTGCCACAGAGGAATGTTCTGGTCACAGGAGTTAATAGCCTACATAGAAGAAAAGTTGCTTGCAACCTGGTCACCCGAACAAATTGCTAATGCACCCTCGCCTTTTGAGAAAATGCCTTCTGCAAGAACCATATACCGTTGGATCTACGACAAGTATTTGCTTAACGGCAATCTGAAGGTACTTCGCAGAAAAGGAAAAAGCCATTCAGGCAAAGAAACACGTGGCAAGTTCAATCTTGGAAAATCCATTAGAAAACGTGACAAAAGCATATACAAGCGCAAAGAAGCCGGACACTGGGAAGCCGACACCGTTGTAAGTGGACAAGGCAAGAGCAAGACTTGCTTTGCAACTCTCGCTGAACGTAAAACACGACTCTATCTTGCTATGAAGATACCAAACAGGAAAGCTGACACTATGGCTGCAGCTATTATTTCTATGCTTTCGGAGATACCCGGCGAGCTTGTGAAAACAATAACCTGCGACCGTGGCTCTGAGTTTGCCAATTGGCAAACAATAGAAGAAAAGCTTAACTGCCAGGTTTACTTTGCCGATCCTTACTGTGCTTGGCAAAAAGGCACTAACGAAAACAGCAACGGACTATTGCGAGAATTCTATCCTAAAGGGCGAAATCTTTCAAGAGTTAGCCCTAAAACACTTTTGCGGAATCTGTCGCTAATTAACAACAGACCCCGCAAATGCTTAAATTATATTTCTGCTCAGGATTCTTTTAACTTAGAATTGCAAAATCTTCCTTAAAAGTGTTGCACTTCTATTGACAATTCACCCGAATATGTAGCAGAACACAGTCAGTATGATCAGGAACGCGAAGTTAAACGCACTGAATTTGAGAATATACGACAGCGTGTGCTTTGGGTCCTGCTTTGTGTATTCCTTAAAGGTAATAAGGCTGGCGAGAGAAGCGATCAGAGTGCCCGCGCCACCGATATTTACACCCAGCAGCAGCTCGCGATAGTTGTCGGTGAACTGGGAGAGCAGTATCGCCGATGGCACGTTGGAGATTATCTGACAGCTCATAGCCGAGAACACCAGCGTATTGATGTCAAGCAGGTAGGAGAAGAAGTCGCGCACAATGGCTATTCTTCCCATATTTCCCGCAAAGATGAAGAAAAACACAAAAGTAAACAGCAGACCGTAGTCCACCTGACGAAGCGCCTCTTTGTCAAGGAAGAGTAGGGCAACGGGAATTACCACAAGACCTATCTGATATGGCATAAATCTGAATACCATAGATATTGCCACGGCGAAAAGGGCGAGGTAGATAATTACCCTGCCAAAGGGCAGATTTGCCGCTTTTTCCTGTATTTCAAGAGGCTCGCTCTTGACGAAGATAAGGCAGCAAACGGTGATAAGCATCACCGCCACGATAAAGGGAGGAAGCATTATAGAAACAAATTCGCCATCGGGAATATTGAATTTGGAGTATAGGTAGAGATTCTGCGGATTTCCAAAGGGGGTAAGCATACCGCCGAGATTTGCCGCAATGTTTTGCATTATAAATGCAAACGATAGATATTTCTCCTTTCCCGTGGTATGCAGGATAAAGTAGCCAAGAGGGAGAAAGGTGAGCAGAGCCATATCGTTCGCTATCAGCATAGAGCCGATAAAGGTTATGTATACCAGAACGAGAATGGCTATTTTTGCATTTCTGAATTTTCTTACTATAGCTTTGGCTAAGGTGTAGAAAAATCTGATATTTCGAAGAGCGCATACAACTGCCAAAACGCAGAATAGACAGGCGAGAGTCTTGAAATCAAAATATCCGAGATACTCGCTGTCGGGCGGAACGATAAATGAGGTTATGACCGCAGCGAAAAATGCTACTATCAGTACCACGTTATCCTTAACCCAGCCCTTTATTTTCTCCGCTACCGTATGCGGAATAATTATTTTTTCACTTATTTTTTGCATATTTCGTCGTAGGTTTTTCTCATATATTTCTTACTTAAAACAAAGTCCTCGCCGTTATCGCGAACCTCAATGAATACCCGCTCGACAAACGCCATGGTCTTAGGATTTCCCCCGACCTTGTTGCCGTATTTTTTCCAGTGGAGCAGGGGAAGCTCGGTTGAATATCCACGCCCTGCATAAACTCTCGTCGCGGCAAGCTTGTCGCACACGCATTCAACGGCATATTTGTAGGGCATAAGCGGCTGAACGGTACATTCCTCATCAGTCCAATATTCGATATGATGCTTGTTTCTGCCCTTGTGATGTAGCCAGGCAAGGCTGTAGCCGTTTTCTCTTCTGCATACGCCTATGGGCGAACGGTTGCCCTGATAATATTTCACACTTTCAAAAAACTCGGTCGGAGAGAGCTTTGACAGATCGTGTACCAGTCCTCGCCAGACAATACCGCACTTGGCGCAATTTACGAATACTCGCCACTTGTGACGCATAACGAGAGCAAAATGCTTAAAAAAGTTAGATATCCTCATAAAACTGCCTCTTTATTTTCACTTCATATATTGTAATACAACTTCACCCGAAAGTCAACAAAAATTGATGTAAAAAAATAATTAAAATTTAGTTAAAAAATCGTTGACAAATGCATAAGATAATGATAAAATATATTTGAAGTCGTAAAACACCGACTAAATTTGAAAAGGAGTATTTATCAATGAAAAAGACAGTATCTGCAATCCTTGTATGCGTACTTCTCGTATGCTCTCTCCTTACCCTTGTATCTTGCGGTAAGTCCATCACCGGTAGCTTTACCGGTACTACTCTTAACGGTGACGTTACCTACAAGTTCGAGATCGGTGGCAAGGTAACCAAGACCACCAATCCCATTCTTGGTAAGGGCGAGACTATCGAGGGTGAGTACAAGTTCAACGACGACGGCAACAAGATCACTCTTACCTTCAACGAGGAATCCAACACCTACGATTACAGCGAGGGTGAAGAGGACGGCGTTGAGTACATCAAGCTTGACGGTTGGAAGTACACCAAGGCTGAATAATTTTTTCATATAAAGAAGTGGGGACGAAAGTCTCCACTTTTTTTATTTATTTTAAATTTACTATTGATTTTACGCGTGGATAGTGCTATAATTATATCTGTATAGAAATATTCGCGCGCGTCGCGTATTATTTCACGCGAAATATATATAATTATTGTTTCACTTGTCGCATTATGGGTTGCGACTTGTGATGAAACGGAGAGAGTATGAAAAAGTTGTTCAAGAACAGAAAGCTTGTAATAGCCTTGGTATTGGCATTAATTATGACAATGTCTATGGCAGTCACCGTATTTGCCGAAGCTACGGGAGGAGAGGAAAGTGAGCCTAAGTCCTATTGGGACGATCCGCTCTTCTTTGAATTCATATTCCTTGTAGTTGCCTTCTTATCGCTGGTTATCTGTTCTTTCCTTATTTTTCAGGCAATCAGAAACAGAAATAAGATTCACGAATATGAAGAACGCGAGGGCACGGTCAAGCTTTACGAGAATCTTGACGATGCTAAGTGGGATGCTCCCGACTCGGTTTACATAGACGCACTTGAGCCTACCGCTGCTATTCTTAGCGAGCTTGAGCCTGTTAAGCCGATTCGCGGACTTGACGGCTTCATTATTACCGAGGAGCCTATTGAGCCTGTAAAGGCAATTAATATGGGTGCAGATCCATATGTTTTCAGACGTGCGGACGATATTTCCAATGCCGTTTATGAGGCAACTCCTGCAAATCCCATAACCCTTGCCGATCTTAATGCATTTGAGGAGCCTGCTTTCGACGTTGCCGAGCCTACCGATACTCCGTTTATCGAGTCGCTCAAGCAGCCTGAAAACTCCTTCGTATATGAAAACGTCCCCTCTTCTGTTCTTGAGGACAGTATTCATATTCCTGATGCTACCGAGGCTCAACCCATAGAGCCTGCCGCAACTCCCATCGCCTCTCCGTATACATTCATTACATCGGGCGTTCCCGGTGCAATTCCCTTTGTGACTCCTGCAGCGGCACTTTATGAAAATAGTTATAAGCCCACCACTCTTGAGGACACAGTTATCCCCGTGGCAGAGCCTATTCCCGCCGCTCCCGATGAGGTAGTCACTCCTCTTTCCAATCCTGTATCTTATCTTAAGGATATTCCAATCACTATCTACACCTCCGCAGATGAGGACGGTGTGGTACAGATCAACGCCACTATTTGCGAGAACAAGGTGACAGCCACCGAGCTTCGCGACGAGCCTATGGCACCCGCTCCAGAGATTCCCGTTGTTATTCCCGAGGTTGCAACACCTGCGGCAGATCCCGTTGTCGCTATGTTTGCCAACGTTGAGGAACCTGCCCAGATCCCCGTATCTCAGGCGGCGGTATTTGAAAATACTGTTTCCGCAACAACTCTTGAAGACGAGCCCGAGATTCCCGTGGCAGAGATTCCCGTTGTTATTCCCGAGGTTGCAACACCTGCGGCAGATCCCGTTGTCGCTATGTTTGCCAACGTTGAGGAACCTGCCCAGATCCCCGTATCTCAGGCAGCGGTATTTGAGAACACTGTTTCCGCAACAACTCTTGAAGACGAGCCCGAGATTCCCGTGGCAGAGATTCCCGTTGTTATTCCCGAGGTTGCAACACCTGCGGCAGATCCCGTTGTCGCTATGTTTGCCAACGTTGAGGAACCTGCCCAGATCCC
>JAZNZI010000029.1:0-2214 GCA_045594865.1 Eubacteriales bacterium | reverse complement strand
TACAAAACAAACGGACAGATATTTGACGTAAAAGAAGACATTTGCAACCGCAACGGACGTTACCGCCGCTTCAGAGCAGTGGGCGAGGGCGAGGTCAGCGTCAGTATTACTATTGAAAAGCTATGACGGAAAAAAGAGAAGCAATAGAGATGTGCCTGACATTTGCGGGCGCGTATGAGGATTATCCATTTGACGAGGGCATATGGGCGGCAATGAGACACGAGGGAAACCGCAAGGTCTTTGCCTTCGTCCTTGAGAGGGACGGCAAGTATTTCATCAACGTCAAGCACACCCCCGAGGATGGGATCATTTGGCGCGAATTATACCCTGCCATAACCCCCGCCTACCACATGAATAAGGTGCATTGGTCGAGCGTATTGCTTGACGGAAGCCTGAAGGATTCAACGATTTTGAAGCTGATCGAGGACAGCTACAATCTGACCAAGCAAAAGAAGATTCAATACTAAGGAGAGCAGATATGCAAAAGTATGATATAGCCGCATACATTTGGCCTGCGTACACGGGAAAGGATATGAGATCGAGAATATTCTGGCCCGAGGGCATCGGAGAATGGCAGACCGTCCGCGACTGCGTGGTGGATACCCCCAATTATAAGTGGGACAGAAAGCCACTTTGGGGCTATCAGGACGAGGCAGACCCCTCGGTTATGGAATTTCAGATCGAAGAGGCAACGAGGCACGGAGTAAACGTCTTCATTTACGACTGGTATTGGTACGATCACCGTCCATACCTTGAGAATTGCCTCAATGACGGATTTTTGGGAGCCCGAAACAACGAGAAGATGAGGTTCTATCTGATGTGGGCTAATCACGACGTAAACTACACATGGGACAAGCGTCTTTCCGACACGGTATGGAGCAACCCTGTCAACGTGTGGGAGGGAGCTCAGGATAGAACGGAATTTGATAAGATAGTTCACAGAGTAATTGATAAATATTTCTCCCGCCCCAACTATTACAAGATCGACGGCAAGCCTGTGTTTATGATCTATGACGTAGAGAATCTTATAAAGGGCCTTGGCGGAATAGATAAGACGGTCGAAGCGCTGGAGTATTTCAGAGCCGAGACGGTAAAGGCGGGTCACCCCGGGCTCGAGCTTCAGCTTACGGGCTGGGGAGAGAGACAGACCAACGTCAGCGGTGTGGATTCCAGGGGTACGATGTCAACAAAGGAAATCGTTCCCACCCTTGGCTTTGACAGCGTGACCAACTATCAGTTCGTCCATATCTGCGTAATGAACCGCTACTACAAGGAGATCCTTGAGATAATGAAGAACGAATACGCGAGAATGGACAGAGACTATACCGTGCCTTATTATCCTCACGTCTCCATCGGTTGGGATAATAACCCCAGATTCAATACCTACGTTGACGTGGTCTGCAAGGGAAATACCCCCGAAATGTTTGAGGAGGGCTTGCGCATGGCTAAGGACTACGTTGATACTCATCCTGACCTCAAAGCGCCGCTTATTACGATAAACAGTTGGAACGAGTGGACAGAGACAAGCTATCTTATCCCCGATAACGTCTACGGATACTGCTATCTCGAGGCTATAAAGCGCGTTTTCGTGGAAGAATAACCAATATTAATATGAAAAAAGCCGAATTGCTAAAATTCGGCTTTTTTGGTATACATTTTTCATTGACAGGCAGCCTCTTTTATAGTACAATATCAGAGGCGAAAATAAAGAAAAACGAGGAATAAAAATATGACATTTACCGAAGCTTACGAAAAGATCAAGGCGGCGATGAAAAGAGCCAATCCCGCGGAAATAAACCGACACCTTGCGATCCAGGTCAACCTTAACGATCCTGATGCGAAGGGAATTATGTACATCGAGGTCAAGGACGGAGAGCTCTTCGTCGAGCCCTACGACTACCGTGACCGCGACGCAATCATTACCGCCTCCTACAAGGACGTAGTTCGCGTTATGAGCGGCAGGCTGGGTTATGACAAGGCTATTGCAAACGGCTTGTTTACCGTCGAAGGCAACACAGAAAAGGCGGAAGAGCTTAAAAACCTTGTCGTAAAGGCAACGAGAAAGCCTTGCGCGAAAAAGTAACAAATTAAAGACGAGCGGTCAAGCCGCTCGTCTTTAATTTATTTCGCGTGATATAATTTCTTAACCTGATATTTAGGCTCGCAGGTGACGTTAACGCCTAACTTTTTGAAGGTGCGGCTGTCGGTCATAGA
>JAZNZI010000028.1:0-11205 GCA_045594865.1 Eubacteriales bacterium | reverse complement strand
TAGGATGAAGAACGTTGTAGCCCTGCATACGTTTCATACGGGACATAATATCGGTGGCGGTATAGCCCTCGGGATGTCCCGCGTGAAGTCCTACGCCCGATGGGTACGGGAACATATCAAGTACATAGTACTTGGGCTTTGAAAAATCCCATACGTCTGTCTTGAAGGTAGCGTTATCTTCCCAATATTTTTGCCATTTGGCTTCAATACCGGAGTGTTCGTAATTCATAGTCTTATCCTCAATTCTTGTTTAAATCAAATTTCGCGTCAACCTCGGCTACAAGCTCCGAAATATCAACCTGACTTCCCTCGGGGAAATGTCTGTCAAGATTGTAAAAATCGCGGGACTCGCGGTCAAAAACGTTGACGATAACGTCACCGAAGTCAACGAGAATCCAGTTGTTTCCGCGTCTGCCCTCAACGCGCAGAGGCGCTCTGCCCTTTTCAGACAGCTTAACGTCAACCTCGTCGGCAAGCGCCGCCACATTGGAGGATGAACGGCCCGTCACGTTAACATAATAGTCGGTGACACTGCTCTTTTCTCTCACATCAAAAAGCGCAACCTTAATGCCCTTTTTCTCAAGCAAAACCTTTACAGCCTCACGGGCAAGAGCGCCCGAATCGCTATATACCAAATCCTTATTGTTTTCCATATTATCCTTTCTGATTTTCGCCATAATGGCATCGCGGGTAAGCTCGGTTCTCTCATGATAGCTCTTGCCGCGGGAAATAAATTCCTGAATATTGTTGTCAAGAGATTTCGCGACGGCTCTGTGAAGAACCTTTGTCGCCTCATCAGCTCCCCTCGCCAAAGCAAGCTCCGGAAGGAAGCTCTCGCGAAGTGTGACGCATCTCTCGTATTTCCTGCCCTCCTCGATATAATCGGCGAGGAGTATTATTTCGTCAAAGACCGACATATCGGGCGAGCCGACCGTGTGGTTGTATACGGCGGATAAAATATCCCCCTCTGCATAATCGGGAAATTCCTCGGTAACCACCGCCGCAGCCGTCAGAGAATGCCATAGCGCGCTCTCTTTTCTTTCCGCCTCGGTCATGGTGATATTGTGCCTTTTCGCCACTAAAAAGTGTTCTGCCTCGGAATATTCCTTGGAAATATCGTGTAGCAGCGCCGCGGCTGACAGTTCATCAAGTCTTTCCGGCAGGCATTTTTCACCGATCAAAAGCGCCATTTTTTCCACACCGAGAGTATGGACAAATCTCTTTTGCGAAAGTCTTTTCTCCACCTCTGCACGAAGTCGGTCGATCTGTTCTTTACTGTATTTCATTACTTGGGAAGCTCAATGCGCTTCTTCTTCTCGGACTCCTTGTAAAGCACGAATCTTGAGCCGACGCAGGAAACAACGTCGCATTCGATAACCTCTGCGATGACGTTTGCCGCCTCCTTTGCGGTATAGCCGCTGTTCTCAAGAACGCGCGCCTTAATAAGCTCGCGAGCCTCAAGGGCATTGAATATCTGATTGCAAATCTCCTCGGTTATACCGCCCTTTCCTATCTGGAAAATGGTATCGAGGCTTTGTGACTGAGCGCGAAGAAACGCTCTCTGCTTACTTGTTAACATATTTTTTCCTTAAAAATTAATTTTCTTCAAACAGTGCGCCTGCAAATTCCTTTGCGTCAAAGGGCTTCATATCGTCGATCTGCTCGCCAACGCCGATAAACTTAACCGGAATGCCAAGCTCCTTTTTGATAGAGATAACGATACCGCCCTTTGCAGTGCCGTCAAGCTTCGTAAGAACAAGGCCGGTGATCCTTGACGCCTCCTTGAACTCCTTTGCCTGATAAACCGCATTCTGACCTGTGGTTGCGTCCAGAACCAACAAAGTCTCCTTTGCCGCATCGGGAAGCTCGCGACCGATTACTCTGTCGATCTTGGCAAGCTCATCCATAAGATTTTTCTTATTATGAAGTCTGCCCGCCGTATCAACGATAAGCACGTCAGCTCCGCGGCTCTTTACCGCGCTGATGGCATCGAAAACGACCGACGCAGGATCGGCACCTGCCGCCTGCTTAATAATGTCAACGCCTGCGCGCTCGCACCAGACGTTAAGCTGCTCGGCGGCAGCGGCTCTGAAGGTGTCTGCGGCTGCAACGACCACCTTTTTGCCCTGTCTTTTAAGTTCTGCCGAGATTTTTCCTATGGAAGTTGTCTTTCCAACTCCGTTTACACCGATTACGAGAATAACAGAGGGCTTGGTGGAAAGGTTAAGCGGCTCGTGCTCGCCGATCATACGGCGAAGAATATCGAACAGCTCGTGCTTTACCTCATCCGGCTCTTTAATTTTCTTATCCTTGACCGCATCGCGAAGCTCGTCAAGGATCTCCTCGGTGGTATTAACGCCGATATCAGCGGATATAAGCAGCTCCTCAAGCTCGTCGAAAAGATCCTCGTCAACCCGAACGAAGCTCTTAAAGAGCGCGTCAACCTTGTCTACGATAGCAGTTTTTGTCTTAAACAGTCCCTGCTTTAATTTGTCAAAGAACCCCATCCAAAAGCTCCTTTTCTCTTCCTTCAATTTCACCCACGTTAAGCTCTATTGCCTGAGAAATACCTCTCTGAGGCATGGTGATACCGTAAAGACGGTCACCGATCTCCATAGTTCCGCGACGGTGGGTGATAAGGATGAACTGGGTTCCGTCGTCGAACTTTTTAATATACTCAGCGAATCTGTAAACGTTGACCTCATCGAGAGCCGCCTCTATCTCGTCAAGGATACAGAAGGGTGTGGGATTAACCTTAAGTATAGCAAACAGCAGTGCAATCGCAACGAATGCCTGCTCACCGCCCGAAAGAAGCGAAAGATTCTTGATTATCTTACCGGGAGGCGCCGCCTTGATCTCAATGCCCGAGGTAAGAACGTCCTCGGGATCGGTAAGCGAAAGCTCTGCATTACCGCCGCCGAAAAGCTCCTTAAAGGTGATGCCGAAGTTCTTGTTAATTGCCTCGAATGCATCAATAAAGCTGGTGCGCATCTCGCCCTCAAGTCTGCTGATAATATCAAGCAGCTCGGCAGAGGAGCTTGTCAGATCGTTAAACTGACTGCTGAGCGCGTCGTATCTAGTCTTGACCTCCGCATATTCCTCGATAGCGCCCGGATTATATCCGCCAAGCGCACGGAGTCTGTTTCTGCAGGAAACCTGCACCGCAGCAACCTCATCGCGATTCTCGGCGGTGACAGCGGGATAACCGAAGCCCACCGCATCCTCATAGGTGATCTCATAGTCGTCCCAGAGCTGAGAGCCAAGCTTATCCTGTCTTTCAATAAGAATATTAAGTCTGTTCTCGTTTCTGAGGAATGCCTCGTAATTTACCTGGCGGGAGGAATTATGCTCCTTTAAGCGAACGCGGATATTATTGATCTCGCGCTCGAACTCGTCGTTGCCGCTTTCTACCTCGATACGTTTCTGCCTTAAATTTTCCAGCTCATTTTCAAGTTTTTTACATTCCGCAGCATTCTCGGTTCTGATATTACCGATACCCTCGCGCTGTGCGCGAAGCTCCTCGATACGTCTGTTCTGATTATCCTTCTCGGTCATAAGCTCGGCAATTCTCGCATCGAGAGAAGCGATCATGTCCTCCGCACTGTGAATGCCACCCATGATCTCAGCCGCCTTGATGCTAAGCTCGTTCGCATGCTGATTACACTCGTCCCGCTTCTCGTCAAGAATGCCCATCTCGGCGCTTCTTCTTGATCTGTAGTCCTTGAGAGCGGCAATTCTCTCAAGATTTGCCTCATACTCGGCTTCGAGAGAGATAAGCTCCTCGCCCTCCTTGGACTGCTGACCGATAATGCTGTCGTAGTCGCTCTTCAGCTTTTCTATAATGTCGTTATTTGCGTTATATTTTGCGTTTGCGTTATCAAGAGCTGCAAACTGTGAGCGGGAGAGTGTAAGGAGAAGCTCCTTTTCCTGCTCTGCATCTCTCTGAGAATCGCGGGCATCGGTGATCTTAGCCTCGATCTCGGAGAGTGACTTTTCTGCCGCGGCGATCTTCGTACCAAGTGTCTTTGCCTCCTCACGAAGCTCGGAAATGGTGTTGAGCCTTGAGAGAATACCGCTATCGCGCTTTGCGCTACCGCCTGTAAAGGCGCCGCCCGCGTTGATAACCTGACCGTCAAGGGTGACGATCTTCACTCTGTAGCGAAGCTGCTTTGCCGCCTTTGCCGCATTGTCGATATTGTCAAATACAAGGGTGCGAAGCAGCAGCCACTCGATAACCGAGCGGTACTCCGCATCCGACTTTACAAGCTTGTCAGCGCGGCTTACGTATCCCTCAAATCTCGATGCCTCGCGGATCTCGTCGGTCTCGCCCGCAGGCTTGATAGCGCTGATGGGATAGAAGGTTGCACGTCCCGCATTAGCAGATTTCAGCGCACCGATCGCCGCCTTTGCAGTTTCCTCGCTCTCAACAACTATGTTCTGCAAGCTTGCGCCAAGGGCAGTCTCGATAGCCGTGATATACTGCTTGTCAATATTGATAAGAGAGGAAAGCGGGCCGTGGATCTTGCCTCTTCCGCTGATTCTGCCGCCAAGATATTCCTTCATAACGAACTTAACGCTCTCGGCATAGCCCTCGAAGTGATCGTTCATACGCTGAAGCATCTCTGCGCGCTGGCTGACTGTATCGCGGCGAAGCTTCGCATCGTTAAGCGAGAGCATCATCTCGTCGCGCTTGTCAGAAAGTCCATTAATCTTTTCGGTTGCCTCGGTGATGAGTGCGTCCTTCTCGGCGATGCTTGCCTTGAAGCCCGAAGCCGCCTTTTCACAGCGGTCAGCCTCCGCGCGAAGCACAGAAGCCTCTGCCTCGTATTTCTTTATTTCCTCCTCGATACCGAGCGACTTTGTACCGCCGCTCTCACGGGAGTTTTTAAGCACGTTGATACGCACGTTAAGGTTGGATGCATTTCCCTCCTCAACGGTAAGCTCGTCAAGAGCCTCCTCAAGCTGACGGCGAGCCTCGTTTATCTCGTGAAGCAGGCTCTGTTCCTCGGCAAGAAGCTCAAGGCGGGCGTCCATAACAGACTTATGCTCTGCCTCAATCTTCGCCTTCTTATCAAGATACTCCTGTCTGTTTACCTCAAGGAGAGTTCTGCCCGTCTCGATCTCGGAGATTCTATGACGGCAGTTCTCGATAAGCTCTGCCGAGTGGCTGAAGTTGGTCTCCGCAACCTGAAGTGCGTTATCAAGCTGATGAAGCTTATCTGTTGTCTCGCGGATCCTGTCGAGAAGCTGCTCGGACGCAGCCTTGCTCTGCTGCGCCTTTTCATAAAGATTCTCGTTCTGAAGCTCAAGGTCTGCGATAACCTGATCGATTATCTCAAGCTCCTTTCTCGAGAGCCTTAAAACCTTGTCAGCCTCCTCGATATCCTCGCGTATTTTCTTTGTATCAAATAGCCAGAGAGAAACGTCTGCTCTCTTTTTCTCCTCGTAGAGCGCAAGTCCCTTACGCGCCTTTTCAGCCTCCTTTTCAAGAGGGCCGACGCGGGCTTCAAGCTCGAGAAGAATATCTCTTACTCTGTCAAGATTGTCCTGAGTCTGCTTCAGCTTTCTCTCGGACTCCTCTTTTCTGTGACGGTACTTGGAGATTCCTGCCGCCTCCTCAAAGATATTACGTCTCTCGTCGCTCTTCTTTGAGATGATCTCAGCGATCTTACCCTGACCGATTATAGAATAACCCTCACGGCCGACACCCGTGTTCATAAACAGCTCGTATATGTCGCGCAGACGTCTGGGCTGTCGATTGATAAGATACTCACTCTCGCCCGTACGGTAATAACGTCTGGTGACGACAACCTCGTCGAACTCCGAGTCAAGTCTGTGGTTAGGATCGGAGTTATCAAAGGTGACCGAAACCTCGGCAAAGCCCATAGGTCTTCTGTCATCGGTACCGCCGAAGATAACGTCCTCCATTCTCGTACCGCGGATATTACGGCTGGAAAGCTCGCCAAGAACCCAACGCATAGCGTCGGAAATATTCGATTTTCCGCTTCCGTTAGGGCCGACGATTACGGTCGCGCCGCGCTCGAAGGAAAGAACGGTTCTGTTTGGGAATGATTTAAAGCCGTGAAGCTCCAAAGATTTTAAATACATTTCATTTCTCCATTATTTCAAGTGAAATTTGGTATTCCGGAATACCGTCCGCCTCGGCAAAGCGTAGATTTTTATACCTCTCACCAAGTCGAAGCTTGTTTCTCTTATTCTGTCCCACCGCCTTTGAAAGTGCGCCGCGGGAAACAGAAACAAGTATATTTTCATCTCCCGATAAACTCATTCGGGAAAGTCTTTCACAAATCAGATTATAGTAAACCTCGCCGATCACAAGCTCGCCGAGAGCCGCGTGATTGGGGCCTGCAAGGTAGGTGTCCTCGCTTACGAGATTATCGCTTGCCTGAAGACCGATGCGGATAACCTCAACGCCCGCGTCGATAAACACTCGAAGCACCCTCGCCGAACGCTGGACAGCATCATCAAGCGACAGCGGCTGATACTCCCCTGACGTAGTCATATGGCAAAGCTCTGTATCGCGAAAAACAACGGTGGGATATATCCTCGCGCCTTTCGCGCCCGCGCGTATAATAAAACGCGCAGTTTCAAGCTCCGACTCAATATCCGATTCGGGAAGTCCGATCATCATCTGCCCAACAAGAGCAAGCCCCGATCTGACTATTAGGTCGCACGCTTTGCATTCTGCCTCGAAATTATGTCCTCTTTTTGAAGTTTCAAGCACTCTATCCGAGCTGCTCTGCAATCCAAGCTCAACAGTTTTTACTCCGTATCGCTTTAAAATTTCTATAATTTCCTCGTCAATATAGTCGGGACGGGTGGAGCATCTTACAGAGCTAACCTCCCCCTTTTCTATGTAAGAGTGAGCGATCTCAAGTAGCGAGATCATAAGCGGTCTATCAATGCCCGTAAATGAGCCGCCGAAAAAGGCGATCTCCACCTCCGCGCCCTCCTCTGCCGTAGCAAGCACCTCATCGATTATGGGAATAACCTGCTCAGCACGGAACTCAGAAACGCCCGATATACTGCGCTGATTACAGAACACGCACTGATTAGGACAGCCGAGATGCGGAATAAAAATTGGGATATTTATATGCCTCATGACAGGACACCAAAGAGCTTCAGCGCCATTTTAGCCGCCTGCATCTCTGCAAGCTTCTTCGTTTTTGCATAGCCTCTGCCAACCTCGTTGTTGTTAACGTAGGCGGCGACGGTAAAGCGCTTGTCGTGCTCGGGGCCGTCCTCGTAGATTACCCGATATTCAAGCACCGCCGACCCGTCCTGCTCTGCAAGCTGCTGAAGTCTTGTCTTATAGTCGGTTTGTCCGCTTGAGGCGTTTTTTATCTCCTCAGAGAAGAGATTAAGCACAACCGCGCGGTATCCGTCCTCCCCCTTAGCCGTAGAGTCAAGATAGACCGCGGCTATCAGCGCCTCAAGGGCGTCTGCCAGAAGCTTCGGACGGTGGCGACAATCGCCAATTTCCTCGCCGTTTCCGAGGTTCAGATAGCTACCAAGGTCAATGCGCCTCGCGATATTTGCCAGCGTCTTTTCGCAAACAAGCTGCTGGCGCATCTTGGTAAGCGAGCCCTCGCGATGCTTGGAATAGCTTGCATAAAGATACTCGGAGATAACTATCTGCAGCACCGCATCACCGAGAAACTCAAGCCTCTCATTCGACTCGGCTCTCATTCCCCGTGAGCGAAGCTCGTTTGTATATGAGGAGTGCGTCAGGGCCGCATCAAGATATGAAAGGTCAGAAAAGCTATAGGATATTCTTTCCTGAAGCTCAATTACGTCTTTTCCGAGAGCCATTACGCCACTCCTTTCTTACGTTAGTTTTCTTTAAATGGGTTATAGTTTTTTATCATTTCAAGCGAGCGGAGAGCATAGGCCTCGTTTCTCGCCTTTTTGCCCCCCTTCACCTTTTTATCAAAGGGGGCGATGATGCCGAAGTTTGCATTCATCGGCTGGAAGGATGAGGAAACACCACCCTCGCTTACGTAGTGGGCAAGCGCACCGATCTCGGTCTCCCTCGGGAAAACTACCGCATCCCTGCCAAGGGCCATCATAGCTGCGTTTACACCCGCAACAAAGCCCGATGAAGCCGACTCCACGTAGCCCTCAACGCCTGTCATCTGACCTGCGAAGAAGAGTCTGCCCTCACGCTTAACCGAGTAGGTGGGCGAGAGGAATCCTGGAGAATTAAGATAGGTATTTCTATGCATAACGCCGTATCTGAAGAACTCTGCGTTCTCAAGGCCGGGGATCAATCCAAACACCCTCCTCTGCTCACCAAAGGTGAGATGAGTCTGGAAGCCGACGATATTGTACATAGTTCCCTCTTTGTTCTCGCGTCTGAGCTGAACGGTAGCAAAGGCATCCTCGCCTGTTCTGGGATCGGGCAGACCGACGGGCTTCATAGGCCCAAATCTCAGCGTATCATAGCCGCGACTTGCCATTACCTCCACGGGCATACAGCCCTCAAAGACGGTAAGATCCTCCTGAAGCTCCTTGTCAAAGGCCTTGAGAGGCGCGGCCTTCGCGTTTATCAGCTCGTTATAAAATACGTCATACTGCTCCTTCGTCATCGGACAGTTAAGATAATCCTCGGGATTACCCTTACCCCATCTGGAAGCAAAGAAAGCGACCGACGTGTCAATGGTAGAAAAATCCACGATAGGCGCAGCCGCGTCAAAAAAATGAAGCTCGCCGCCGCCCGTATATGCACTGATGCACTCAGCAAGTGCCTCCGACGTGAGAGGTCCGCTGGCAATGACCGCAATTCCCTCTGGGATCTCGGTCACCTCACCCTCGATTACAGTGATACGTGGGTGATTTCTTATTTTTTCGGTTATATAGTCGCTGAACTCCTCGCGGTTTACCGCAAGAGCCGAGCCCGCAGGCACCTCGGTGGCATACGCCGCCTCCATAACCAGAGATTCGAGTGCCGAAAGCTCTGCCTTCAGCAGACCGACCGCATTGCTTGTATCGTTTGAGCGAAGTGAGTTTGAGCAGACAAGCTCGGCAAAGCCGTCGGTGTGATGTGCGGGAGAATGCTTGTGCGGCTTCATCTCGTAAAGCTCCACGTCCACACCAAGCCTTGCTGCAGCATAAGCCGCCTCACAGCCTGCAAGTCCCGCGCCGATAACCTTAATTTTCGGTGTATTACTCATTATTCGATCACCGTCATTTCCTCGTCGCGCTTGTAAGAGCAGCTCTTGTTCTTACAGATAACCGACTTACGGCTCTTACGGTAGTAAAGCATACCACCGCAATCGGGACAGCTCTCGGTAAGAGGCATATCCCAGGTGGAGAAATCGCACTCAGGATAGCTCTCGCAGCTGTAGAAGAGCATCTTACCCTTGCCGTGACGGGCAAGGATCTTGGAATTACATTTAGGGCAGCTTACGCCTGTGTCGGTCACCTTCTGCTTTGTAAAGGTGCAGGTGGGATAATTCTCGCAGGCATAAAAGCTGCCAAAGCGACCGTTTCGCACCACCATCTCACCGCCGCAGACCTCGCACTTGAAGCCCGCAAGGGTGGGCGCACTATTCTCTGCCTCCACCACCTTGCCGTTTTTGTCAATAGCCTTAGTGCATTTGCACTCGGGATATTTGGGACAAGCAAGGAATTTGCCGTATCTGCCGTTCTTGTATATCATTCTTGACCCGCACTTATCGCAGAGCACATCACTCTCCTCTGCGGGAATATTAAGCTCCACCTTGTTATCACCCGCCGATACAGCCGAAAGCTCCTCGGCAAATCTGCCGTAGAACTCCGAGATAACGCCGAGAGTGGTGTTCTCTCTGTTCTCGATAGAGTCAAGCTTATCCTCCATAGAGGCGGTAAACTCATAGTCTATGATCTCGGGGAAATGCTGGCGCATAAACTTGGTGGTTATCTCGCCGAGAGGAGTTGCTACAAGCGACTTTCCGTCTCTCTTTACGTACTCTCTCGAAACGATGATAGAGATAATGGGCGCATAGGTTGAGGGACGTCCAATGCCGTTCTCCTCAAGGAATTTAATAAGAGATGCCTCGGTGTATCTTGCAGGGGGCTCGGTAAAGTGCTGCTGCTTTTTAACAGAGCTTACCGAAAGCTCCTCTTTTTTCTTTATATTGGGCAGGCTCGCAAGATTAATTTCCTCAGTCTCGGGATCCTGGGTATCGTCAACGTAATCGTAGATGGTGAGATAGCCCTTGGACTTGATAACGTAGCCGCCCGTCTTGAAGATATATCCGGAGTTCTCGATCTCAACCGAAACGGTATCGAGCACAGCCGCTGCCATTTGACTCGCGATAAAACGCTCCCAGATAAGCTTATAAAGTCTGTACTGCTCGCTCGAGAGCATCTTCCTGATAGACTTAGGTGTGATGTAAACGTTGGAGGGACGGATAGCCTCGTGAGCGTCCTGAGCCGATGCGCCAACCTTATAATTTCTCGCGCTGGCAGGCAGGAACTCCTCGCCGTATTTCTCCTTTATAAACGCCGCGCAGGACTCCTGCGCAACGGTGGAAACTCTGATAGAGTCGGTACGCATATAGGTGATAAGACCCTGTACGCCGCCGTACTGCGCGCCAAGATTAAGACCGTCGTACAGCTCCTGCGCCACCTTCATAATCCTCTGGGACTGGTATCCCAGCTGCTTGGATGCCTCCTGCTGAAGCGTAGAGGTGGTGAAAGGAGGTGCGGGCTGCTTATATTTTACAGCGTGCTTTACATCGGTGACGCGGAATGTGCCCGAATTTATTTTTTCGACGGCGGCTGTTGCCTCCGCCTCGTTAGAAAGTCTGATCTTTCCCTTCTTATCACCGTAAAGCTTCGCATTGACAGCCTCGCCATCGGCGGTCAGCAGGGACGCCTCAATGGTCCAGTACTCTTGGGGAACGAAGGCGCGGATCTCCTCCTCACGCTCGGTGACGATACGCGCGGCAACAGACTGTACTCTACCGCCCGAAAGACCGCTCTTAACGTTCTTCCAAAGCACCTCGGACAGCTTGAAGCCAACGAGTCTGTCGAGAATTCTTCTCGCCTGCTGGGAATTTACAAGATCCTCGTTAATTTTTCTCGGATTCTTGATAGCCTCCTTGACGGCGCTCTGAGTGATCTCGTTAAAGGTCACACGGCAGGCCTTGTCCTTGGGGATACCAAGCTCGTTTGCTATATGCCAGGAAATAGCCTCTC
>JAZNZI010000027.1:0-17494 GCA_045594865.1 Eubacteriales bacterium | reverse complement strand
TGGAGCATAGGCACCTTCTCAGCGCCGGGCTCGTCGCAGGAGATAACCGAGATGTAGTTGAACTTCTTAACGCCTGCAGCCTTTGCCTCGTTAAGAAGGTTAAGGTTGCCGTTAAGATCGATGTCATAAGAGGTCACCTTTGTGGATGCGCCGGTAAGACCAACGGTGGAGATAACCATATCCGCGCCGTCGCAGAGGCCCTTAAGGCTCTCGGGATTGGTGGCGTCGATGGACTTGAAGGTGTACTTACCACCGCAGCCCTCGATCTCTCTTTCTCTAAGGTCTGCTGCTACGACCTCATGACCGTCAGCGCACAGGCACTTTAATATTTCTGCGCCCAGATTTCCGAACGCACCTGCTAATCGATCTTCATTTTGTAAACTCTCCTTTACTTTTTAGCCTTTTCCTTGGCGCGCTTGTCGTTAATTATCTTCATATGCTCCTCGGTGATGAGGGTGACGTTGTTCTCCTTCGCCCACTGAACGCAGCCCTTGAGAACTACGGAGAGGAATACTCTCGGAACGCCGAGAATGGTCTTGAGCGCGTCGTCGGTGAACTTAACCGTGTCGTCGGCTCTGTCTGCCGCATAGCGTACAGACTCGAGAGAAGCCTCGCGAACCTGGAGAAGCTCTGCGCGCATCTTTGTCTTTCTGTGGAACCAGAAGTTCTTGGAATCACGGTAGCCGTAGTCAACGGGAAGGGCGGGGAAGTCCTTTGCTCTTACGCCGTTTATTATAGCGTCGGCATACTTCTTCTTCATAAGGATCTTGTCTACCTTGAGAATGAAGTGTGCGCCGAACTTGGAGGTGATACCGTTGAAATCGTTGTAGGGGGGCTCGTAGCCGTTAAGCTCGCCCGCGAGGAACTTATCCGCGCCCTCAAGCTCGCGTACCCAGGTACACTCGATAACCTCGATAGCGTCGCTCATAACCTCGGGACGCTCCTCGCCTGTCTCCTCGTGGATAAGGCTCTTTTCAAGCTTGAATTTGCACTTAGGCATCTTCTCGTGGGGCTTGTCACCCGGCCAGGAGAGCTTTACAGCCTCCTTGAAGGTCTTGGGGTTGTCGTCGATAAAGTTGATGGCGCACTTTCCGTTGCGGAGAATGTTCTGTGCGGTGTTCGACGAATTACGGCAGCAGAGAAGCATTGCATAGTAATCCTTTCCTGCTACGTAGTAGGGCTGAACCAGCGAGTAAGGACCGAGGTTTGTGCTGCCGTCCTCACAGAGTGTGCTGATTACTACCGTGGGCATAGGGAAATACAGAGATGTCTGATAGAAGTTGTCCACGATACGAAGATTTTCAAAGCTACTCATTATAATAACTCCTTTATATGTAGTATTTCTTATTAATCTTAGGGCGGACTGTTTTAATCAAATTCCGCCTATTAATATTATACTACATTTTTCTTCAATGTCAAGACTTTGGGGCTTTTGCGTCGTCATACCCGGGTTGACATGCTATGCAGGATATGCGATAATAAAGCAAAAGAGCCTTTTGAATGACCCAAACCAACCCCCCGCCCTCGGTGCTTTGTACGGTAAAGGAGGATTTTATGAAAAAAATACTGTCCTTGGCGTTGCTTTATCGCTTGTACTGACCTGCCTTGCGAGCTGCTGCGGCAGAGTAATCAGCGCGTGGGACGACCAAACGCCAAAAACCGAGGCTGCCTCAGATTTGCAAATGCAAATCTGAGACAGCCTCATTTTTATATTATTTATCGATGAAGAGGTGTCTGGGCAGACCGTCTACCATAAAGGGCGAAAGCTCGCCGATGATGAGGGGACGGGCGTAGGTGTCAAACTCCTCGGACACGTAAGTGCCGTCATTTATGATCCAATCGAGGGGAACGCACTTCTCCTTATTTGCGATCTCGCGGATGTCCATAACGTCGGTGACGATGGAATAGGGGTTGTCGGAGATGCGCTTGAAGACGATCATCTTACCCGTCTCGCCGCGCAGGGCAGCCATAACCGCATCGGCCCCCGCCATAAACGCCTCGGTAATATCGCGGCGGGAAACGAGGTGGGATGCGCAGCGCTGGAGAGTTGCGAGGACGATACCGCGGCACTTGATGCCAAGCTCGTCGGTTAAGAAGTCGGAGAGGTAGAGCGCCGTACCGCCCAGTGCCTTATGACCGAAGGAGTCCACGAGAGTGGTGTTCTTATTCGCCTCGCAGACGTACTTGCCGTCGGCGGTCTTGATACCCTCGGAGACGGCTACGATAACAGCCTTGCGAGTCTTTTTCAGCTCCTTGATCTCGGCGAGGAGCTTATCGTGGTCAAAGACTACCTCGGGAAGATAGATAAGATCGGGGCCTGTGCAGTCCTCTGAGCGAGAAAGTGAAGCTGCGGCGGTGAGCCAGCCTGCGTTTCTACCCATTATCTCAACCACGGTGATAGAGTCGTTGGGATAGGTCTTGGCATCGCGGATGATCTCTTTCATAGTGGAGGCGATATACTTTGCCGCAGAGCCGAAGCCGGGAGTGTGGTCGGTGCAGGCAAGGTCGTTGTCAATGGTCTTGGGAACACCCATAAAGCGAATGTCCGAGCCGATCTTTGCCGCGTATGCAGAGAGCTGCATAATGGTGTCCATAGAGTCGTTTCCGCCTATGTAGAAGAAGTATTTTACGTCAAGTCCATTAAGTATTTCAAAAATTCTGTCGTAAAGCTCGGGCGCCTTATCCGCGTGGGGAAGCTTAAAGCGGCAGGTGCCGAGGAATGAGGAGGGCGTGCGCTTAAGAAGCTCGATGTCAAGGTCATTTTTGATATAGTCGGAGATATCAATATACCTTTCCTCAAGAAGTCCCTCAATACCGTTGCGCATACCGTAGACTGTGCCACAGCCTGCGTCCCTTGCGGTCTTGAAAACTCCTACCAAGCTTGCATTGATAACCGAGGTAGGACCGCCTGACTGACCTACCATTACGTTTCCACGTACCATAGATGTGTTCTCCTTTTTTGTTTTATATTAATTTGTTTTTGCGTCAAAATAATCTAAAGGTTATCTGTACGTATCCGCCCGAGATAAGACTCTTCTCGCAGACGGTGACGATGTTGGGGCTGCTGAGCAGAATGGCAAGCAGCGGGTTTTCCTCAAAGGCAAATGTGAAGTCGAGGGTTATGGTACCCGCCTCCTTATCGGCTCTGATCCAGCCCTCCTTCATCTGCGCGCAGAGGAAGTCAAAAACAAGATCGACCTCGCTCTGGTCAAGCCTGACGTTGCCGATATATGTCTCGCCAAGCTGACCCGTGACCGCCGCCAGAGGCGACTCGCCCGTATGGAAATCAACCGAAATCGTAATAACGTAGCCGTTCAGGTCAAGGTCAACGTGAATGTTGATAAAATCGTCGGAGATGGTGGTATAAACCTCTCTCACCGCTATAAAGGCGCAGGAGCTGTCGCGGCTGTTGACAAACTGCCATACCGTGCCAACCAGCCCGTGATCCGAGAGGAGGGCATTAATATCCCTGTCGGCTATCTTAAAGCCTGGAAGCAGATAGCTCGTGTTGCTCTCAAGCTGAGTGAGAAGCAGACTGACCAGCGAGAGCTTTTCCCTCTCGATAAGTCCCGTGTGAGCAGAGGCATCTTCACCGGAAAGCAGCTCGGTAATTGCCGCCTGCTCCTCGGCGGTGAGCCTGTCGTAGCCGTTTACATAATATTTTGAGGCAAGAGCCACCTTGTCCCTGCCGATAACGCCGCGGCTGATTAGATCCGAGGTGAAGCTATTGACGCCCGTAAGGCTATCGTCCCGCCTTCCCCCGAAGCTGCCGAGATCAACAGTTAGGTTCAGGTCCTCGGGGCTTGCAATATCAAATGTGACCGCGTCAGTGCGCAGCATAAGCAGGCTGTACATCGCGTTGATAAGACCGGCGCCCGGATTATTCTTTGTTCCCTCGGCAACGAGTGCGCCGATATTCTCTCTCGTTAGGCGAATGCTCAAAACATCCTCGCTAAAGAAGGCGGTAATGCCCTGCTCGGAAAGCATTTTGACGATAGTTCCCTTAAGATTTAACGATGAAAGCAGACCCGAGTCAATAGGCAGCTTGCCCGCGCGAAGCTCGCTTATACGGGCGCAGAGATCTCTGCCACCATCGTCGTAAAGCTCAATATTGCCCGACAGCACAGTCTCAAAGCCGTAGAGCGCAACGGGCAGACATAACCTGTACTCCTCGCCGCTTTTCTCCACGTAGATGCTCCGCGCGCGAAGAGGTCCGAAGCTGAGCTTTGAGCGGAAGGCATAGAGCAGCTCGTTTATATCATAGCCGTCAAGATGCAAATGCGCCACACCCTCCGAGTCGATGGAGGACAGAGCGCGGACAAGGTGAATAAATCCTACCTCATCGCCCGAGAGATCCCTCTCCGCTATCTGCGCATCTGTGTTGTCGGTGGGATCTATAACCGCGTCAAGTGTGGTGATAACCCCAAAAAGTGCCAGCGACAGCACAAGGCAAAGAACTATAACAATCACTCTTGCTCCCATTTTTTCAGCTCCGTTTTTTACTTACAATTATATTATATAATATTTACCCCACCTTTTGCAAGTGTTTTGGCAAAAAAAGAGCCGAGCGAATTTCGCTCGGCTCCGTAGGATGCGTAAAAATATAATAATTGTTGAGTGGTTATCTGAGTTTGCGGGCTTGAATTATTCAAAGCCGAAAGCATCTCTTGTGACCTTTATTTAAACAATGCCGCAATATTCTTATAGGTCTGCTCGTCGTTGTAGGAAAGCAGGCCTGCGTACTCAAGAACCTCCTCAATATTCATCTCGGGATCCTCGTCGGTGTAGGTGAAGAGCTTAAGGTAGCTTTCCTTTGCTGCATCAAAGCCGTCGGTATGGCACTTTGCATAAAGCTGAAGCGCGTTGATAGCCGATACCGAGTAGGATACGTAGTAGCAGGGAGAGGTAATGGTCATACCGTATCTCCAGTAGATAGGATCGTCTGCCTCGGCGGAGATACCGAAGTCCTTGCCAATGCTCCTATAAAGCAGGTCATAGTCGTTGGCATCGATCTTGCCGTCTGCCATGATCGTGTCGGCGTTAGAGCCGTCGTAGGTGTTGAGATATACAGCCTGCTCAAAGGCGTCAACGCGGAGCGCGCTGATTACCGCGCTGAGAGTGGCATACATCTGATAGGTTTCGGAAAGGCGGTAGGCATTGGTGCTGAGCCTATCCTTAAGGTAAAACATAAAGAGCATCTCATCACCCTGAGAGTGAGTTTCCATCAGGTCGTAGGACTGCTCGTACTCCGACTTATTATATATCTCATTCATATAGTGACCGAATTCGTGAGATACGGTGATGGGAGTATCGTATCCGTTAGCGCCAAAGTAAGCGATCGGGATCTCGTTGCTGTAAAGGTAGGTGACGTACGCGCCCTCGTAGGTGCCGCGGAAGAGGTTGCCGTCGGCGCAAAGACCGTTAAGTGCATCCGAGAAGGAATAAGCCTTTTCGGGATTAGACGTAAAGCCCATCTCCATCTCGTCTATATAATCGTTGAACAGCTCGTTAGACAGCTGATTTTCGAAGAAGGACTCCCAAACGATGCTGTAATACTCATCAATCTCAGACTGCTTATAAAGACTGCCGTTGCTCAAAAGTATCCTAAGCTTGGTGTAAGTGCTGTTGTAGATAGGTGCTATGTACTCCTTAACGTACTCGGTGAACGCCGCAACGTCCTGATAGCTGTAATCTCTGCTGTAAACGTTCTCGTATGCGTATTCAAGGTAGTTATCGTAGCCGAGAAGCTCTGCTAAGCGGTTGTTGTTTTCTACCATCTCCTCATAGAGAGTAAGCACGTCACTGCCGGATGTGGGATCGGCAATGCTATTGTACTCAAGCTCGATAGCGGTATTTCTCTCCTTAAGAGCCGCGTACTCGGGATTAGCGAGAGCATTACTGTCAAACAGGAAGGCAAGGATCTCCTCCTCTGTCGCGCCGTAGAAGAAGAAGTCGCGGTACATAGAGTCATACCATGGCTGAGAGAGGGTGTAATACTTGGAAACGAGATTCGTATAGTAATCCGCCATATCGTTGTAGGCGGTCTCGTACGCCTCGTCCTTGTCGTTGCAGTAGTAGAGAGTCATTGCTATAGAATATTGATCCATAGCCGCGTAGACAAGGTCGCTGTACTCCTCGTAGACCGTCTCGGCAGCGGTGTACTTATCGTGAAGCTCGCCCGACTCCGCATAGCCGTGAAGCTCGGGGTTATAATCGTCTGCCGCGTCAAGAATTGCAAGCATTTCCTCGTGCTTTGCCTCAAGCTCTGCCTTTTCCTCATCACCAAAGGTGAACACGAGAAGCTCGGAATACTTTCCGCTCTCGGGGAAGGCGGGAGTACACATAGTACAGCCCTCTCTGCTACAGAAAGCAAAGCGGGATGCCTCGGCAGGATCGCCTATATCGTGGCCAAGAGCGCTCTCAACACGCTCCTCGGTGTTGCCGCATACACATTTATATACCGAATTTCCACCTTTAAGACAGGTGGCGGTGGTTTCTGTAAGCTCGAAATTGCACACGTGAGGCTCGGGATCGGGAATAGGGATGCAAGCCATCAATAAAACCAGCTCGGCAAGAATAAGTAATAGGGCTAAAAATTTTTTCATAAGTTTTCTTCCTAACCGTAAAATAAAATATGAAAGTATTTTATCATATATATGCTGAAAATTCAAGGATTTTTGCAAGTTTTTTGCTTTTTATTTCATTTTTATATTACAAACGTTCTTTATTCCGTCAAATTGCACTATTTTTGCAAGTGAGTTTGTGCAAGATATCAAAGAGGCTGTCTCAAATGCAAATTTGAGGCAGTCTCTTTTATGTAGGTTATTTTTTCGTTTATACGGTGTAATTTGCCTCCGCCTTTATCTGACGGTAGAAGGCTGCAAAGGATGCCTGCATATAGGGGGTGAGCCAGAGCGAACCGATGCCGAGGGTAAACACGCTGAGCAGCGCCCAGCCGAAGAAGCTGAAGGACAGGCAGAAGAAGCGCCAGCGGTTGCCCTTCATAAGTCGCTTTGACTCCGCCATAGCCTCTCTCGCGGTCATATGGGGATTGTCCGCCATAACGAAATTCACGACCGAGTAGCTGTAGCTCGCGATAATGCCCGGAATAACGAACAGAAGCGACCAGAGCAGCACGCGAAGTCCGACGAGAAATCTTGCAGCGAGGGCGGTCTTCCACTGACTGAAGCGGCTGAAAACGGTGCCGACGGATACGGAGTCTCCGTCTACGATGTCAAGGTTAAGCTGAGCATAGCCAACGCTGACGCCCGAACCGACGATAAGGCTTACGATGGAGTACACAAATCCGATCACAGCGAACACACCGATAATAATTAAGAAGGTTGTGAGGATTTCCTCGTTAATGCCGAGCTGCGCCATAAGCGCCTCAAGCTCTGCATCGGTCATATCCTCGGTGGTGGTGAAATCAAGGGAAAATCCGCCGCCCGAGCTGATACCGCCGAGAAGCGATGCGATAAAGGCGGCAATAACCGCAACAAACCAGTTGCCCCGCAGGGCTTCTCTCGCTCTTTGTCTGAAATCGAATGAAGTCATATTTTTATCTCCTTTTATGATTTTTTGCTAACAACAGTTGTCAAAATGTAGGTTTTAGTTAAAATATTCAATAATGATCATATAGATATACATTCCGCTTCCTGCGCTGCCTACCGAGTAGGTTCCCGCCTCTCCGACGTCAACCGAGCTTACGAGAACCGATGCGGGAGCCTCGAAGGAGCCGACGGTCTGATTCGCGGAATTCACAAGAGTGAGCGTTCTCACGTCAGAGCCCGAGGATCTTACCGCCACAGTGACGGTACAGGGGCCGTCCACGGTGAAGGATATATATCTATTAGAGCCGAAGGTCGCCTTGCCGCCCACGCTGAGACCGTAGGTGTTCTCATAGCTTACGGTGCCGTAGGTGAAGTTTACCTTGCTGGACTTTTTATCCATCGCCTTTGCCTCGGTTGCAACGAGAGTAAATTCGCCCTCGGTGACGGTTTCGGTATATTTATCAAAAGTGAGGTCGTCGGCGTCAAAGATGACAGTCTTCGTAGGCTTAGGTCTGTTGAGGATCTCAAACGCCTTTACGGTAGCCTCCGCCGCCTCGAGCTTTGCAAGATTGGTGACCTGGGATCTGTAATCCACGTTAAGACCGTTGTACGCAAGCCTTATCTGCTCGCACATCTGACCGATCTCCTTATAGTTATCGCTGGTGATCTCGCCCATAGTGTCAAGCTGGTTGATCTTGGAGATGATCTCCTCGGGCTGCGCGTACCATCTGTCAGGATTCGTCACGTTTACGGTGGTAAAGAGTGCCTCGATAAGTCCCGCGGTGGACTTGCTCATAAGGTTAGAAGGATCTATAAATTTCTCGGGAGCGGTGAGCACCTTATCTGCGAAGCTGTAAGCCTGTGCGTTGGCAAGAATCGCCTCTGCAACGGCAGCAGCCTGCAGGAACGCGCCGTACTTGTTATAATGTGTTGCCTCGATGCCCGTATAGCCCTCTGCGGTGTTGCCGTAGGTTGCGTCATAGCCGGTAGGCCAGCTACCCGTAAGCTCGTTGGGCTTCAGAGCCATAAGGTAGTTTGCATAGGTGGAGGTTGCGGTCTCAAGCATCTCCTTCGACTCTGCGAAGAGGTCGATAAGCAGACAGTTCTCCTCGCTTGCGAGCTGACGGACAGCCTCTACGTATGCGAAGTTATCACCGTGAAGGCCCGCGCCGCCGACTATCTCCTTGCCCGAGAACTTTACTCTGGCAACGGGAGTGACGAGAACGGGAATAGCGCCCACGCTTCTCGCAAAATCAATATACTGCTTCAGATACCACTTGAAGCTACCGTCGCCGTAGGCATAATACTCGTCGCCGTACTTTGCAATGGTAGAAAGCGCGGTGGATTCCTCCGAATCGGATGCAAGATTAATATATGCCTCTGGCAGATAATCGGTTGCACGCTTCTCGGCGGGGGTAGTGGGATAGATGCCGTTTGCATCGGGAGTGCCGAGGGGAGTCATTCTGTCATACATCGTGGAGTAGGAGGACGCCTTCTTGGTATCGTCATCGTTGTGACCGAACTGAATGAAGAGATAGTCGCCCGCCTTTATCTCGTCGGCTATGGAGTTGCCGCCGTTCTGGGAGAAGGTATAGTCCGAGCCCTCTATATCGTAAAGTCTGCCCTCGTTGATAAAGGAACGGGAGCTTCTGCCGCCGTGAGCGGCATTCTTAACTACTATATCGTCACCGAGGAAGTAGGAGAGGAACTGTCCCCAGCCTGCTATGTACTGATTTTCCTCATAGGTCTTTACGGTGGAGTCGCCCGCAAGGAAGATTACAGGTGCGCGCTCCTCGGGAGGAACGGGAACGCCCTCGCCGCAGTTATCGCAGATCGCATCGCCGTCGGCATCCTTGCAGCCATCGGAGCAGGTAGGAGGATCGACCTCATCGCCGCCCGGGGAATCGTCGCCCGGGGGATTGTCCGAGCTGCCCGAATTATCACCGCCTGTAGTACCGCCGCCCGTGTTATCCGAGCCGCCGCCTACGTCGGTGTTATCGTCCTTGCCGTCGTCATCGGCGGGGGTGTCGTCAACGTCGGGATTATTGTTGTCGGGAATAAGTCCCTCAAGAACCGAGCAGGACGCAAGTGAGAATACGAGAATGAACGCTAAAATAAGACTAACTATTTTTTTCATAACGAGTATCTCCTTTTTTTAGTTTCAATTTAATTTTAACACTATTTGTTTTTCTTGTCAATATTTTTTTATAGGAAAAGAGGCTGTCTCAAATGCAAATTTGAGGAAGCCTCTTTTTAGGAATAGTCAGATTTAGGCGTGAAGCGTCGCTTTGCGACCCGAAGGCGTATATATACGGCGAGAGGAAGCAAACGGCGGTAGAAAAAGTCTATATAAACCGAAGAAATTCGAAAAATTTCAACCTTTTACTGTTTCATTTACAATTTTTGTTCGGTTTCATATCCTTTTCGGTTTTTTGTTCTCGTCAAATGTGACAGCCCCTGATTAAATTTGTAAAAGAATTATGAATTTAGCACTCTTGCATTGACAGTGCTAAAAAAACGTTGTATAATATTATTGTTCAAATTTGAACAGTTGATTTGAGAACCGTTTGCATAGGCAAGAGAGAATAAGACGAACTCGCTCTAAAGCCTGAATTTTCAGTGCTTTAGGCACTTATCTCTCTTGCCTAAAGGAGAGGACTATGTATAATTTGCTCGAAAACATCTTTGTAAGCAAGGAGCTTTATTTTACTATACTTGCCCCGGTTTGCAAAAAATACGATCTTTCTCAAACTGATCTGACGATTATTCTTTGCTTGGCGAACAATCCGCAGCTTGACACCGCTACGGACATTATTAAACTGCGCAAGCTGACGAAATCTGCCGTTTCGATGTCTGTAAGAACCTTGCAAGAAAAAGGTTTGATTACGGGAGAGCATTTGAACGGCAATCGCCGTTCCATTCATCTGAGAGTGTGTGAATCGGCTCTACCAATTATCGAAGAAGGAAGAATGGCACAGGAGAAATATTTCGCTATTCTGTTGAGTGATTTTACAGATGAGGACAAACAGCGTTTCAAAAGCTATTTCGAGCGTATTACAGCTAATATCCATTCCTATAATAATGCTCACAAATAATGCGAAAGGAATCCGTTATCGTTATGATGATCGAATGAAACGCTTGAAACAAGAAAAGAAAAGCTCGGATATCGACGTTGGCACTATGATAAAAACGATTGACGGTATGCAAGAAAGATACTATGTTTGCAATACGGGCAGGCGTTGGAACGATGAATCGGGTTATGACCTTGTGCTGAATACTTCGCAAACAGACATTGAGGAGTGCATTCAAGCAATCGCGAGTAAATTTTGCGACTCTGCTGAGCAAAACAAAGATTAAAACTGTTTATCCGTATGGAAAATAGTATACGTTACCATTATGATACAACCCAACCCGTTGTACCAACAGTATAGATGAAAGAGGTATAACAAAATGGCAAAAAAACAATTCAAAACAGAATCCAAAAAGCTTTTGGACATGATGGTCAACTCCATCTACACCCACAAGGAGATCTTTCTGCGTGAGCTGATCTCCAACGCAAGCGACGCGATCGACAAGCTCTATTTCAAGTCGCTGACCGACGATACGGTAAAGCTCAGCCGTGAGGACTTTGAGATACGCATCACCGCAGATAAGGACGCAAGAACCCTGACCGTCACCGATAACGGTTGCGGTATGACCAAGGAAGAGCTTGAAAACAATCTCGGTACGATTGCCAAGAGCGGTTCTTTTGATTTCAAGAACGATCCCGAGCATAAGGATAAAGAAAGCATCGATATTATCGGTCAGTTTGGTGTCGGCTTCTATTCCGCATTTATGGTGGCAGATAAGATCACGGTTATCAGCCGCGCTCACGGCTCGGAGGAAGCATATTGTTGGGAGTCCAAGGGCGCTGACGGTTATACGATCACCACTTGTGATAAGGATACGGTCGGAACGGTGATCACCCTTCATATCAAGGAGGATACCGATGATGAAAAGTACGGCACGTATCTGGAAGAATATCAGATCCGTATGCTCGTTAAGAAATACAGCGATTACATTCACTATCCCATCCGTATGCTGACCGAGAACGAGCAGCTGAAGGAAGGCAGTGAAGACGAATACGAAACCGTGACCGAGGATGAAACTCTCAACAGCATGACACCTCTTTGGAAGAAGAGCGCAAGCGAAGTCACCGACGAGGAATATAACAACTTCTACCGTGATAAGTTCTACGATTGGGAAGCACCTCTCAAGGTAATTCGCCAAAAAACAGAGGGCGTATCGAATTTTGAATCCCTGTTATTTATTCCTTCTCACGCGCCTTATAACTATTACAGCCGTGATTTTGAAAAGGGACTTCAGCTTTATTCAAGCGGCGTGCTGATTATGGAGCATTGCAAGGATCTTCTGCCCGATTATTTCAGCTTTGTAAGAGGTCTTGTGGATAGCTCCGACCTCTCGCTTAATATCTCCCGTGAGATGCTTCAGCACGACAGACAGCTTAAGAGTATCGCAAAAGCGGTTGAAAAGAAGATTGCAAGTGAGCTTTCCAAGATGCTGGAAAACGACCGTGAGAAATACGAGCAGTTCTACGCCGCCTTCGGCGCACAGCTTAAGTGGGGCATTTACAACGATTACGGCATGCACAAGGACGTACTTCAGGATCTTATTATGTTTAAGTCGTCCTACGAGGGCAAGCTCGTTACTCTCAAGGAATACGTCTCGCGAATTAAGGAGGATCAGAAGAAGATCTACTTCGCATCGGGTGAGACCGTTGAAAAGATTTCGCTTTTGCCGCAGGTTGAATCGGTTATCGCACACGGTTTTGAGGTTCTTTATCTGACCGAGGACGTGGATGAGTTTGCATTGCAGATGCTCCGCTCCTATTCGGAAAAGGAATTCTCCAACGTTTGCAAGGACGATCTCGACCTCGCCACCGACGAGGAAAAGGAAGCGCTTAAGGCAGAAAACGAGGGAGCAAAGGAAATGCTCGACTTCATCAAGGAGAGCATCGGTGAAAATCTTCACGCTGTTCGCTTCACCAACACATTGCAAAAGCACGCCGCTTGTCTCTCAAGCGAGGGCGCACTTACCGCAAATATGGAAAAGGTACTCAGCAAGAACCCCGGCAACGAAGCTGCAAATATCAAGGCAGAGTTTGTACTTGAGATCAATATGGCACATCCGATTGTCGAAAAGCTGAAGGAACTCTTTGAGAACGACAAGGATAAGCTTGCAAGTTACAGCAAGGTTTTATATGCACAGGCGCGTCTTGTCAGCGGTCTTTCTATTGAGAATCCCGCAGAGGTCAGCGAACTTGTCTGCAATTTGATGTTGCAGTAAACGCACCCCCGACAAAAGGCTCACAGACATCTTGCTCGTGAGCCTTTTGCCTATATCGGCGGACGCAAAATATGATATGGAGGTTATTTGTGATGCACGATCACGACTTTAGGAAATCTCCGACCTTAAGAAAAAGGCAAAAACGGCATAACGCGCAGAGGGGCGACCACTAACGGTCGCCCCTCAAAATTTGAGTCGGAGGAAGCAAAGAAAAGCCAAATCGGTTGAAAAGCTCATAGAAATATGATATAATGAATCCACCGATAAGAATTTGACGAAAATTATAAATGTTAACGCTCGTTGCGGAATTGCCTACGGTCGTGTATAGACAATCAAAGGCAAAGCTGTTAAACTAATGGCGTAAGGAGGTACTTATGACGCTGTCAGAAAAACTTTATAACTTGCGCCGTAAACAAGGATTATCCCAAGAAGCTCTTGCCGAGAAGCTGAATTGTTCAAGACAAGTGATTTCAAAGTGGGAAAACGGAACGACATCCCCCGATGCCGAAATGCTACAAAAATACAGCGAACTTTTCGGTGTCAGTATAGACTATCTCGTTAAAGAGGATATTGAAGAACCAACAAGCGTGCAGCCTGCCGAGAAGATCAATGAAAACAAAAAACTTCTCGGTATATTAGGCCTTGTGATTTCGCTTTTAGGATGCGTTTCGCTAATCGTGTTTGGTGCTATTTCGGTATTTAGTTCTGAAACCGCTGACAAAATAGCACAGTCATCTATGATAGTCATTGATGGCACATTTATAGCAATGCTGGTATCGGTGCTGTTTGTGGTCTTTGGAGCTATAATACTTATCAAAACAATGAAACATAAGTAGGAGGTTTCAATGAAAAAGTTATCAACGATATTTGCAGCACTTGCAATATTACTTACAAACATTATGTGCGTTGTGGTAACCTATAACTGCACAGTTCTTCGATATGCACCCGGTAATAGCGCACCTTGGGATGTAGGACTACTTTTTGCTATCCCATTCGTGATTGGAATAATTGCTTGTTCCATCGTTTCACACATTGCAAAGAAAAAAGGCAAATAATCTGAATCAAACAAATTCCAATTTGTCGGAATGGTGATAAAGAGTGAGGGCTGACAGAAAAAAACTGTCAGCCCTCAAAATTTGCGTCGCAGAAAGCAAAGAAAAGGGATTTTCAAAATACTATGAAAAAGCCATGAAAAATCCAACAAAAAGCCCCAAAATCAGGCGAACATATGGTCAACTGAAAAAATCCGATTTTGTGAAAAATATATAGAAAAACAGCCGAAAACAAGTCAAAATAGCTTGTTTTCGGTTGATTTTTGGTCGAAGTGGCGGGACTCGAACTCGCGGCCTCCAGTACCCGAAACTGGCGCGCTACCAACTGCGCTACACCTCGAAAAAAAGATAATGTTTTGAGTATAAAATATGGTTGAATAAGGCTTCTGAAAAACAATGAAAAAATCGGATATTTTCAGAGCGAAAAAACGTTGAATTCTCTCCTCTTTTTTGGTGCGAAAAAAGGACTGTTTTTCTTGCTTTCTGCCCTAATATTATAGCAAAGCTTGGGGGATTTGTCAAGTGGTATTTTAAAAAGGGAAAAACGGCGGGTTTTCGTAAACTTTTGTTTACGGAAAGAAATTTGAAAAAATCGCTGAAAATTGCTTCAAAATTTGATTTTGGGAGAAATTTTTTAAAATTTTCGAAAAAAGTTTGAATTTTTGCGAAAAAATCGGGCAAATTTTCGAGTTTGGAGGCTGATTTTCAAAATTTACGATTTCAAAATTTGATTTTTGTTTTGAAAATTGAAAAACATTAAAAATTAAGTTCTCTTTGGTTTTAACTTGAAAAATCCAAAAAAATAACGTCCAAAAGCTCTGCCAAAAGGGGCGAAAATTTATATTCTAAGCCTAATAAAATTATACTGAAAATCGATGTGAAAAACAAGCAAAAAAAGCCCGGATTTTCAGTCGTAAAATCCCTTCGGAAATCCAGGTAAATTATAGGTAAAATAAAGGCTTTTTTCAGACCTTTAAAACGCTTTTTATACGCTCTTTTTTGGGGGCTATTTCGGGTGATTTGCGCGCTCTTTTTCTGTGATTTTTTGGCGAGCTTTAAGGAAAATTTTCACGCTTTTTCTCTTCTGCGCTTGACATCTATTCGTCCATAAGATATAATATTTTTATCAATAAAAAAGGAAGAAAATTATGCTTATAAAAGGACTACAGAAGCTGACGCTGCTGGATTATCCGGGGCAGATCGCCTGCACGGTTTTCACGGCGGGCTGTAATATGCGCTGCCCATTCTGCCATAACGGCGGCCTTGCTCTCGGCGAGGGCGGTGAGGAGATCTCCACCGAGGAGCTGCTTGCTTTTCTTGATTCACGACGTGGCAGACTGACGGGAGTTTGCCTAAGCGGCGGCGAGCCAACAATGCATCGCGACCTGCCCCACCTTCTTCGGGAGATAAAGAGTCGCGGCTTTTTGGTCAAGCTCGATACCAACGGCACAAACCCCGAGATGTTGGAACAACTGATCAATGACCGACTTGTGGACTACGTGGCGATGGATATAAAGAACTCGCAGGAAAAGTACTATGATACCTGTGGAATGGATTCGAAATTCGAAATTCGAAATTCGAAATTGCTTGATAAGGTCAAAGTCTCTACATACCTGTTGATGCAGGGAAAGGTGGATTTTGAGTTCCGAACCACCGTAGTGCGCGAGCTGCATAATGAAAAGGATATTCGCGACATTGGAAAATGGCTCGCGGGCGGCGAAAAGTACTTCCTGCAGACCTATCGTGACGAGGGCGACCTGCTTGTGGGCGGGTTTACTTCTTATAATAAGGAAGAAACCGAGCGCCTGCTCGCAACCTTACGCGAATATATTCCGAACGCGCAGATCAGATAGAAAAACACAATATTTTGTGAAAAATCGGCAAGAAATTGCCGATTTTTCGTCTTTTTCGGCAGGTTGCACAAGGGTGGTAAATTCTTCCATATAAAAAAACAAAGATTCATCATCAAAAAAACCGCCCGAAAATATAACTTTTTTGCAGAAAAACAAAAAATGCCTATAATTGTTTACGAACTATATATTGTGACGAAAATGCATTTTTTGAACAATATTTTGTGTTTTTTCATTGACTTTTAACACAAAATATGATATGATTTAAGGGCTTATACACTTTTCAAAAAGGCTTAAAAATCTGCCTTAAAATAACCGCGAAAAACGGCTTTGAAAAGTAAAAATCAATCTAAAAAGGAAGTAAAACTATGTATACTGTATTAAAGCGCGACGGTAAGATCGTCGAATTTGATATAAAAAAGATCTCCGATGCCATTTCTTTGGCGTTTGAGGCTCAGGAGAGGAACTATCTGCCCGGAATCATTGATTTCCTCGCCCTCAAGGTGACTGCAGACTTTGAGCCCAAGATCCGTGACGGTCATATCACCGTTGAGGACATTCAGGACAGCGTTGAGTCTGTGCTTATCCAGGCGGGCTACGACGACGTGGCAAAGGCGTATATTCTCTACCGCCGTCAGCACGCGCGCCTTCGTGAGATGCGCTCCACCGTTCTCGACTACAAGGCTACCGTTGATAACTACGTAAAGATCAATGACTGGCGCGTAAAGGAGAATTCCACCGTCACCTATTCGGTTGGCGGCCTTATCCTCAATAATTCTGGCGCTATTACCGCGAACTATTGGCTCTCCGAGATCTATGACGACGAGATCGCAAACGCCCACAGAAACGCGGATATTCACCTCCACGACCTCTCTATGCTTACAGGCTACTGCGCAGGCTGGTCCTTAAAGCAGCTTATTAAAGAGGGCCTCGGCGGCGTGACGGGCAAGATCACCTCCGCTCCCGCAAAGCACCTCTCCTCTCTCTGCAACCAGATGGTAAACTTCCTCGGCATTATGCAGAACGAGTGGGCAGGCGCGCAGGCATTCTCCTCCTTTGACACCTACCTCGCTCCCTTCGTTAAGGTGGACAACCTTACCTACGAGCAGACAAAGAAGTGCATCGAGTCCTTTATCTACGGCGTAAACACTCCTTCAAGATGGGGAACACAGGCACCTTTCTCCAATATCACATTGGACTGGACGGTTCCGAACGACCTTGCAGAACTTAATTGTATCATCGGCGGCAAGGAAGTTGACTTCAAGTACAAGGATTGTCAGAAGGAAATGGATATGGTCAATAAGGCGTTCATCGAGATCATGGTCGAGGGCGACGCTAACGGCAGAGGATTCCAGTATCCTATCCCCACTTACTCCATTACAAGCAACTTTGACTGGTCTGAAACAGAGAACAATAAGCTTCTCTTCGAAATGACCGCAAAATACGGCACTCCTTACTTCTCCAACTATATCAACAGCGATATGGAGCCCTCTGACGTTCGTTCCATGTGTTGCAGACTTCGTCTTGACCTTCGTGAGCTTCGTAAGAAGTCCGGCGGCTTCTTCGGTAGCGGCGAGTCCACAGGTTCTGTGGGCGTTGTAACCATCAATATGCCCAAGATCGCGTATCTTGCAGAGGATGAGGCAGACTTCTATGCTCGCCTTGATCATCTTATGGATATCGCTGCTCGTTCCCT
>JAZNZI010000026.1:0-11928 GCA_045594865.1 Eubacteriales bacterium | reverse complement strand
TTTGGCGGCTCTGAAGAATAAAATAAAAAAAAACTGTACCCCGCGCCACGTCGGCGCGGGGTTTTTACTAAAACTTTAACAAAAGCATTTGTATAAATTTAACAAAAAAATAATTTTCTTTGATAGCATATTGTATTATTTCCCAACTCATGTTATAATATACAAGAGTAATTATAAATATTTAAAAGAGAGGAATACATATTATGAAGAAAACTTCTAATAAGATTATTCTTGCTATCATTCTTACCTTTACTATGCTTATTGGTCTGGTATCGGTTACTGCCTTTGCTGCAGACGGAACCACCGTATATCTTGAGCCCGGTGCTGAATGGCTTTCCGACGGTGCTACCTTTGCGGTGTACTACTGGACAGGCGATACCGATAACGGTTGGGTTAAGATGACCGATGAGGGTGACGGTATTTATAAGGCTGTCGTTCCCGCAGGATACTCGAACATTATTTTCGTAAGACTTGATCCCTCTGCATCCGAGCCTAATTGGGAGGCAAAGTGGAATCAGACTATCGATCTTACCATTACCGAGGATTCGGACACCTTTACTATTACCGATGCCTGGGGCGGAACAGGTACCTGGGCAAGCGGTGCTGAGATCGGCGGTGGCAGCACCGGCGGTGACGGCGAGGGCGGCGATGTCGTAATCGACAGCACCGATGGCGTTAGCAGCTATACCGTAGCAGGAGTTGCAGGCCTTTGCGGCTCTGACTGGGCTCCCGCAGATACTGCCAACGATATGGTGTACAACACCACTACAAAGCTCTATGAGAAGACCTTTACAGGTATTCCCGCGGGCACATATCAGTTTAAGGTTGCTGCAGATCACAGCTGGGACCGTTCCTGGGGTGATCCCGTAAACGGAGTTGGTCAGTTCGGTACCGACTATCAGATCGTTCTTGAGGAGGAGCAGAATGTAACTATTACATTCGATCCCGCTACTGCAACCGTAGGCTATAAGCTTTCCGCATCCACAGGCCCCTCTGAGAATACTCCCGTAGCAGGTCTTGAGGCGGATACAGTCGTCTACCTTGACAACGCGGCAGGTTGGGATACTCCCTACATCTACTGCTGGGGCGGTGACTTTAACGCAATGACCTGGCCCGGTGAGATGATGGATTATGATGAGGAGCTCGGTCTCTACTACGCTACCGTTTCCGAGGGTACTACAGGCGTTATCTTCAACGATGGCAATGGCACTCAGACCAAGGATATCGTTGTTATGCCCACACCCCAGAACAGCCTTTACGTAAACGACGATCTTCAGAGCGACTTCGTTGTTAATCCCCACTACGCAGATCCTACTCCCGAGGAGCCCGCAGGTATGACCTGGCTCCAGGAGATCGCATACGGCATCCTTCTCTTCCTGAGAAGCATTGAGGACTTCTTTAAGGGACTCTTCGGCGGCTAATATTTTAACCGAATAAAAAAAGCAGAGACGCGTCTCTGCTTTTTTTGCTTTTTTGGGAATTATTTTACATAAACCTTCTTCATTCTCATAGCGATCTTGGGTCTGTCGCTGTAGTCGGTGGGGACGGATGCGATCTCGTCAACCACATCCATACCGCTTACAACCTTGCCAAATGCCGCGTAGTGACCGTCAAGGTGGGGTGCATTCGCGTGCATAATAAAGAACTGCGATGATGCGGAGTTTGGCGCGCTTGTTCTTGCCATTGAAATAACACCTCGGGTGTGCTTTACGGGATTGTCAAATCCATTTGCCTTAAATTCGCCGAAGATATTTTCCTTTGAGCCGCCCATGCCGTTGCCGAGGGGATCGCCGCCCTGGATCATAAAGCCGGGGATCACTCTGTGGAAGATAAGTCCGTCGTAGAAGCCCTCTCCCACAAGCTTCAAGAAGTTTTCCACAGTCTTGGGCGCGGTCTCAGGGTATAGCTCAAGCTCGATCTTGCCGCCGTTTTCCATTTCAATTACTACCATTTTTCGTTTCTCCTTATGTTTTCGTATTTTTTTCTTAATTTGGTTTATAATTAAATATATACACTTTTGGGGAGGACAGATGAAAGAAAATTTGCGCTACCTGGCACTTCTGTCAGTCGGAACATTATCCGCAGGTATATTACTTATCTGCTTTGTTAAATACCTTTTTCCTGTGCTTACGCCGTTTCTTATCGCCTGGCTCGTGGCTTCGGTCACCGTCACACCTGCAAAAAGGCTTGCCGAAAGGATAAAAGCGCCCGAGCGGATCATCCGCCTTGTAAGCTCACTTCTCATAGCCTTAATTTCCGTCGCCTCAGCCGTTTTGATAATTTGGCGCACGACAACAGCCCTGTGGAGCTTTCTCGTGGATATAAGCGAGCAAAACAGGCTCTACGACCTTCTGACAACCCTATTGTCCAAGGATATTCCGTTCCTTGGCGGAATTTTGCCCGAGGAGCTTGCCTCCCGAGTAAGCGAGGCGTTTGATTCGGTTATCTCAAGCGTGCTGTCGACCGTCGCAGGCTGGGTGACCACTCTTGCGGGCGGTGTGCCGCAACTGTTTTTCTTCCTGCTGGTCACTCTTATTTCCCTTGTATATTTTGCCCTTGATTATGATAAAATAGCCGGTTTTGTAAAGTCTGCTTTACCCGAAAAAGCCGTAAGTCTGCTTTCCAAATGCCGCACAGTCGTCATAACCGTTCTCAAAAAATACGTTCTCTCCTACTCGCTTATAATGCTTATAACCTATATCACCTTGCTTACAGGCTTTCTCATCCTCGGCATCTCTCACGCGGCGGTTGTGGCACTTTTTATAGCAATTCTGGATATTCTCCCGGTGCTGGGAGTGGGAACGGTTTTAGTTCCGTGGAGCATTTACGAGCTTGCTGTGGGAAATGGCGCTCTTGGCATCGGTCTGATTGTTCTTTTTGTGGTGAATTCTGTTATCCGTCAGCTCTCCGAGCCTAAGATAGTGGGCAAAAGCCTGGATATCCACCCACTCCTCACCCTGATAATGCTTTACGTGGGCTATTCGCTTTTCGGCATTTTCGGTATGCTGCTTCTGCCTGTTGCGGCAGTTTGCATCAGCTCGGTATTAAAGGGCAATAAAGCCGCCGACGTCGCGTAGCTCACCGCTTGAGAGAGAGCAGGGAATATACCCCTCGCTACGAATAGCCTGACAAATTTTCTCGCTGTCGGGGTGGCTTGTAATATCGCCGAAGAAATATACCTTATTATTAATTACACCCGATGCGCCGCCGATAAAACCGTATTCGTACGGGGGCAGGGAGATGCCTCCCGCGCCAATAAGCGTCACTCTGACACCATTCTGCATCATCACCTCGGCAAGACCTCTGTCGGCGGTTATAGCGCTTTCCCCAAAGGCAAGCACCGAGCAGGCGGGGTAGCCTTGATTTGTGTGTATAAGCCTGTATTCTCTGCGAGTGGCAAAATCCTTTATAGCCTCGGATACCGTATCGGTCTTGCAGAATATTCTGTCACCGATAACCAGCGCGTTCATAATGCAGTCGCGAGGGTATATGTCACAGCGCGCGTCGGCGGTAAAGCTTATCTTCACCTCAGGGCGAAGCTCTCTTATATCGCTGAAAATATATGCTGCCGCGTCAGAGTAATCCGCCGTGGTAATAATCTCTCCGTCGGAATAAAACAGAACTGTGTCGGGGTGGGATGCCACCGCTTCGTTAAGGCTTGGATCGGCAGGCAGCTTTATAAGGGAAAAGCCCTCCTTGCATAAGGCTTTCTCGCACTCCCTTGGTATTTTGTAATCTACAATTAAAATCTTCATATTCAATAAAATTAAAAAACTCTGCCGTTTAAGCAGAGTTTTTTAAAACCTTTAGGCACGCTCAACCTTACCGGAGCGAAGGCAACGGGAGCAAACGGAAACAGTAGTGTTAGTTCCGTTAACTACAGCCTTAACCTTACGGATGTTGGGCTTCCAGGTTCTGTTGGTCTTACGGTTAGAGTGAGATACGTTGTGTCCGAAAACAACGCCCTTACCGCAGATACTGCACTTAGCCATTTTGACACCTCCAAAAATCCCGCCCTTGCGAGCGTAATTTTATATAAATTTATTTGTTAGCATAAATCAGCGAGGATAATTATATCACATAACTTTAAAAAAAGCAAGTGTTTTTTGAAATTTTTTTAATATTTTTATTTATTTCTCTACATATAATTAATGTGTAGAAAAAAACACCCGATATATAAGGCAAAAAGGACGATTACAAATGCGAGGGGAGGAATACGGGCGTGTCAAAAGGCTTTTTTAGAAGTGGAATAATGCTGACGTTAGTCGGCATCGCTATGCGCACGGTGGCAATGTTTTTCAGCGCGTTTATCTCTCGTACCGTGGGTGCCGAGGGGACGGGACTGTATACCTTGATTATGACCGTCTATTCCTTTGCGCTTACGCTTGCCACCTCGGGAATTAGTCTGACAGTCACCAGACTTGTTGCCTCTGCTATCGGTGAGGGCAGACCGGAGCAGGTGGGCAGGGTACTTCGCGGCGCGTTTCTGTATTCACTTGCCTTTGGACTTATCGCAACCATTGGACTATTCTTCGGGGCAGAGCTGCTGGGCGCTCGGGTGCTTTCGGATGAAAGAACGATAACCTCGCTTAGAGTCCTCGCCTTCTCGCTGATCCCTGCTTCGCTCTCCTCGGCGTTATCGGGATATTTCGTCGGTGTAAAGCGTGTTGCCTTTAACGCCGCCGTTTCGGTGTTCTCCCAGGCGGTCAGAATTATCCTCACCGTTGTCCTCGTAATCTACCTTGCTCCCTATGGAATTGTCAGCGCGGTGATAGGCCTCTGCATCGGCATAACGCTCACAGAAATCCTCGGTTTTTGGCTGATTTTCTTTGAATTCTTATATGATTGGCGCAAAAACGGTAAAAAAGGAAGCGACAAATCTCCCGCAATTTCTGACGTGGGAGCAACCGCATTGCCCCTCGGTTTTTCGGCTTACGTCCGCTCTTTGCTTCTCAACGTGGAGCATATTCTGATACCGAAAAAGCTGCGTGAGAGTGGCGAGAGTCAGTCGGAGGCGTACTCGCACTACGGCACCCTGCACGGTATGGCTCTGCCTCTCGTCACCTATCCGATGTCGCCTTTGTCTTCTTTTGCTGGGTTGCTGGTTCCCGAGTTTGCCGAGGATATGTCGGCGGGCAGACGGGAGAGGATGAGCCGCATAGCCTCCCGCGCCACTAACGCAACCCTCACTTACGCCATCATCTCAGCGGTATTTCTATATGTCTTTGCCGAGGAGCTTGGCTATGTTGTCTACGACTCCTACGATGCGGGTTATTACATATCCACCCTTGCCTTCGTCGTCCCCATAATGTACCTTGACCACGTCACCGACTCAATGCTGAAAGGTATAGGAGAGCAGGTGTTCTCTATGTGGGTAAATATCTCCGACTCGCTCCTCTCAGTCATACTCGTCTGGCTTCTCATACCACGAATGGGCATAATGGGCTATGCGGTGGTTATAGTCGTAATGGAAAGCTATAATTTTCTCCTCTCATTTATGCGCCTGAAAAGGAAGATCAGCTTTGGTATCTCCCCCGTAAGATGCATCATTTTACCCCTTATCTGCGCTATGGCGGCAGCATACATATCCCGCTTGATATTCAACTTCGGCGGCAGCTCAGTGAGCCCTTTATGGCTAATAATAAAGATGATTTTTGCCCTCTGCATCACGGTAATTCCCCTTGCTCTTATTAACGCTGGCAGGGAATACAGAACCGAAAAAATCCTCGCGATGCAAAACTAAAGCGGCAGTCATAACGACTGCCGCTTTTATTATCTTTGTAAACTATACTTGTCAAATGCAAGTAAAAACCTCGGTTTTGCCTTTGCAATTAAGCTATATGATGGAGAAAAAACGTTGGATCAATCCTCGTCCTTTTCCTCGTTACGCTCGTCCTCACGGTCGTCATCGCTCTCGTCCTCGCGCTTGTCGAATACGTGAAGGCTCTCAACGCGTCGACCGTCCATTTCAGTGACCTCAACGGCGATTCCGTATTCTTCAAAGCTGTCGCCAACCTTAGGGATCTTGCCGAGAACCTCCATAGCCCAGCCGCCAACGGTGACCGACTCGATCTCCTCGTCAATATCAAGCTCGGAGAAGAAGTTTTCGATATTTGCTCGGCCGGAAACAACGTATTCCTTGTCACCTACCTCCTTGATATCCTGTACGATCTCGTCATGCTCGTCCCAGATCTCGCCAACGATCTCCTCAAGAATGTCCTCAAGAGTGACGATACCTGCGGTGGAACCGAATTCATCCGTGACGACCGCCATATGCAGCTGCTTTTCCTGAAGCTCCTTCATAAGCTCGTTTACGGGCTGTGTGATAGCGACGTAGATAACCGGCTTGATTATCTCGTGGAGCGGGATGCTTGCCTTATACGCGTGGGTGTAAAAGTCTTTGTAATAAATGATACCGACGATGTTGTCGATGCTCTCGTCATAGACGGGAAGTCTTGAGTATCCAGACTCGGTAAATACCTTTGCCACCATTTCCTTGGTTGCAGAGGAGGGAAGCGCGGTAATGTCGATTCTGGGGGTGAAGATGTCGCCGACCTCAAGGTCGCCGAACTCAATGGCGCTCTTGATGAGGTCGCTCTCCTCCTTGTCAATATCACCATCCTCCTCGGCCTCCTCAATAATGGAAATAAGCTCCTCTTCGGTCATGCCCTGATCGTCGGATGCCTTAAAGATCTTGGCAAGCAGTCTTTGCCAGCCGTTGAAGATGAAGTTGAAGGGGGAAAGAATTATTCTCATAACGTTAATTATCGGCGCGGAGAACAGAACGAATTTTTCGGGAGAATTCTTCGCCATGGTCTTGGGCGAGATCTCGCCAAAAACAAGCACCACGATAGTCAGCACCGCGGTGGAAACCGCCGCCGCCAGATCCTGATTGTCAACTATGATCTTTGCGAACAGCAGCGTACTCATTGCAGACGCCAGAATGTTAACGATGTTGTTTCCTATAAGTATTGTAGAAATGAGTGAATCGTAGTTGTCCGACAGCTTAAGCGCCAGAGCCGCCTTTTTGTTGCCCTTTTCCGCCATATTCTTTACTCTTATGCGGTTATAGGTGGAGAATGCGGTCTCCGTAGCCGAGAAGTAAGCCGATAAAATTACACAAACAACTATGATTATTATGTGAATTTCCATGATAAGTTTTCTTTTAAACTCTACCTTTCAAAAATGATTTTTTTAATTGATTGTTTTTGGAAAAAACAGCAAAAAAAGGCATAACCGTACTCCCAAAAAGCGCGGCTAAGCCTGAAATATCAATATTTTACGGAACTATCCTGGCAAGTGTTCCCGTCGCCGTCGTCCATGTTTCCTCCAAAAATAAATTGCCCGTGGGCATTATACGAAGGATATCATAGCATATTTTCATTAAAAAGTCAAGTCTTTTGGACAAAATGTTTATTTTCTACCGCTTTTGTGCCTCTTTTATTGACTTTTCGCCGCCTCTGTGATAGAATGATTATATCATTTTGAAAGGGGAGAAAGCCATGACCTGCGCCTTTACGGGACACAGAAATATAAAGCCTGAGCATAGGGCGAGGATAGCCGATCTCCTTTATCGCGCTATAAATTACGCCTACGGCAAGGGCTGTCGCACCTTCATTGCGGGCGGTGCGCTGGGCTTTGATACCGAGGCGGCGCGGCAGGTGATTCGCTACCGAATAGAGCATCCCGATGTAAGGCTCGTGCTGTTCTTACCCTGTCTTGACCAGGATGCCGTCTGGAGCGCAGGACAGCGTGCCTCCTACGACTATATTCTTTCCTCGGCAAACGAGGTGCGCTATGTTTCGGAGAGCTACGACAAGACCTGTATGCGCAGACGGAATCAGGCTATGGCAGAGGAGTGCGATATTATGATCGCATATGTTGGCCGTGACCGTAGTGGCGCATCGCAAACGCTCCGTATGGCTCGCGAGGCAGGCAAGGAAGCATACAACCTATATCCCGAACTTGAGAAAGGCTCTTATTGAGCCTTTTTTACTTTTTTGTAAATGATTGTCCGCTTTTGTTTAAATATCGTTGTAAAAGTAGTAATTTATATTGACAATTAAAAGATTTTATAGTAAAATATTGGATAGCAAGAAAAAAGGAGTGTTTTATGGAACAATCAAAGCAGCTTAGCCTCTCCCGTATTGCAAATCAGGTACGAATTAACATCATCGAGGCGGTTTACAATGCTAAATGCGGTCATCCCGGCGGATCTCTTTCCATCGCTGAGATAATGACCTACCTCTATTTTGAGGAGATGAATATAGATCCCAAAAATCCAAATGATCCCCTCCGCGACAGATTCGTGCTGTCAAAGGGACATACCGCTCCTGCTCTTTACGCCACCCTGGCAGAGCGTGGATATTTTCCCAGAGAGGATCTCAAGACCTTGAGAAAGACCTCGTCCTATCTTCAGGGACACCCCGATATGAAGAGCGTTCCGGGCGTTGATATGAGCACTGGCTCTCTCGGTCAGGGCATATCCGCAGCCTGCGGTATGGCTCTTTCCTCAAAGCTTGACGGCAATCCCTACCGTGTTTACACCGTTCTTGGCGACGGTGAGAGCGAGGAGGGACAGGTTTGGGAGGCAGCTATGTTCGCCGCCCACTATAAGCTTGATAATCTGGTGGCTATCCTCGACCTTAACGGCCTGCAGATCGACGGCCATATCACTGAGGTTATGAACCCCACTCCCCACGATGAAAAATTCCGCGCGTTCGGCTGGAACGTTATTACCATAGACGCTCATAATTTTGATGAGATCGAGGCGGCACTGAAAAATGCCAGAGCCACCGAGGGCAGACCTACCGCTATTATCGCAAGATCGGTAAAGGGCAAGGGTGTTTCCTATATGGAAAACGCTTGTGAGTGGCACGGTCAGGCTCCCAAGGAGGATCTCTATAAGGTTGCTATCAGCGATCTTGAAAAAATAGCAGAAACACTTAAGTAAGGATTGGTGAAGCAAATGGCAGAAAGAAAGGCAACCAGAGAGGGCTTTGGCACGGCTCTCGCCGAGCTTGGCGAAAAGTATGATTTTCTTGTTCTTGACGCGGACCTTGCGGCCGCAACCAAGACGGGTATGTTTAAAAAGAAATTTCCCGACAGATTTTTCGACTGCGGTATCGCGGAGGGAAATATGATGGGCGTTGCAGCAGGACTTGCAGCCACTGGAAAAAAGGTGTTTGCGGCAAGCTTTGCAATGTTCTCGGCAGGCAGATCCTACGAGCAGATCAGAAATTCCATCGGATATCCCCATCTTAACGTTAATATAGTAGGCACCCACGCCAGCATCACCGTAGGTGAAGACGGTGCTACACACCAGTGCAACGAGGACCTTGCGCTTATGCGTAATATCCCCGGTATGACGGTCATCTGTCCCGCCGATGCAACCGAGGCATTCGCGGCGGTAGAGGCTGTGCTTAATCACGACGGTCCCTGTTATCTGAGATTCGGCAGATATCCCGTTCCCAACCTCACCCCCGAGCTTTTACCCGACTACAAGTTTGAGATAGGTAAGGGCATAGTTTATCGAGAGGGAAGCGATGTCACCATCGTTGCCAACGGCTATATGGTGCATCTTGCGCTTGAGGCAGCAGATATTCTTAAGTCTGAGGGCATCTCGGCTGAGGTTATAAATATCCACACCTTCAAGCCCTTTGATGCTGAGCTTGTCGTAGCATCTGCAAAGAAAACGGGTGCTATCGTCACCGCCGAGGAGCATAGCATTAAGGGCGGTCTCGGTTCTGCGGCTTGTGAGGCTGTCTGCGAGAGATATCCCGTTCCCGTTCTCCGCGTCGGCGTGGAGGATAAATTCGGCAGAAGCGGTCAGGTACCCGAGCTTCTCGAGCTTTACGGACTTACCGCCGAGAATATCGCGGCTAAGGCAAGGCTTGCAATCTCAATGAAGCCGTCTAAATAACGGAATATCCGACTAAAATACAGTTGCAGAAAAGAGAGGATATAAAAATGAAGCGTATTTTACTTAAGCTGTCCGGTGAGGCTCTTGCCGGCGCGAATAAAGAAATATATGATATGACCTTCGTTGATAAGGTTGCCGCGGCGATCAAGGAGTGCGCCGATAAGGGACACGAGCTTGCGGTCGTTGTTGGCGCAGGTAACATATGGCGCGGCAGAGCGGGCGGTGATATGGATCGCACTGATGCCGACCGCATGGGTATGCTTGCCACCGTCATCAACGCCATCTGCCTAAAAGATGCGCTCACACGCGTGGGTGCCGAGGCTGTGGTTATGACCGCGATTCCCATGCACCCCTTTGCCGAGAGCTATTCATCCCAGGCGGCGAAGGAGGCTCTCTCGGCAGGTAAGGTTGTCGTTTTCGGCGCAGGCCTCGGCATTCCCTTCCTGTCTACCGATACCGCGGGAGCTGTCAGAGCGGCTGAGATCGAGGCTGACGCTATCCTTATGGCGAAAAACGTCGATTACATCTACGATGACGATCCTAGAAAGAATCCTAAGGCCAAGCCTATCAAGCAGATCAAGGCATCCGAGGTTCTTGCGAGAAATCTGCAGGCTATGGACGCTACCGCTACCGCCTTCTGTCTGTCTGCGGGTATGCCCGTAAAGCTCTTTGGACTTAAAGCTGCCGAGGATATCGTGAGTGCGGTCACCGAGGGTAAGTGCGGTACCGTTATCAGCGCGGAATAATTATGTACATAAAATTAATATAATAAATATAACTGAAAGGTGTAAAACGATATGAAGCTTGACACTAAATTCTATGAAGAAAAAATGAAGAAGACAATCCACTCCTACTCGGAGAATCTGTCTACCATCAGAGCAGGAAGAGCAAATCCCGACGTACTTAAGAAGATCGCCGTTGATTACTACGGCTCTCCCACACCCATCTCCTCCATCGCGGAGATCAAGGTGACCGACGCCCGTACTCTGACCATCACCGCTTGGGATAAGTCTGTTATGAAGGGCATTGAGAAGGCAATTCTCACCTCCGATCTTGGCATTAATCCTCAGAATGACGGTAGCTGCATCCGCCTTTCCTTCCCACCTATGACCGAGGAGCGCAGAAAGGATCTCTCCAAGCAGATCTCCAAGATGGGCGAGGATGCGAAGGTTGCGGTTCGTAATATCCGCCGTGACGCTAACGATAAGATCAAGGCTGATAAGAAGAACTCCGTAATGACCGAGGATGAGGCAAAGCAGTCTGATAAGCTCGTTCAGGACCTTACCGATAAGTTCATCAAGGAGATCGACGTTATCACAGCAACCAAGACTAAGGAAATAATGGAGATTTAAGATCTCACGAAAGAGGGCTACTCATTGAGTAAGTTAAAGGATATCTCTGTTGAGGGGAAAAATAAAATAAACTCCGTTGCCATAATTATGGACGGTAACGGCAGATGGGCAAAAAAAAGAGGACTTCCGCGCACCGAGGGGCATAAGGCGGGTGCAAAGGCTATATCGACCGCCGTCAGCCTCCTTCGTGAATACGGTGTCCACCACCTGACTCTCTACGCCTTTTCTACCGAGAATTGGAAAAGGCCGAGGGAGGAGGTCGATACAATAATGGAGCTTATCTATCTGTATATTGACGAGCACGTGATCCCTGCCATAAAGGAGCAGGGAGATCTATGCGTTAAATTTATAGGTGATAAGTCGGCGCTTCCCGAAAGGCTGCGCGCTAAGTGTATAGAGGCAGAGGAGCTTGCAAAGGATAGGCCCTTCGTCTGCAACGTTGCGCTGAATTACGGTGGCAGGGATGAGATAATCCACGCCGCAAACCGCGCCATAGCCGACGGGCACACTCAGCTTTGCGAGGAGCTTTTGTCCCGCTATATGTACACCTACCCATCTCCCGATCCCGATATGATAATCAGAACGGGAGGAGATTTCCGTATATCCAATTTTCTCCTTTGGCAGAGCGCATATTCAGAGCTTATAGTCATTGAT
>JAZNZI010000025.1:0-4991 GCA_045594865.1 Eubacteriales bacterium | reverse complement strand
CGAGAGCTTTGAACCCGACAGGATCACGTTATCGCTACTCATTGGCGAAAGTAGCGATAAAAAAGTAGCGATAAAAAGTAGCGATAAAACAACTAAAACTAAATCTCAAATTCAAAAACAGGCTGTTGTTACCTATTTAACAGAGAAGATTACTGCTAAAACTACAGAAATTGCTGAATTGCTCGGTGTTAAGGATGCAAGAGCACGCCGTTTACTTGCGGAAATGGTTGCAGAAGGTACAATTGTGACTGAGGGTGAAAATAGAAACAGAGTTTATAAACTAAAAGCGTAAACAATAGTGAACTATAAATGGGATAATTTATGTCAAAATTTAAACGTGTATTAAAAATCATTTTAGGTATGAGAATTCAACTTTGGAATGATAACATAGACGAAGCAAATGAAATCCTTATCGAATATAAAGAATACGTTGAAGACCTATCTTAAATAGCAATAAAAAACGCCCCTCATTAATACTGCGAGGGGCGTTTAAAAATAGTTTTTTTTGAATATAAACACATGGCTTTTTTATTTTTTGGTCTATCTCCTCTTGCAAAGGCGTTTTGTTTATGCTATAATAAAATAGTTATGAATAAAAACACATCAAAATACAGAAAGAGGTCAAAAAATGGCAAAAAGCGTTCAGGACATTCTGGCACTTATTAAGGAAAAAGGTATTAAAATGGTCGACTTTAAGATGGTTGACATTAACGGTCAGTACCGTCACGTTACTATTCCTGCGGACAACTTCTCCGAGGAGGTTATGGTAAGCGGTATCGGCTTTGACGCTTCAAACTACGGTTATGCGGTGGTTGAAAAGAGCGATATGGTGTTTATTCCCGACCCCGATACTGCTCTTATCGATCCCTTCTGCGATATTCCTACACTGTCTATGACGGGTAATGCGATGATCATTGATTATCCCAAGAACCGTCCTCTGCCCCAGTATCCCAGAAACATTATCAAGGCGGCGGTTGAGTATATGAAGGAGAGCGGCGTGGCAGATGAGATGAAGATCCTGCCCGAGTTTGAGTTCTATCTCTTCGACGACATTGGCTGGGAGGTACAGGGCAACTCTATCGGCGTTTCGCTTGACGCGAAGCAGTCCTACTGGAACAGCGGTGTTGAGGGACGCGGAGTTATCGTTCCCAAGCAGAAGAATTATCATATTGCAAAGCCCTTCGATATTTCCTACGAGTGCAGAAGCGAGATGTGCCTGCATATGCTTGATGCGGGTATTGAGATAAACTATCATCACCCCGAGGTTGCGGCGAGCGGTCAGTATGAGATCGAGCCCCAGCTGGGTGAGGTAGTTCATATGGCTGATGCTACAATGATGATCAAGTACATCATTCACAACACCGCGTTGAAGTACGGCAAGAGCGCCACCTTTATGCCCAAACCCATTTACGGTGAGGCAGGCAGCGGTATCCACGTTCATATGCTGCTCTTCAAGGACGGTGTGCCCGTGTTCACGGATGACAACGGATATGCTCATCTCTCCGAGACTGCGCACTACTTCATGGGCGGTATTCTGAAGCATATCGCATCTCTCTGCGCTATCACTAACCCCTCTACCAACTCCTTCAAGCGTCTGGTTCCCGGCTTTGTGGCGCCTGTGACCGTCGGATACGCTACATCCAACAGATCTGCGGTTATCAGCATCCCCGCATACGCGAAGAGCCCCGACAAGCGTCGCTTTGAGCTTCGTAATCCCGATGCGACCTGCAACCCCTACTTCTGCTACGCGGCAATCCTTATGGCAGGTCTTGACGGCGTGAAGAACAAGATCGATCCTCACAAGGAGGGCTGGGGTCCCTATGACTTCAACCTCTTCCACCTCTCCGACGAAGAGAAGGCAAAGCTAAAGGGACTGCCCACCTCTCTTGATGCGGCACTTGACGCCCTTGAGGCCGATCACGACTACCTGACCGTAGGCGGCGTATTCCCCGAGGAGCTGCTGAAGAACTTTATCAAGACCAAGAGAGCCGAGTGCTCCGAGATGTCCAAGATTCCTCATCCCGCTGAGTTTGATAAGTATTATAATCTTTAATATAAAGAAATCCCACACCGATCTGGTGTGGGATTTTTTTATTCGGTCAGTCGGGAAATCAATGCCTCGCATCCGTCACAGACGTCGCGGTAGGTGATCTCAAAGTTGCCTGTGTACCAGGGATCTGCCACGTCGCCGCCGCGGTCGGTAAGGTCAAGGAGCTTTACCACCTTATTCTCGGGATCGGAGCCGAATATACGGAGCATATTGCGGACGTTGTAGCTGTCCATACCGATGAAAAGGTCGTATTTCGCGTAGTCTGCGCGGGTGAGCTGGGTAGCCTCGCGGTGAGTAAAGGGGATGCCATATTTAGTCAGAATTGCCCTCGTGCCACGGTGGACGTCATTGCCGATCTCCTCGGTGCTGGTGGCGCTCGATGCGGCGGTTATTCTGTCCGAGAGACCGCGTCGCTTTATCATATCAAGAAAAACGAATTCTGCCATAGGACTGCGGCAGATATTGCCGTGGCAGACGAACATTATTTTTATCATTAATAATCCTTTCTTCTACACCTCATCCGTCACCATAGGTGACACCTTCCCCTCCAATCAAAGGGGAAGGCTATGGGCAGACGAACATTATTTTTGTCATAATATTACCTCTATGGGTTGATCTACGGTTATGGAATCGGGGGTGATTATGCTATCGTAGGCATAGATTTTTACTCCTGACGCGTGGGCTTTACGGAGGGCGTCGCCAAATGCCTTGTGAGTTATATCGTTAGGGCGGAATTCCATGATGCCCTTCATCTGAATGACGAAGAGAATTGCCGCACCGTAGCCCTCGCTCCTAAGGGTAATAAGCTCCTCGATATGCTTGACTCCACGCTCGGTGGGAGCGTCGGGGAAAGAGGCGATGCCTTCATTTTCAAGAGTGCAGCCCTTGACCTCGAGATAGGTGATCTCGCTTCCCTCCTCGATGCAGAAATCAAAGCGGGAATTGCCCTTCGTCACCTCGCGGCGAATGCGGGTAGCATTCGGGAAAAGATGTCCTGATTTTAAGAACTCTGCGGCGACCTCGTTTGGCGCTTGGGAATCCATATTAATAAGCAGGATACTGCCGTCGGGCAGGCGTTTTTCCACGGCTATAAGATCGTACTTCGTCTTTCTTATTCTGCCCTCGGGCTGCTCGAGATAAACGGTAGCATTATCCACCAGAAGCTCGCGACAGCGTCCTGTATTTTTCACGTGGGCAACAACCGTCTCACCGTCAAGCAGACAATGTGCTATAAAGCGATTCGGGCGGGAGATGAAGGTAGCCTTATGTATGTTTTTGTAGTTCATTAAGGCAACTTCTTTCCGCAGGAATTACAATACTCGTATTCCTCCTCTACACGATTGCCACAGTAGGGGCAGAAGGAGCTTTTTTCATTGAGGGTGTCAGCCTTTTCACCGAAGCGCTCGTTTAGCGGATCGGACTCCTCCTCACCAGTTGTGATATCGAATGCAGAATAGCGATTCTTCGAGGTTGCATTTTTGAAGTTATAAACTGTATTTACAATTGCCACGATAACAAATACAACACCAAACAGCGCGAACAAACCGCCGCCCATTGATGCGGCCATAACAGTCCATATTACGCCAAAAACAGCTACCGCTATTCCCATAATTCCGCCCATCATCGATGGTCCGCGTCCCGGCTTTATACTTTTCATTTTTCAATCTCCTTTTGCGTTCTGCTCTGTTTTATATTTTGTTTTTAAACTTTTCGAGTGCTTTTGCCATAAGTGCGCGCTCGCTGTCAAGCTCCTGCGTATAAGGGAATTTTCTTGTGAGCTTATCAAAATCCGAGCGGATTATCTCTGCATCCTTTTCATTTTTATCTATCAAAAGGGTGATAAAATACCGAGTGCGGATTATCTGCGGATAGGTACGCATAGACTTCATAAGCTTATCAAGCTCGGGTGTCATATAATCCTTTAAGCTTACCTCGCCGCCGTTAAGCAAGCGGCAGCAGATAAGGTCGCAGGTGAGGAGATTTCTGTGCAAACCGATGATATTATACTTGCTGTTTAATAGGTCGGAGATCTGCTGCTCTGCCGTCTGTGTATCCCCTCGGTCAAGAGGCTTTGAGGTGGCGAAAACCGCGAGAGATGCGCAGTGAACGTTCTGCATATCCGCACCCTCGGGAAGAGTGAACCATTCGTCGGGCATATCCGATATTCTCTTGCCCTCGGTCTGCGCCGCGTTGATAAGAAGAGTCTTGCGGAATGCCTCGGCGGCATCGGGATTTTTTGACAAATGAAGGGCGTTCATACCGTCGTTTGCAATACCGCCCGCATTCATAGGAACACCATTTGTGATAGCTCCAAACACGGAGAGAAATCCGCTGAACATAAGCAGGTCGGTAAGCAGAGGTATCTTGGGAATCAGTACGCCTACTGTGATACAGATCAAGGCAAGCAGGATGTTAAAGATAACACCGCCGAGATTGTATAGAATTATCTGCGCTCTGCTCTCCATCTTTTCGGGAGGGATCATAAGGCACTGACCGCCCGTACCTGCAAGCTTGAAGGAGCGGAAGTTAAGCTTGCCGCCCTGTCTGACCATCATCAGACTGCCAATGCGGAAGGAGCAGAAGCGGTAGCCGCAGATAAGGCCGAAGACGAGATGACCTCCCTCGTGGACTATGATATTAATATACCATCCAATCAAAAGGGCCAACAGCAGCTCTAAGAGCGAGCTACCTCCCTCGCCTCCCTCTGCAAGCATCTTTCCGACTGTGAAGCCAATGGGGATACCGACGAATATCGCCATAATGAAGACTAAAACCTTTAATATTTTGCCAAAAGTCTTTTTCATCATTCAAGTCCTCCGAAATCATTTTGCCTCAGCACCTCGTAGACGGCAATGGCTACCGAGTTTGAGAGGTTCAGGCAGCGAAGCGTTTTGCGCATGGGGATACGGACCGTACGGTCAAAATTCGTCTCCACAAGCTC
>JAZNZI010000024.1:0-10380 GCA_045594865.1 Eubacteriales bacterium | reverse complement strand
ACCCTTGCTCTTATGGACGCAGGTGTTCCGATTAAGGCTCCAGTTGCAGGTATTTCCTGCGGCCTTATCACCGCAGAGGACGGCTCTTGGGATACCATGATCGACATCCAGGGTCTTGAGGACTTCTATGGCGATATGGACTTCAAGGTAGCGGGCACCAAGAAGGGTATTACATCCATTCAGATGGACCTTAAAGTAGACGGACTTACTCCCGAAATCATTAAGCAGGCTCTTGAAACTACTCACCAGGGTAGAAACGAGATCATTGACAAGGTAATACTTCCCGCAATCGCTGAGCCCAGAGCAGAGGTATCTGCATACGCTCCCAAGATGATCTCTATGACCATCAACCCCGATAAGATCCGTGAGGTTATCGGCAAGGGCGGCTCTGTAATTCAGAAGATCGTTGCTGATACCGGCGCAAAGGTTGATATCAACGACGACGGTACTGTATTTATCGCAGCGGTTAACCGCGACAGCGCTGATATGGCGAAGGCTATCATCGACGCTATCGTATTTGAGCCCGAGGTAGGCGAGACCTATGAGGGTACCGTCACCAGAATCATTCCTATCGGCGCGTTCGTTGAGTTCGCTCCCGGCAAGGAGGGTATGGTTCACATCTCCAAGCTTCAGCAGCAGAGAACCGAGAAGGTAGAGGACGTTGTAGCAGTCGGCGACACCGTTCGCGTTAAGTATCTCGGCACCGACGAAAAGGGCAGACAGAACCTCTCTATGCGTGACGCTGCACCCAAGGCTGAGTAATTTTATCAACAAATAATGACGAAAACGGCAATCGGCTTTCCGATTGCCGATTTTGCCGAAAGTCCTACGGACTTGGTATATGCGAGAGTGTCACAAAAATGCGATTTTGCCCTATGGGCTTTGTGAAAAATCGCACATTTTTCACTCTTACATATGCTTTATAATAAATAAATTAAATAAAAAGTATTAAAAAAGATTTTTTTTCGAAAAAACTATTGACTTATTAGACAAGAAGTTGTATAATCATTATAAGAAAGTGCATTAGTTTGCCCTTTTGCCAAAAAATGACGTAAATCGTTATAAACCACTCGCCCAACGGTTTTGATTTTGTTGTTCGAAGGCGGAAGGCAGGCATGTGTTTTCCATAAAGAAAATATAAATTAATTAAAGGAGAAAAATTTACTATGAACAAGAACATTCTTAAATTGATCGCAATTTTCGTAATGTGCTTCATGATCTGTGGCGTTCTTGTTGCTTGCGCTGGCGAGACTGGTCCCAAGGGCGATAAGGGCGACAAGGGTGAACAGGGTCTCCAGGGCGTTCAGGGCGAAAAGGGTGAAACCGGCGCTCAGGGCGACAAGGGTGACAAGGGTGACAAGGGCGACGCCGGCGAAGATGGCCGTGGCATTGCTTCCGCTGTTATCAACGAGAACGGCGAGCTCGTTCTTACATACACCAATGGTGACGTTGTAAACCTTGGTAAGGTTACCGGTGATGACGCTTACGTTTGCGAGAATCACACCTGGACCGAGATTAAGGTTTCTGATCTTGATGGCTCTCACTTTACTCTTAGAGCATGCACTGCTTGCGGTTGGGCTGAGATCGCTTGTGCTCACAACATTCTCAAGGATCCTGTTGTAACTCCCGCTACTTGTACTACTCCCGAGATCACTACCGTAGAGTGCGCTGGCTGCGGCGAGCCTGTTTCTATCACTGAGACTGCTCCTGCAACAGGTCACGCTTATCCTACCTTCGTTGAAGGCTCTGATGAGTGGACTCTTACTACTAACGACACAAACATCTGTGATTGTGAGTGGGAGCGCGTATACTCTGCTAAGTGCCTTAACGGCTGCGGCGAGGAGAAGCTTGAGGTTGGTACTGCTTTAGGCCACGTTTACGGCGAATGGGAGCCCACCATTCCTACTCCCGGTTACAATCCCTGTACTTGGGTACCCGTAGAGATCCGTGAGTGCACAGAGTGCAAGCACGAGGAATGCTTCCAGTCTCAGGAGATCGGTTCTCCCAAGGGTCACAACTGGGGTCCCTGGTCTATTCCCGAGGGTAAGGAGCCTACTGCAGAGGCAGCTGGCGAGGCAGTTCGCGTATGTAACGACTGCGGTCTTTTGCACACTGCTGAGGGCGTTCAGAAGGTTGATCTTCCTGCTCTTGATCCTACTTCTGCTGATTACGTTTACACTGTTGAGATTCCCGATACCTGTACCACTGACGGTAAGGCTAACTACGTTTACACCTACACCGATGGCACTACCATTAAGGTTAACGTTGTTCTTCCCGCTCACGGCCACAGCGTAGATGACACCTGCACTTACTCCGTAACCACTCTTCCCACTGCTGAGACTGAGGGTGTTGTTAAGGTATCTTGCGCAGAGTGCGATACTACTCTTGAGCTTGCTCTTCCTGCTCTTGATCCTAAGTACATCGGTAAGGTTTACACCATCGTTTACGGTGATTGCGTAGATCCTTATGATGAGTACACCATCGTTCTTACTGATAAGAATGAGGAAGTTTCCGGCGCTATCGTTGTTAACTTCGCTATCAACGGCGGTTACGTTCACGATGAGAAGCCCGCTAAGGAAGACTGCCACATCGCAGAGGGCGTAGATAAGATCTACTACGTATACAAGTGCTCTCAGTGCGGTAACTGGATCGTTGCTTACTACGAGACAAAGTAATTAATAAAAAAAACAAACCTAATGTAATCTTTCTCCAATGATTACTAAATAAAGGCAGGGCGGCTGCCTTGGCAGCCGCCTTCGCCAAAAAAATATTGGAGACAACGCACCTTGTTGGCAAGGTAAATTTAGTAGGAGGATTATATGAGAACCGCTAAATATCACGATTATACCGTTTTGAGAATAGTATTCTTTATCATCTTAGTAATTCTCGGACTAGTTATTTACAATCAGTGCATCAAGGCGCCGCTCGAACACACCGCTCCCGATAATGCGTGGATAACCTTAACTCCCGCCACCTGTACTGAGGATGGCTTGAAGTGCAGAGTATGCACCGACTGCGGTGAACAGTTCGATCAACAAATTATTCCTGCAACCGGCCACAAGGCTGGCGCAGCCGTAAAAGAAAACGAAAAAGCTCACACTCTTACCGAGGGCGGCTCTTATGACGAGGTTAAGTATTGCACGGTGTGCAAGGAGGAAGCCTCAAGAGAAAAGGTATACATAAACGGTGAGCACACACCCGAGATTGTTTGGTCGGATGAAAACGTAAAGGAGTCTACCTGTACTGAATTCGGTACATACGAGCACATTCCTACCTGTAAGGTTTGTAATGAGGTTCTTACCGATTTGATGGAAATTAAGGTAGTTGACCCTAAGGGCCACGATTACGACTGGAAGATGACCTATGATGCATCTACGGGCTATGCAATGATTGGCGAATGTAAAGATGTATGTGATGAAGACGGCAGTTGCGTTACGTTTACCGAGGCTAACGGTCTTAAGGTAACTCGCGATGCTTCCGTTTCCTCCTGCTGTCTTATCAGATATATCGGTGAGGTTAAGATCGGTACCAAGACCTATCTTGCAAATATCGATTTTGAGGCTGATAAGAATCATACTGCTGTATATCATCCTGATAAGGATAGCTATAATCCCGATAACCCTATCATCAAGGAGCTTCCTGATGCTAAGGTTGATCAGAGAACAGGCAAGCTTTATTACGATCTCAGCGAGGTCCTTGGTATTGTTGAACTTACCGATGAGACCTACGATGAATACGGCTTTGCTCGCGGCTACTTCAAGTGTGCCGCTTGTGCCGATATAGATTGTAGTGAATGCAAGGAGTGGTATGATAAATTCTCAGGTGAGACCCTTGCTACCAATCATAGATTTATCGTAAATGTCTATAATCCTGACTACGATACATATTTATATCCTCAAACAAATGAAAACGGACTGGACTGATGATTCAGTTTTAAATGTCCTATTATTCGAGTATCGGTTATCCGATAAAACTGAATTATCAGCAGAAAAACCGCCTGTAAAAAAACAGGCGGTTTTCTCTATTTATATAAAGTTTTAAAGGAATTTGTCTTTTTTAATATATAGGAAAAGAAAAATGGTCTAAAATAGGTTAAATCTATTGCATTTTCTATTAATTAATGGTATAATATTAATGCGAAAAAATATGTCGATTTTTATAATAAAACAAATAAATTCATATAAAAAGGAATAGAAAAATGGAAAGAACCTACATTAAAGACGTAACCCCGGGCTATTGCCGAGTAAGTGGCTTCGTTGAGAATTTCCGCAACAAGAGAACTATGGCGTTTATCGTTGTTAAGGATATTACAGGTAAGCTTCAGATCACTATTGAAAAGGAAAAGCATCCCGAGTTTGCAGAGATGCTTGATAAGCTGACTATCCACTCCGTCGTCACCTTTGAGGGTGAGGTTGTAGCAAGCGAATATGTTAAAATGGGTGGCAAGGAGATGTATCCCACCACCATGAAGATCGAATCTATTGCAGATGCTCTTCCTATCAAGGACGACTCTGACATCGATGTTCGTATGGACTACAGATGGATCGACCTTCGCCGCGATAAAAATCACCTTATGTACGAGATGCAGACCACTCTTACCAACGCTATGCGTAAGTTCCTTGTAGATCGCAACTTCGTTGAGATCCATACTCCCAAGCTTATTGCTGCTGCAAGTGAGTCCGGCTCTGACGTTTTTGAGGTTAAGTATTTTGACGGACTTGCATATCTTGCACAGTCCCCTCAGTTCTACAAGCAGATGGCTATGGCATCTGGACTTGAGCGCATCTTTGAGACCGGTCCTGTATTCAGAGCAGAGAAGTCCTATACCAACAAGCACGCTACTGAGTTCACAGGCTTTGACCTTGAGTTCTCCTACATTGACTCCTTTGAGGATGTTATGAAGATGGAGGAGGAGCTTCTCACCTATGCTCTTGCAGAGGTAAAGGAGAAGCACGGGGACAAAATCGTGGAGCTTTACGGTCCCGAGTATGAGGTTATCGTTCCCACTCTTCCTTTCCCGAGAATGAAGCTTGCTGACGTATATGCAGAGCTTGAGAAGAGATATGGCTATACCGTTCCTGCGGAGCTTCACGGCGACCTTACAACCGAGGCAGAGCGTATGACAAAGCAGCTTTGCCGTGATATGTTCGGCCACGAATTTCTCTTTATCACCGACTACGATGCGAAGGAAAGAGCCTTCTATCATATGAGAGACGAGCAGGGAATTCCCCAGGGTTATGACCTTATCTGGCGCGGAGTTGAGATCACCACAGGCGCACAGCGTGAGCACAGATACGATGTTCTGAAGGCTCAGGCTGAAGAAAAGGGCCTTGCCGAGGACGTTAAGTTCTATCTTGAATTCTTCAAGTACGGTTGTCCTCCTCACGGCGGCTTCGGTCTTGGTATCGACCGTCTTACTATGCTCTTCCTTGGACTTTCGATCAAGGAGGCAGAGTTCCTGTTCCGTGGCCCTAACCGCCTGACTCCTTAATTTTGTGTAATCCTTTATTCACCTGTGATGCTCGGCTCGGAGTAGGTAACTGCACCGTCGCCTGTGCTTCTCAGTGTGCCTCGTCTGACGCAAAATTAAGTTTGTCAGAACACCATAATTTCATATGATTCTTGTTGTCGGGCGACACACTTAAATCGCCGTAGTAATCTACGCCTTCATTATATACAAACTTTTAGGAGATTTCCAATGAAAATAGCTCTTATAAATGAGAACAGCCAGGCGGCTAAGAACGCCTTGATTGAGTCTACTCTTCGCTCCGTAGTTGAGCCTCTCGGTCACGAGGTTTTTAATTATGGTATGTATTCTGCCGAGGATAAGGAGCAGCTTACCTATGTGCAGATCGGCATTCTGTCTGCTGTACTCCTCAACTCGGGTGCTTGCGATCTTGTAATCACAGGTTGCGGCACAGGCGAGGGCGCTATGCTTGCTTGCAATGCATTTCCCGGTGTGCTCTGTGGCCACGTTGTAGACCCCACAGACGCATATCAGTTCACCCAGGTAAATAACGGCAACGCGATCTCTATGCCCTTTGCAAAGGGCTGGGGCTGGGGCTGTGAGCTTAATCTTCAGTACGTATTTGAAAAGCTTTTCGTTTCCGAGTGGGGACTTGGTTATCCTCGCGAGAGAGCATTGCCCGAGCAGAGAAATAAAAGAATTCTTGACGAGGTCAAGAAGGTCACTCACAACGACCTTGTTTACATCCTCGAGCATCTTGACCGTGATCTTACCGTTGGTGCACTCTCGGGCAAAAGGTTTAAGGAATACTTCTTTGCTAATTGCAAGGATGAGAGAATAGCAGAGTGCGTAAGAGGCCTTCTTGAGGCGTAATTGCCCCCATTATTTGTATCAACAAATCAATATTTTCATCATATTTTCGGCGCATCACTTATTATCAAAATTCAAGTTTTGTGCCTAATTCTGTCAAAATAAGCCAAGTTTAGTTAGCATAATTCCGCTTTTAATCAAAAAATGACGAAAAAAGAAATAAAAAAGAATTTCAAAAAAGTGAAAAAAGGAGCAAGGCTGGAGTATAAAAAGCTGCTGACGGCAGCCGAGGAAAAATACCACAGCGCATTAGATGCAGCCGAGCAGGAATATGACCTTGCACTGTCCGAGTACTATAGCACGGTAGGGAAGAAGCAACCCGTAAATCCACCGAAGCGCCCGGTACTTGAGGAAATAGGAAATTCTATCACCCACGGGCTTGGAGCTATATTTGCAATTGTTGCATTTGGTCTGATGCTTGCCGAGGCTGAAACCCCTCTTGAGTACCTATCAGCATCAATCTACTTTGCAGGGTTGTTTATACTCTTTATGTCAAGCTGCCTTTATCACGCCTTTGCTCACGGCAGTGCTGTGAAAAGGCTCTTCCACCGCTTTGATTATTGCTCCATCTACATTCTTATCGGAGCAACATTTGCTCCTGTGCTTCTTTGCTTCTTCGGAAATCTTTTCGGCTTCATTTTCTTCGCTGTGCAATGGGCTGTAATCGCTGCGGGAGTAAGTTTGGTCGGCGTTTTCGGACCGTCGAAGCTTAGATTTGTGCATATTCCTATGTACGTTTTACTTGGATGGAGCGCGTTGATGCTTCTGCCCGAGATGTTTGCTACTAACCTTTCGCTCGCCCTTTGGATCCTTGGCGGCGGAATCCTGTATACCCTTGGAATCATACCATTTCTGATCCGCACTCGCGTCAGCCATTTTATCTGGCATTTCTTCGTGCTTGCGGGCGCAGTCGTTCAGTGGATCGGAATATATCTCTATTTGTTTAAAATTTAAGTCTGTCTTCAGACGGGAGGTTTAAATATGGCTTTTATGGAAAGTCTTGCTGTGGCTTGTATCCCCTTTCTCTATTTTCTTGAAAGTATAAGAAATCCTGTGTTTGATTGGTTCTTCTCAACTATCACTCATCTTGGCGAGGAAACCTATTTTCTTGTTGTTGCTATCGTTGTTTTCTGGTGCATCAATAAGAGGGAAGGCTACTTCGTTCTTATTACAGGACTTGCAGGTACCGTTGTCAACCAGATTGCAAAGCTCTTCTTCCGCGTGCCTCGTCCTTGGATAATCGATCCTGAATTTGATGTTGTTGATTCTGCTGTCGAAGAGGCTACAGGCTATTCCTTCCCCTCGGGACACACGCAGAACGTTGCAGGAACATTCGGCTCGATCTGTGCTTTTGATCCTAAAAAGTGGAAAACCGCTATCTGCGTCACCATTATCGCTCTGGTCGCTTTTTCCAGAATGTATCTTGGTGTTCATACACCCCTTGACGTAGTAGTTTCTCTGCTCGTAGCTCTGGCACTTATTCTTCTTGTTCGCCCCATGTTCAAGACCGATGAGAGAATGAATAGGTTTATGCCCTGGATCGTTGGCGTATCCGTGCTTCTCTCTCTTGGATTCCTCGGCTACGTTTTAGCTATCTCGGGTGACACTACTCTTGATCCTCACAACTATAACAGCGGACTTAAAAACGCCTGCACCCTCTTCGGATGCACCCTTGGTCTTATTCCCGTATACATACTCGACCGCACTGTTATTAAATTTGAGACGAAGGGCCGTTGGTACGCGCAGATAATTAAACTTGTTCTCGGACTCCTTGGAGTTCTTGCCATTAAGTCAGGACTTAGTTCACCTCTTACCGCTCTCTTTGGAAATGAGATGGTGGCACGCGCGGTTCGCTATTTCCTTATCGTTCTTTTTGCGGGTAGCGTATGGCCTCTTACTTTCAAGTGGTTTGCAAAGCTTCGCATCGGCTTTATGGAGAAATTCTCTGCTTGGGTAGCGGGCAAGCTCTCCTCTCTCAAAAAGGCAAAATAACAGTAATATACTCAGGCTCGGCATACCGCCGAGCCTTTTTTTATAAAAATACTTTACTTTTTTAGATATTTATGTTATAATATACTGATTAAATATGTTTTTAATTAAAAGTATGTATTTTGCTTAGAAAGGCGAAGAACAGATGAAATGTCCCTTATGCAGTTATCCCGACTCCAGAGTGCTTGACTCCAGACCTACCCAAGATGGCACAAGTATAAAGCGTAGACGCGAGTGCATTTCCTGCGGTAAGAGGTTTAATACCTATGAGGTTGTTGATACCGTTCCGATCGCGGTTATCAAGCGTGACGGCAGACGTGAGTTCTTTGATAAGCATAAGCTTGCTCGCGGCATCAAGATCGCCTGCCAGAAGCGCGCCGTGGATGCCGATGCCATCGCGCTCTCCATAGAGCAGGAGCTTATGAATGCTATTATCACCGAGATCACCTCTACCGATATCGGCGAGATGGTTCTCACCAGATTAAAGGAGTGTGACATCGTCGCATACATTCGCTTCGCTTCTATATATAGAGATTTCAAGGACATAGATTCCTTTACTGCTGAGCTGAAGGCTCTTTCAAAAAAGCCTAAGAAAAAGCTTCCTACAAACCGGGAGGAAAAGTAATGATTAAAAGTATGACTGCCTTTGGCAGAGCAAAGCACCAGGGCGAAGCCAAGGATATTACCATTGAAATAAAGAGTGTAAACTCCCGCTTCTTTGACTGCAACGTAAAGCTTCCGAGAGCATACGTTTTCCTTGAGGAGCGTATAAAGGAGCATATCCGTAAGACAGCGGTTGCCAGAGCAAAGGTTGATGTCTTCGTCACCGTTGACAATCACACCTCGGGCGTTGGCAACGTAGGTCTTGACACGGCATATCTTGAGAGCTATCTCTCGGCTCTGCGCCGTCTTTCCGAGGAGTTCGGTCTTCGCGATGATATCAGCGTTATGACGGTTGCCAGAAATCAGGAGATATTCACCTATGATAAGCCTGAGGAGGATCTTGAGGCAGAGTGGGAGCTGTTCCGCTCGGTGCTTGACGAGGCGATCGCAGGATATAATGAAATGCGCGAGCGTGAGGGCGCTAAGGCAGAGACCGACATCAAGGCTAAGATCGAGCTCGTCCGCTCCTATGCCGACGAGGTTGAGAAGATCTCTCTTGAGGACACCGTAGGTTATCGCGATAAGCTGGAGGAAAAGATCAGGAGCTTCCTTGCGGATGCCAAGATCACTCCCGATGAGAACCGCCTGCTTACCGAGTGCGCTATCTGGGCAGATAAGATCGCCATTGACGAGGAGCTTGTAAGGCTCAGATCTCACTTCGGCGCATTCTATGATATCTGTGCTGCAAACGAGCCCTCTGGCAGAAAGCTCGACTTTCTTATGCAGGAGCTTAACCGCGAGACCAATACCATAGGCTCAAAGGCAAATAATGCAAAAATCGCCCGCATAGTTGTAAATATGAAGGGCGAATTGGAAAAAATTAGAGAACAAATTCAGAACGTTGAATAAGAGAGGTCGGTTATGAAATTCATCAACATAGGATTTGGCAATATGGTTTCCGCGGGCCGTATCGTTGCTATTGCATCTCCCGACTCCGAGCCTATCAAGAGGCTTGTTCGCGATGCAAAGGAGGATGGCAGAGTTATTGACGTTTCCTGCGGCAGACGTACAAGATCGGTTATCATCACCGACTCCGAGCACGTCATTCTGTCTGCAATACAGACGGAGACTATCACAAACCGTCTTTCCGACGATACCGTCGAGGATGACGAGGAGGAAGAGGAATAATCCTCTAAACAAAACAGTTAATTTATGAGGCCCAAGAGGCAGAATGGAGAATAAAAATGATTTATCCTACAGTGAAACAGCTTACAAATGACGAGTTCAACCGCTACGAGCTTGTTATCGGCGTGGCAAAGTGCGCTCGCATCGTCACCGACGAGTATATCGAGATGAGAGCAAAGGCGCAGAAGATGATCGACAACCACGAGACAGAGAAGCCCCTTGCGGCTCTTATCGATCCTGAATATAAGGACAAAAAGGCGGTTAAG
>JAZNZI010000023.1:0-8270 GCA_045594865.1 Eubacteriales bacterium | reverse complement strand
ACTTGACAGCATCTCAAGCGGTACTATTGAGGTTGACGGAAACGATCTTTCTACTTTCAAGGAAAAGGACTTCTGTAATTACCGCAACACCCACATCGGCTTTATCTTCCAGGACTATCACCTTATAGACGAGCTGACGGTGTACGAGAATATTGTTTTGTCCCTTAACCTACGCAGAATCGAGGACAAGGAGCTTGTCAAGGCGGCGCTTGAAAAGGTTGACCTCACGGGCTATGAGGACAGATACCCCACCGAGCTTTCGGGCGGCGAGCAACAGAGGGTTGCAATAGCAAGAGCTATCGTCAAGAATCCTCGCATAATCCTTGCGGACGAGCCTACGGGAAATCTTGACACCCACACTGCAAAGGCTATCGTTGAGCTACTGAAAGAGCTGTCAAAGGACTGTCTTATACTTATCGTTTCCCACAATATAAATGATGCAAACTCCTACGCAGACCGCATTATTGAGCTTTCAAAGGGTAAGATCATCTCGGATAAGTCAAGAAACCCTGAGTTTGCCGATGAAATGACGCTTTCAAATGGTGAGCTTGTCTATCCCGACGGCTTGGTACTGAAGGATAGAGATATTGATTTTATAAATGATAATCTTAATAAAAGATTTATCAAACGCGCCGACAAATTTATTGACAGCCCTGAGATTTTTGGCAAATCCCCGAAAACCAAAATTGAGAACAAGAGCCTCTCGCCCGGCAAGGAACTAAATCTTTCAGGTAAGTTTTTGAAAAACAAAACTCTTGTTATCTCCTTCTCTGCCTTTATGGTATCGGTTATTATGGTTATAATGGCGCTGGCGCAGACCATAGTTCAATTTGATGGCAGCCATATTATAGCCGACGAGATGGCGAAGTCTAAACAAAGCTCACTTTTGCTTAACAAGGTTTTAGATGATGCGACAGAGGCTCGTGTTGACGGCAATTTCCACGTTGCGCTTGACGAGGCTGATATACAAAAATTCTATGACAAGGGATACAAGGGAAAGATTTATCCCGTTCTTAATATCACTTTGCCAATAACAAGCTATTCAAGCTATTGCGGTGTAGTAGCCTCTCACTTTAACGGTTTCTATATGAACGAAACCTTTGGAACCATAATAATTGACGATGAGTTTATCGAGCGTAAGTTTGGTGAGGACCCATATGCGGCTTGTCTTGATGAATTTGTGCCGTATGGCATAATAATAACCGACTACGTTGCAGATTCAATTTTGGCAACCAACGCTCGATATAAAGGTAAAACATACGAAGATCTGCTCGGAAAACATAATCCATCTAACTGGACGTACTGTAATTTCACTATTAACGGTATAATTAACACCGGTTATAAGGAGCGCCACGCCGATCTATTTGACAGAGTTGAAAAAAATCAATTTGCAACCGCAAGCCAAATGTTTGAGGATGAGGCATTTACTGCTTTTCTCAACGAGGTATATAAAAATCTCGGATATACCTACACTACGAATTCCGATTTTGTCGAAAGCTATTCGGCAATGGTGGCAGAACAAATTCTTGTTTCCGAACAAAAGATTGTAATAAACGATGCGTTTATGTTGAGTTCTGATGGAAAATATCTTTGTTGCGGAAATGAGCCTGATAATGTATTAAGAGACGCTTGGCGATACACCTTCTCTACTCCAATAATACCCGAGAGAGCAAAATATATCCGCATTGCCTTTGGTGTGACTGAAAAGGAATTTGACGTAAATGAAAATCCCTTGTATCAGCTTTTTGCACTTGAAAACGCAACCCTTGTATTCAGTGACGGTAGTTCACCAAGCAAGGATCAGCTGAACTACGAAAGTGGAAAGGGACTTGGTCTAAATGGCGAAACGGTTGAGAATGGTTGGTCGTGGAAAAAATCAAGGCTATCCGACTATATTGAAATTCCCGACGGAGTGACTATCGAAAAGCTTGCAACCTATACCGTAAACGGCTATTCCTTCTGCGCCTTTTATGATGAAAACAGGAAATTTATTAGATCATACACCACAAGTGACAGAGAAACCTTGCCGGGAAATTCGATGATTATGAACTATGAGCAATACAACGAGATCTTTGGTACGGATTATGATCCACTCACTCTTAACACCTTTGTTCCCCATACTGCAAAGCTTACCCAATACCGTCAGTATGACGTAGATATGACAGATCCTTTGTTCTCTGGAGAGATTACGATTATTGGACTTCGCAGTAAAAGCACAACGAACTTTATAGGAAACAAGTTAGCAGACGATCTTGTAAAAAATGATGTCTATTACAGTTCCCTCTACCTTGACGGCACGGATGGTATCGGCAAGGCGCTTGACGTGGCGGGCGAGCTGAACTATGAGCCGCAAAGCGTATCTATTGAGGGTATTCACTCAATGACGAGGGCTGTGGATGTGTTTATTCCTATATTCGAACTGATTTCTATTTTCCTTTATATTGGCGTTATCTTTATACTGATGAACTTTGCGTCAAAAATGATAAACGACAAGATGCACGAGATAGGAATACTGAAAGCGCTTGGCACGAAGAACGGTTCTATCGGCGTAGTGTTCGGGCTTCAGGTGGGACTTATCGCGCTACTTACCTGCGGACTGTCAACGCTTGGATATTATCTGTTTATTGACGTGGCGAACGATATACTTATCGAGTCAATTCACAGAATTGCGCCCAGTTGGACGCTACCCGACTTACAGTTCTTAACCTTTAAGCCTGAAATCGCACTGATGAACTGTATTCTTATCTTTGCGCTCGCCTTTGTTTCGCTCATTTTCCCGATGATAAAGATCAAGGCTATCAAGCCCGTGAAGATAATCAAGGCAAAGGAATAGATTAATACTTATAATCAAAAAGGCAGAGCCAAATTTGGCTCTGCCTCGTTTTTTATCTTGATTATTTAGAAAGACGCTCCTCAAGAGCAGCAAGCTCGTCGTAAAGCTCGGCGGGAACTCTGTCGCCAACCTGCTTATAGAACTCACGGATCGCATGGCAATCCTCGAGCCAAAGCTCCTTATCGACCGAGAGAAGCTCTCTTACAGTTTCAAGGTCAAGGTCAAGTCCCTCGATATTGATATCCTCGGCATTGGGAACGTAGCCGATAGGAGTTTCAACCGCAGAAACCTTGCCCTCGCAACGAGCGAGAATCCACATAAGAACTCTCATATTGTCACCGAAGCCGGGCCAGATGAAGTGTCCCTCGTCATCGGTTCTGAACCAGTTTACGTGGAAGATCTTAGGCGCGTGCTTGATAACCTTACCCATACTCAACCAGTGTGCCCAGTAGTCGCCCATATCATAACCAACGAAGGGACGCATAGCCATAGGATCACGACGAACTACACCAACTGCGCCTGCTGCCGCAGCGGTGGTCTCGGATGCCATAATAGAGCCAACAAAGGTACCGTGCTGCCAGGAGGTTGACTGATATACGAGGGGCGCGGTCTTTGCACGTCTGCCGCGGAATACGATAGCAGAAATAGGGACGCCCGCAGGATCGCTGAACTTATCGGAGATGCAGGGGCAGTTGTCTGCCATTGCTGTAAATCTGGAGTTGGGATGCGCGCCCGAAGTGTTTACCTTATCTGCCTTGTCATACTTGGTGTAATCCCACTTCTCGCCCTTCCAGTTAAGAGCATTGTGAGGAGGATTATCGTTAAGTCCCTCCCACCAAACGGTGTTGTCGTCAAGGTTGTGACAAACGTTGGTGAATATCGCGTTCTTCATAGAGGTATGAAGCGCGTTGGGATTAGACTTCTCGTTAGTACCGGGAGCAACGCCGAAGAATCCGTTCTCGGGGTTAACCGCCCAGAGTCTGCCGTCCTGACCTACACGAAGCCAGGCAATATCGTCACCTACGCACCAAACCTTATATCCCTTGCTCTTATATATCTCGGGAGGAATGAGCATTGCCAGGTTGGTCTTACCGCAGGCAGAGGGGAACGCAGCACTTATGTACTTAACGTCACCATCGGGAGTTTCAACGCCAAGGATAAGCATATGCTCTGCCATCCAGCCCTCTTTTCTACCGAGGTAGGATGCGATACGAAGCGCAAAGCACTTCTTACCGAGGAGAACGTTTCCGCCGTAGCCGGAGTTTACCGACCAGATGGTATTGTCCTCGGGGAAATGACAGATATATCTCTTCTCCGCGTCAAGCTCTGCACGCGCGTGAAGTCCCTTGATAAAGTCGGGGCTGTCACCGAGAGCGTCAAGAACGTTAAGTCCTACGCGAGTCATAATAAGCATATTGAGAACGACATAAATAGAATCGCGAAGCTCAATGCCGTACTTTGCAAAATCAGAGCCAACAACCGACATAGAATAAGGAATAACGTACATAGTTCTTCCCTTATAGGAGCCGCTATAAAGCTTGGAGAGCTTCTCATAGCACTCGGAAGGATCCATCCAATTATTAATATTACCCGCATCCTCCTTCTTGGTGGTGCAGATAAAGGTTCTGTCCTCTACTCTTGCAACGTCGTTTATAGCAGTTCTATGAAGATAGCATCCGGGGAGGACGTCCTGATTAAGCTTGATCATCTCGCCGGTGCGGCAAGCCTCGGCACGAAGAAGCTCTGCCTGCTCCTCGCTACCGTCGATAAGGACGATGTTCTCGGGCTTAACAAGCTCTACCATCTCGGATATCCACTGATTAACAAAGCTGTTTTTTGTGACGTTAGTATTCATAAAATACACACTCCTTACATTATTTTGAAAAATTAAGCAATTTTCACCACATACATTATATCACGTTTATTTTATCATTTCAAGCGAATTTACAAATATTTTCCTTATTATTCACAGATATGTCTTTTTCCCGATTTTTCCATTTTTTCCTGTTTGTCTTTTTTTCTGTTTTTTTATCAAAAATTGTAGTTTCGACCTTGAGAATTGGTAAATTTTACCAATTTTGTACCTTGAACATACAAAGATTTTTTCGCACTTTTACACCTTGATTTTCTATAAATTATATGATAAAATGATGTTGTTCGTGAAAATACCAAATTTTACCAATAAATTATCAAAATAAGGAGAAATAAATATGGAAAACACGGCTAAAATACTAATTTGTGACGAAAATACCGAAGAAAGAAAAAGAATAATCGACTTTTTATCCAAGGCGGGCTTCCAAAATATTGACGAATCCTCCGACGGTGAGTCGGCAAAAACCAAGCTTCTCGGCGGCTCTTACGATCTGGCCCTCGTGGATCTCTGGCTTCCCGTCATTGACGGCATCGGTATCATCAGGACTGTCCAGAAAAGCAATCTTAAATCCAAGCCTTCCTTTATATTAATGTCACCCATAAGCAAACAGAATGTTCTCGTCGAAGCATCCGAGGCGGGCGCAGATATCTGCATTATCAAGCCTTTTGACAGCTCCTCTCTCACGGCACATATTGATTCTCTCCTCAGGCTTCGCGCAAGAAGCGAGATGAAGCCATCCTTCTCCGCTGCCACAGATCTGGAGGCTCAGGTGACGAAGATCATTCATCAGATCGGTGTTCCCGCGCATATCAAGGGATATCAGTATCTGAGAACTGCTATTCTTATGACTATTGAGGACAACGATGTTATCAACTCGGTGACAAAGGTGCTTTACCCCACCGTTGCAAAGAAATACCAGACAACCACCTCAAGAGTTGAGCGAGCAATTCGCCACGCCATAGAGGTAGCCTGGGACAGAGGGGATATAGACACCCTTAACGCCTACTTCGGCTATACGATCCAGAACAGCCGCGGAAAGCCCACCAACTCGGAGTTTATCGCTATGATCGCGGATAATCTGCGCCTCAAATACAAGTGCGCCGCAATATAAGTGCATAAAAAGAAAAAAGGACGAGCCGAAGTTCGTCCTTTTTAAATAAATATTTAATTAAAATATCTTCTGCCCTCCATGGCGCGATAGAGCGTGACCTCGTCGGCATACTCAATATCTCCGCCAACGGGAATACCGTAGGCAAGCCTTGAAACACTGATGCCGTATGGCTCAAGCACTCTTGCAAGATATGCGGCGGTGGTGTCGCCGTGGGGTGTGGGATTTGTTGCAATAATAATCTCGGATACCTCACCCGCCTCTACCCTTGCGAGAAGCTCGTTTATGGTAAGATCATCGGGGGTGACGTTATCAATAGGAGAAAGAACTCCGCCGAGAACGTGGTAAACGCCGCGATAGCCGCGCACCTTTTCCATAACCATAACGTCCTTCGGTTGCTCGACAACACAGATAACCGAGTGATCTCTCGACTCGTTTCTGCAGATCTCACATTCCTCGGGAGATGAGGAGAGTCCAAAGCAGACGGGACATCTGTGAACATCGCGCTTGACGCCGTTTATTGCATCGGCAAAGCCTGCCGCCTCCTCCTCGGTCAGATTAAGAACGGCAAAGGTATAGCGCGCAGCAGTCTTGCTGCCGACACCCGGGAGCCTGCGGAACTCCTCAATAAGCCTCTGAATAGGAGCAATATACTCTGCCATAGCTTAGAACATACCAGCAGGAAGATTCATAGACCCTGTGATCTTCTGCATCTCCTCGGCGGAAACAGCCTCAACCTTCTTGATAGCCTCGTTTACAGCGGCAACAATAAGGTCTTCAAGAGTTTCTGCATCATCGGGATCAATAACCTCGGGATCAATCTTTACCGAAAGGATCTCCTTCTTACCGTTGATCTTTATGTTAATTACGCCGCCGCCTGCAGCAACGTCGTACTCGCGCTCCTCAAGCTCAGCCTGCTTTTCAGCCATCTCCTCCTGCATTTTCTGAGCCTGCTTGAGCATGGACTGCATATTGGAAGGGCCGCCGCCCATTCCCTGGGGTAATCTTACCTTCATTTATATTTCCTCCAAACTAAAATTATCCAAAAAAGTCTTCTATGCTGTCGCTATCTGTCGCGCCGCCTGCTCGGCCTGCGTTATCCTCGATAACCAGCTCGATTCTATCAGGGGTAGTTCCCTCCTGCTCGGCAAGAACACCCTTGATTATTGCCATATCGTTGGCATTTGACTTAAGGTTATCCGCGAAGAAGCCGCTCATTCTGATTACAAATCTACCGCAGCCGTTGGTGTAAACAGACGCACCTGCAAAGCCTGCGGAGAGCGAACGTTTAAGCTCGGATATCTTTTTAAGAACCGCACCCCACTCCGCATAGAGCGACAAGGGCTGCTCCTTTTTCTCTTGAGGCGTGGGAGCTACGGGTTTCTGCTCGTTTTTTTGTTCAGTTTTTTGTTTTTTTTGTTCATCGGCCTTAGGAGCGGGAGCATATGCGGGAACCCCGAGCCTCATCATTTTGACAGTCTTTTCAAGCTCTTCAAGTCGAAGGGCAAGCGCCTCGCCCGAGGTAGAAAGACGGGCGTCGCACATACGCGTCAGAGTGATCTCGGCAATAGCGCGCTTGGAATTGATGGCGCGCTGCATATCCGCCATAGCCTTCTCCATCATAGTGGTATGATAGTTAAGACGGGACATAGTATAAGTCGAAGCAATCTCCGAGAGATAGCTGTATTCGGCATCGGTAAGGTCAAGATATATCTTTGCCCTATCGCTGTTTTTAACGATCATAACGTCGCGGTAAGCATCGATTATCTCCTGCCAGAAAACAGAGAGATCGCCGCTCTTCATAACGATATCGTTGATGATAGAATAAACAGTTTCATAGTCGGACTTTCCAACCGCCTCGATAATTTTGAATGCGCTCTCGCGGTTTCCGCTGCCCACGGTGTTAAATACAAGAGTCTCGTCAATTTTGGTATTTGCACCCGCGCAAAGCTCAAGCAGGCTGATAGCATCACGCATACCTCCCCTGGAAACTCTGGCAATAACTCTTGCTGCATCGTCGGTAATATCAATTCCCTCGGATTTTGATATTTCAAGAAGTCTTGAGATAATTACGTCGGTGGAAATACGCTTGAAATCAAAGCGTTGGCATCTGGACACGATGGTGGTCGGCAGCTTATGATACTCGGTGGTTGCAAGTATAAAAATAACGTATGTGGGAGGCTCTTCAAGCGTCTTGAGCAGCGCGTTGAACGCCTGTCCCGACATCATATGAACCTCGTCAATAATGTAAACTCTGTATTTAAGAAGCGCGGGAGTGAAAGCTATCTCGTCCTGCATATCTCTTACGTCGTTGATACCGTTGTTGCTTGCCGCGTCCATCTCAATAACGTCGGTAGCGATGCCTGCATCAATGCTACGGCATGCCTCACAGCAGTTGCAGGGGTTGCCGTTGTGGGGATTCTCACAGTTTACAGCCTTGGCAAGAATCTTTGCAC
>JAZNZI010000022.1:0-7063 GCA_045594865.1 Eubacteriales bacterium | reverse complement strand
CAGGCCGGCTATCTTTAATCAGCATAAAAGAGGCAGCCTCAAATGCAAATTTGTGGCAGCCTCTTTTTGGGGATAGTCAGATTTAGGCGAGAAGCGTCGCTTTGCGACCCGAAGGCGTATATACATACGGGGAGAGAAAGCAAACGGCGGTAGAAAAAAACCATAAAAACCGAAGAAATTCGCAGAATTTCAACCTTTTACTGTCTTATTTGCAATTTTTGTTCGGTTAAAGGTTTTTTCATATCCTTTTCGGATTTTTTCGCTCTCGTCAAATGAGACAGCCCCTTTCGTAGACGTCTTTTTTCTTTTTGTGAACTATTTGGGGTTCACTTCATTAAAACACCTCTACCTTTTTGTTCGGTTATGCTTAAATGAAGCATCCCCTAATTTTATTAGTTGTTGGGAAGCAGGTTGCTGGTAACAAGAATGTACGCAGAGAGAGGAGGAACGCTAACTGTTCCGCTCTTGGTTTCAATGCTTGTTGTGCCAGCGGTCACGCCGTTACAAATAAGCTCATAGCTTCTATCGAGACCGTAGCTGATGGAATTGTACTGATCGGGGTTAACGATTACAAGCGCGTGTCCGCCCTTGCCGTCCTCAATCTTAATGGAGAAGCCGGAGTTGTCACTGTGAGCGTAAGTGGTGAAGCTGGTATTGTTGGTGAAGATATCAATACCTGTTCTGATAGCGCAAAGGCCTGCGTAATACTGGAACATCTTGTACTCGTCGGAGGTTGCGCTGAGAGTGTCCCACTTAAGATTGTTGATCTCGTCAGAGGACTTGTAGGAGTTGTGATCGTAGCCTGTGTCGTACTTGTCGTTGGGCTTAGTACGAAGCATTTCCTCACCTGCCTGGAAGAATACGATGCCCTTGGAAACGAAGAGTATGGTAGCACCGAGGCGGTTCATTGCAAGTCTTGTCTGCTTGGAGCTATTGCCGTTAGCCACGGTAAGCTTATCCCAAAGGGTAGAGTTGTCGTGGGCGGACATGTAGTTAACAACCATTGATGTTGGAGTGCTCCAGTTGGCACCTGCGCCCGAACCGTTACCTCCATTAACGCCGAAGAGAACTCTTCTTCTGGTGTAATCGTCGGTCTTGCCGTTGATATAGCCCTTGGATGCATCATCACTCTCAGCCTTAAGACCTGTACGGATGATATCGTTGAATACTGCAACTGCACCGATACCGCCGTTAGTAGGCTTGATACGTGAGATGTTGTCCTGAGTAGCCGCTCTGAGAGAGGGCTGATAGGAGTTCTGCATCATAGTCCAGCCCTCACCGTAAAGGATAGCCTGAGGATTGAGCTTATGAACCGCGCTTTCAACTGCTTGCATGGTGTTGACGTCGTGAAGACCCATAAGGTCGAAACGGAAGCCGTCAAGATTGTACTCATCCATCCAGTAGCTGGTGGAATCAACCATAAACTTACCGTACATGTATCTCTCGGAAGCGGTATCGTTACCGCAGCCGGAGCCGGAGGAGTTTGCGCCGTTTGACTTATATCTGTAATAGTAATAAGGAACTATTCTGTTGAAGGAAGCGTTCTTATCATAGGTGTGGTTGTAAACAACGTCCATAACAACGCCGATGCCTGCCTCGTGAAGAGCCATAACCATCTGCTTCAGCTCGTTGATTCTAACCTCACCGTTGTAGGGATCGGTAGAATAGCTGCCTTCGGGAACGTTGTAGTTCTTGGGGTCGTAGCCCCAGTTGAAGCCGCTGTCGGGATCCTCTTCCTTAACGGTTGCATAGTCGTACATAGGAAGAATGTGAACGAAGTTAACGCCAAGCTCCTTGAGGTAATCAATACCAACGGGGATGCCGTTCGCATTTACAAGCCCCTCCTGGGTGAACGCAAGGTATTTACCGCGATACTGTTCGTTTGCCTCGTCGCTACCGAAATCAATGGTATTGGAGAAGTCTCTTATGTGGATCTCCCATACAACAGCATCGGAGTAGCTGTCAATGCCGGTATTGAATTTCTGATCCTCTGCCCAGCCCTCAGGGTCTGTGGAGTCGAGGTCAACTACCATTCCGCGATTTCCGTTAAGACCCGCTGCCTTTGCATAAGGGTCAACAGCCTCCTGGGTGCCAACCGCTGTGGTTACCGAGTAGGTGTAGTAGGTGCCGTGACCGCAAGTCTCGGTGTGAGACCAAACACCCTTCGTGCCGCGAGTCATTTCAACGGTCTTGTATGCTTCGCCCTCGTGACCGCTCTCAAACAGGTTAAGAACAACCTTTGATGCGGTAGGAGCCCATACCTTAAAGGTAGTCTTATTGCCGTTTATAACAGCACCGAGATCGTTGCCATCATAGTGATACTGTGCAGCAAACGCATCGGTATCGAAGATATCGGTAGGAACTACGGGCTTTTCGGTCTCAAATCCGTCAAGCTTTACAGTATAGGTCTTTGTAATGTCGAGAGTCTCATCAACGGTAATGATACCGCTGGTACTCTTTCTGTTAAGGCTGTTTACACCGGTGATCTTGATCTCTCTGTCACCATCGTAGATCTTGAACTGGCTGATATCTGTAAACTTTGTAGCAGGAGTAATAATGTATTCAATCTTGTTAGTGTCTACCATACCTGCAAGGTTGAACTTTTGAATTGGTACCAAGGTCTTTCCTCCGTCATAGCTGTGATATTGGTTAGCGTCGCTCTTACCACCGCGCATGTAAATGAAGGTGTCGGGACCTTCGATGGTAGCAAAGAGGTCGTCGGGACCGCAGTCCTTGTTTGCATTACCCCAGGATGTTCCTCCGGGATCAGAGCAGTTGGTACGTACTATAAATCCAACCTCCGTAACATCCTCGGGAATATTAAGGGTAAGCATTGCGCCGTATTCGCACTGCTTCATCATACGGCCGCCGCCTTCGCCACCGTCCCACCAACACCAAATGTCACATTTGGCGAGTTTCGCGGGATCCTTTACCCAAAGGGGGTTGTTCCAGAAGAAAGTAATAAGATTATGTCCGGGAAGTCTTTCTACCTCGGGATCGTGGTGGTTGTTGCTATTGTCAACAATAATGTCATCATTATTGCCTTCGCCGCCGCCAACGCCGTTGGGATAATATTTATCCAAATAATCCTCAGGCAGATTCTCATAGCCGATAAACTCCTCGAGCTGAACGCAGGACGCTGTGCTCACGCAAATTCCAAGAAGCATTACTACTACGAGAACAAAAGATAATATACGCTTTGTCATAGTATAAGGTTTCCTTTCGTATATAAATTTAATAATAAACTTAAATTATTTAGTAGCGCGCTTGTTGCGCACGGTCATATCCTTGATCTTAGCGGTGAGAGATGCGGTTCTGTATCTCTTCGAGAGACGCCAGTTCCAGTTGCCCTCTGCAACGGCGGGGGTATTCATTCTGCCCTCCTCGTTGGTAAGCTCAAGATAATCCTGCATAGGAATGACTGCGAGATTTGCGCGGCTGGACATCGCAAGCTCGATTACGTCGTAGGTACGGCTCTGTCCCTTGCGAGAGGGGCATTCATTTCTGAAACGAGCCTTTACCGACCTTTCGCTAAGGTTCTTGATCCAGCTCTTCGTGCAGTCGGCATCGTGTGATCCCGAGTAAACAACGCAGTTAGAGTGAGGATACATTCTGGGAAGATACTCCGCGTCGTCGTCATAGAAGGCAAACTGAAGTATTTTCATACCCGGGAAGCCGCAGTCGTCAAGCAGCTCTCTGACGTCCGGAGTGATAAATCCAAGGTCCTCTGCGATGATCTTCGCCTTGGGGAAGTTTCTTGCAATAGTTCTGAAGAGGGCGATACCGGGAGCACTGTCCCACTTACCGCCTCTTGCGGTGGTGTCGCCGTAGGGAATGTTATAATATCCCGCAAAGCCTCTGAAGTGGTCTATACGGAGAATATCGTAGAGCTTGAAGCTCTCTGCAACTCTCTTCTGCCACCAGGAGAAGCCGTCAGTCTCCATAAGATCCCAGTCATAGATGGGGTTGCCCCAGAGCTGACCGTCGGGGGAGAAGCCGTCGGGAGGACAGCCTGCAACCACGGTGGGATTGTAGTTCTCGTCAAGGAGGAACTGCTCGGGCGCCTGCCATACGTCCATACTGTCGTGTGCAACGTATATGGGCATATCGCCTATGATCACAATTCCCTTGCTGTGTGCGTAGGAGAGAAGTGCCTGCCACTGGGTGCTGAATTCATACTGGATCCACTCCCAGAAGCCACATTCTGCTTCAAAGTCTGCCCTGTGGGCTCTCGCTTGCTTTATGTCCTTGTGCTCCTCTGCCCAGGAGGTCCATACCGCGTGGTTGTAATGAACCTTGAGAGCCATAAAGAGCGAGTAGTCGGGAAGCCAGTGAACGTTGCACTTCACGTACTTCTTGTATGCCGCGGACTTGTTTCCGCCTTTTTCAAGGAATCTGGCGTATGCTTTACGGAGAACGGTGTATCTTGTATTGAAAAGCCAGCCGTAATCAACTCTTAGGGTGTCGTGGCGGTTTTCCTTAAGCTCATTTTTGGTGAGCAGACCTGCCTTCGCGAGAAGGTCAAGGTCGATAAAATAGGGGTTGCCCGCAACAGCCGCGGGGGACTGATAGGGGCTGTCACCGTATGAGGTGGGATTTAGGGGCAATACCTGCCAGCACTTAGTTTTCGTTTCCTCAAGGAAGTCTACAAAATCATATGCACTTTTACCAAAAGAACCTATTCCGTACCGAGAGGGAAGGGAGCTTATGGGAAGCAAAATTCCACTTTTATGTCGGAAGCCAAAGTTTTTATGTAGGTTGTTCATAATTGAATTTCCTTTCCGCCGCCGATACGGAAAATACCGTTTGGTCATTCGGCGTCATAATATTTTAACATTGAAATGCACTAATGTCAACAGTATATATATATTTTATAAATATAACTTTGTGAAAACTGTACAAAAAGTCAAAGCAAAAATTGGCATTAAAATAAATATTTAATCTTTTATCTTAAAAGGATCGTATACAAGTATAAAAACACTTAAATTATTGAAGAATGCAGAAATGCAATTTTTCCATTTGATTAGTCAAAAGCCAAAAATTTTTCGTTGCATTTTTCGTCAATCTATGATATAATATTTAAGTTAATGATTTTTGTGGGTGCTATTAGCCTGAAAGGACATGAAATGTTTGAAAAAATACTCTCGTTAATCGAAAAATACGACAGAATTATTATTCACCGTCACAAGAATCCCGACGGTGATGCTCTGGGAAGCCAGCTTGGACTTTTACACGCTATCAAGGATACCTATCCTCATAAAGAGGTGTACGCGGTTGGCGACCTGACACCCCGTTATGCATTTATGCTAACACAGCCTATGGATGAGATCTCCGATGAGCTTTACAGCGGCGCGCTTGCTATTGTGCTTGACACCTCGGCAAAGTCGCTGATCTCCGATGACAGATATACTCTTGCAGAGGCAACCGCAAGAATGGATCACCACCTTTTCGTAGAAAAGATCTGCGACGAGGAGGTCGTCGCAACCTCCTATGAGAGCTGCGCGGGACTTGTTGCCGCTATGTGTATGGCGGGCGGACTTACCGTTTCTGACATTGCCGCAAAGACTCTTTACACTGGTATGGTCACCGACTCGGGCAGATTCAGATATGATTCCACAAGCTCAGAGACCTTCCGCGTGGCATCCTTCCTTATGGAGCGAAAGTTTGACACCTCGACGATTTACAAAAATCTCTATGCGGACGAGCTGTTCTTTATTCAGCTCAGAGCAAAGTTCACCCTCAAGATCCAGCTCGCTTCTCCCAAGGTAGCTTACATCTATACCGATAAGGAGGAGGCTGCGAGCTACGGCGCGGACAACTTCACTATCTCTCGCGGAATGGTAAACGTTATGGGCGAGATCCGCGGTGTTGAGAGCTGGGTAAACTTCACCGAGACCGACGACGGAGTGCTTTGCGAGATACGCTCCAACACCCACAACATCAATCCCATCGCTGTAAAATACGGTGGCGGCGGACATCAGAAGGCAAGCGGTGCCACATTGAAAAATCGCGAGGAGGCAATGAGCCTTCTTGCCGACCTTATGGCGCAGACGGAGGGAAAATAATGAATTACGAGATCAAAAAGCAGATACTTGATAAAATCAGGGAATATAATAAAATAATCATCTTCCGTCACAAGAGACCCGACGGAGATGCTACGGGCTCCACAAAGGGACTTCAGAGAATACTGAAGCTCACCTATCCCGAGAAGCAGATTCTCCTTCAGAACGCCGACTTTGCCGAGTATATGGCATTTCTCGGCGAGGAGGACGCGCCCATAGCAGACGAGGAGTACGCGGATGCCCTCGGTATAGTAATTGATACAGGCACAAAGGAGAGAATTTCCAATCAGAAGTTCACTCTCTGCCGCGAGCTTATTAAAATCGACCACCATATCAATATCGCACCCTACGGAGAGCCTATGTGGGTTGAGGAGGAAAGATCCTCTGCCTGCGAGATGATAGCAGACTTTTACGCCACCTTTAAGGATGAGCTGAAGATCGACAGTGAAGCGGCTACCTATATCTATTGCGGTATGGTCACCGACTCGGGCCGCTTCAGATTCAGAGACGTGTCGGGTGAGACTATGCGCCTTGCGGGTATGCTTCTCGATATTGGAATTGACACCGACACGATGTACGCAAACCTTTATATGAAGGATTTCCACCTTTACAAGTTCGAGTCCTACGCATATGGTCAGATGCAGATCACCGAGAACGGCGTTGCTTATCTTCACGTGACAAAGGAGATGCAGCAGCAGTTCGGTCTTTCTCAGGAGGATGCAAGCGCTTCGGTTTCGCTTATGGACTCCATAAAGAACAGCCTTATCTGGCTTGCATTTATCGATAACGAGGATGGAAGCATCAGAGTTCGTCTGCGCTCCAGATTCGTCACCATCAACTCTATCGGTGAGAAGTACCGCGGCGGCGGTCACGCCTGCGCCGCGGGTGCAACCGTATACTCTGTCGAGGAGATGAATCAGCTTATTGCCGACGCAGATGCAAGACTTAAAGTCGGAGGCCAAGCGGTCTTAGGAAGACAACACCCACAGCCAACTCCTTGG
>JAZNZI010000021.1:0-24368 GCA_045594865.1 Eubacteriales bacterium | reverse complement strand
CAACAACACCTGCAAGCGAACCTATAGCAGCAACCTTCGCAAGAGTTGAAGAACCTGTTGTAATTCCTACAACCGAAGCACTTGTATACGAGAACACCGTATCCGCAACAGTGCTTGAGGATGCATCCGTTATTATCCCTGTTGTACAGCCCGAGGCTGTCGCGGAGGCAACAACACCCGCATCTGCACCCATTACGGACAGCTTCGTAAGCGAGGAGACACCTATTGTAATTCCTACAACCGAAGCACTTGTATACGAGAACACAGTATCCGCAACAGTGCTTGAGGATGAGCCTGCAATCCCTGCTATCATCAAGTCCGAGGAACCCGAAGAAGCTACTACTCCTGCGGTAACTCCTATTATGGAAACTATTGCCGAAGAAGAAAAGCTTGACGTTCCCGTAAGCAAGACTCTCATCTATGAGAATAACGGCAGAGTGACCGTGCTTGAAAATGAGGCCGCGGCAGAGAAGAAGCACACCGCTACCATCGAGCAGCAGTTCATCAATACTCCCGTTCCCGACAGCGTATTTGAGAGAGTGGAGCCTACTCCTATCTCGGATAGCGCAGAGGAGGAGATCGCCAAGTCGGTAATCGTCACACGCACTACTATCGTTGAGGATGACGAGGTGGTTGCTCAGATTACAGAGTATAAGCCTGTCGATGAGTCTGCTCCTAAGGAGCAAACCTCTGGCGAGCCTACTTCTGAGAAGCCTGTACTCCTTGCGGATGATGTTAAGGAAGAAACTTCCAAAAAAGAAGCTGTAGAGCATAAGCTCGAGGCAGGGCATAAGCCCAAGGCAGAGCAGACCGCTCATATCTCCACCATACCCATGACCTCCAATGGCACGGTTAAGCACGAGGAGCCTATGATCCACAGCATTCCTCCCATCACGGCAAAGGGCGTTGGCTCTAATGCAGCCGATACCCCCTTCGTTCTTCCCGCAACCGAGAATGGTAGACGTACAATGGCAACCTATGCTCAGGCACCCGAGGAGACGGAGCCCAGCTTCAAGAGCACGCTTCGCAAGGCAGAGAATATTCCCGTTGCACCTATGATCAACAGAGATGGAAATGCAGAGACTGCACCCGCACCCGCTCCTGCTCCTACGCCTGCCCCCGAGACTCCTACCGATCCCGAGGTGATTATGGCGGATGCCGATGTGGAGATCCTTTACGGTGGTGATAACGAGCCAGAGGCTGAAGAGATTCCCGAGGTTATCGAGGAGCCTGTCGAGGAGCCTGTAGAAGAGCCTGTCGAGGAGATTATCGAAGAACCTATTGAGGAGCCTACTACCGAGGAACCCGAGGTAGAGGAGCCAGAACTTACAGTTCCCGTAGAAGAGCCGGAGGCAGAAGAGCCTATCATCGAGGAGCCTGCCGCAGAGCCTGAGGAAGAGGAATTCACGCCTATGCCTATTGTCGAGCCCGTGTTCACCGATGCAGAGCACGCCGATGAGCTTATGACCGACGAGGAGGCAGAGGAGCATATCGAGATCCTTGAGGAAGAACCCGGCAGAGAGAGAAAGGGTAAGATGGATGCCATCAACCTTGATACAATCTGCGAGAACTTTGAGGATGGCGAGGAGGTAACCCTCGAGGCACTGAAGGCAAAGAAGCTTATCCCGAACAAGATTGGAAGAGTAAAGATTCTTGCTCGCGGAACTATGTCGAAGAAGCTTGATGTTATCGCAGATAGCTTCTCGCTCCAGGCTGTTAAGATGATCACCCTTGCAGGTGGTCGCGCCGAAAAGTTTAAATAATTTAAGGATGTCATATTTGACAGGGAGTGCCGCTTGCCTGACTCTCGATGTAGGAAACTACATTTTCGGCGGCAAACGACCCTCCCTGCCTGAATATGCCTATGCTTAAAAAATAATAAAAACCGTTAAAGGCTGTCCTTGGAATTAATCCAAGACAGCCTTTAACGGCAAAAGAGCAAGAGGGGAGAATCTCCCTTCTTGCTCTTTTTCTACATCTATTATATATTACATTACTTTTTTATCTCGTCGTAAAGCTGCTTCATTATCTCTCTCGTTCTGGACTTGTGCAGCTTAACTATGCGGCGATCGTAGGTGATAAGACCGTTTGTCTCGTCCTCAACGTCGGATACCTGGGTGTATACGAGCGCGCAGATTCCCTTGGAAATAAGCGGCTTTATCTCCTCAAGATAAAGCTTGTCAAAGACGTTTTCAAACTCCTCGCGGCTCTCATAGGTGTTGTAGCCGTAGTTACCCTCACCGAAGAGATGTCCCTCAACGCGATGAGCATAACCGCCGAACTCGCTGATAACGATAGGCTTTTTACCCAGCCTGCCGATCTTCACCTTCTTAAAGTATACGTGGCGGGAGTCAACGTCGCTACGCCTTCTCCAGAACCAGCCCGACGTAGAATCGTAGATTCTCGATGGATCCTGCTTCTTTGCCTCGTCGTACATCTTGTCGGCGGAGAACTGTCCCCAGCCCTCGTTAAAGATGGTGTAGTACATAACCGAGGGGAAGAAGTGCAGATGATCTATCGTACCGTGCATATCCCTGATAAAGATATCCTGCGTTTTCTTGTCCTTGTGTCTGAAAAGAATGGGCAGACGCTTAAAGCCAACGGTGGGCAGAGCGGTGTCGATAAACCAGGAGTAATCCGAGTTGTTTACCATATCCTGGAACACCACGATGCCGTATATGTCGCAGAGATTGTAGAATACCTCAGGCTCAATTTTGATATGCTTTCTCAGCATATTGAAGCCCATTTTCTTGGTCTTGATGATATCATCCTCATAGCCGTGATATGTGGCAGGTAGAAAAATACCGTCGGGATAATACCCTTGGTCAAGCAGACCGTTGAAGAGATAAGGCTTGCCGTTAAGGGTAATTCTTGGAATACCCTTCACCTTTTTTATACCGATCTCGCGGAGGGCAAAGTAGCTCTCGATCCTGTCCTCCCCCGTTTCCACGGTGAAGTGATATAGGTGGGGATCCTCGGGAGTCCAGAGGTGCTTGTCTACGGGAGAAATGGTTATCTCCTTGCCTTCAAACTCGTATTCTCCGCCATCCTTGAGGGTTAGCTTCTTTTTCAGTGCGCCACCCCTTATCTCAATTTTAACATTGTTTACAGTAGGGGTGACCTTAATGCTCTTAATATATTTATCGGGTACCGATTCAAGCCAGACAGTCTGCCATATACCGCTGACGGGGGTATACCACATTCCACCGCGATCCCTCTTTTGCTTACCGTAGGGATAAAGGCCCGAAAGATCGTCCCTTACCTTAACGTACACTTCGTTTTCTCCCTCGTGCAGAAGCTCGGTTATATCAGCCTTAAAGGGCAGATAGCCGCCGTTGTGAGACACCGCCTGCGTGCCGTTTACGTATACCTCGCAGATGTTGTCTACCGCACCGAAGTGAATAATTATTCTTCCTCTATTAAAGCCCTCTGGCAGAGAAAAGCTGCGTCTGTAATGGAGAACGCTGCCGTCGGGTAGATTTCTTTCAATTCCCGACGCAGGGCTTTCAGGAGGGAAGGGAACGAGAATCTTCTCGGTAAAATCTCCTCTATCCTCTCCTGCGCTTACCGAAAAATCCCACTCGCCGTTTAGGCAGATATAGGAGTCGCGCACCATAGATGGACGGGGATATATTGCCCAGGGCATTTTTCTGTCCATTTCCTCCATATACTCGGTGGTAAGGGAGGTGTACTTGCTTTCACTCATAATGCTTCCTCTTTAATAAACAAAAGTATTATATGTATTATTTTACCATTTTAAAAATAGAAATACAATAGTTTTTAGAGAATTATAAGCAAAAAACGCCCTCTTTTATTGACAATAAACAAAATTTTGGCCGATTTTTCTAACTTATTACAATGCCAAAATACCCAAAAAACATTGAAAAAGGCTTTCGATTATGGTATAATATATAATGTTGATTTGTTTTCATTTTTCATAAAGCTTTTGAAATAGAAAGGACGTGATAAAAATGTTTAGAGAGGGATTTGATAACGATAAATACAGAAAGCTTCAATCCCAGAAGATCAAGGAGCGCATCTCGCTCTTCGGCGAGAGGCTTTATCTTGAATTCGGCGGAAAGATATTTGACGATTTTCACGCATCTCGCGTGCTTCCTGGCTTTGCTCCCGACAGTAAGATAAAGATGCTTATCGAGTTGAAGGACGACGCGGAGATCATCGTTTCTATAAATGCAGAGGATATTGAGAAAAACAAGGTCAGAGGCGACCTTGGTATCACCTACGATTACGACGTTCTTCGTCACATAGACGCATTCCGCGGCTACGGACTTTTTGTCAGCGCAGTGGTTATGACCAGATACACCGCCAGTCCCGCTGCCGAGGCATTTAAAAACAAGCTTGAGAACCTTGGTCTTAAAGTCTATAAGCATTACGACATAGCAGGCTACCCTCACAACGTTCCGCTTATTCTGTCCGAGGGCGGCTTTGGTAAAAATGAATACGTGGAGGCAACCCGCTCTATCGTTGTCGTGACCGCCCCGGGGCCCGGCTCGGGAAAGATGGCTACCTGCCTCTCGCAGATCTATCACGAGAGCAGAATGGGACGCAAGTCGGGATATGCAAAGTTCGAGACCTTTCCCGTGTGGAATCTGCCTCTCGGCCATCCCGTAAACCTTGCATACGAGGCGGCTACGGCAGACCTTGCCGACGTAAATATGATCGACCACTTCCACCTTGAAGCCTACGGCAGTATGGCGGTTAACTATAACAGAGACGTTGAGGTTTTCCCCGTGCTTCGCTCTATGCTGAAGGGAATTCTTGGTGAATGCCCCTATAAGTCGCCCACCGATATGGGCGTAAATATGGTAGGTCATTGTATTTTCGACGAGGAGGCTGTCTGCGATGCCGCAAAGCAGGAGATCATCAGAAGATATTACAACGCCCTCTGCGACAGAAGAAAGGGAAATGGCAACGATAACGAGATCGATAAGCTTGAGCTGTTGATGCAGAAGGTTTCTGCCACAGTAGAGCAGGACAGAAAATGCGTTGGCGCTGCTAATCTTAAGGCAGAAGAGACGGATTCTCCCGCCGTGGCGATCGAGCTTAACGACGGAAGAATAGTCACGGGTAAGACAAGCTCGCTACTCGGAGCCTCAAGCGCGGCTCTCCTTAACGCTATCAAGGCGGTGGCGGGTATTCCCGATGCTATAGACGTTATCTCGCCCGAGGTCATCGAGCCTATCCAGAAGCTTAAGACCGCATATCTTGGCAACCACAATCCCAGACTTCATACCGACGAGGTGCTTGTCGCGCTCTCGGTTTCCGCGGTAAATAACCCCTGCGCCAAGATGGCGTTTGAGGCAATTCCCCGTCTTAAATATGCCGAGGTACATTCTACGGTTATCCTCTCGCAGATTGATGCGTCTACCTTCCGTAAGTTAGGTATGAACCTCTCCTGTGAGCCTAAATATCAAACCAAAAAGCTCTTTCACGGATAACTATCCCGGTGTCCCATATTCTCTATAAAAAGGATTTTATTTAATATGTGGGCTATTGCTGATTAAAAGGGAATATCATATTTGATAAAACCCCGCAAAAAAGGGGCTGAGTCATTAAGAACTCAGCAATATCAAAGCCTATTATGCAGAGATATATACAGTAAATGCTGAATTCTTAATGCGAAGCAGCTTTCGGTGATTGCCGGATTTAGAGCAGAAATCGCTGTTCGTGACCAAAGGCGTACATAGGTACGACGAGAGCTCAGCAAACAGCGATAGAACAAAAACTCAAATAAAAAAGAGAAAACCGTAGGTTTTCATCCTTAAATTTTAAAAATATAAAGGTAGAGGCGCTGATTTAAAACACCTCTACCTTTTTGTTCAGTTATGCCTAAATGAAGCATCCCCTTTAGTTAATTCCCAGAAGGCAACCGCCCCCGCGGCGGCAACATTCAGCGAGTCAACTCCGTGCTTCATAGGTATTCTTACCGTGTAGTCACAGCTTGCGATAGTGTTTTTGTTGAGACCGTCACCCTCAGTACCGAGAATTATCGCCAATTTTTCCTCAGCCTTGAGATCGGGATCGTCAATGCTCACCGACTTGTCTGTCAGCGCCATTGCAACGGTCTTAAAGCCCAGCTTTCTTAATTGCTCAAGTCCCTTCTCGGGCCAATCTGCAGGTGTATCACCTATTCTTGTCCAAGGAACGAGGAAAACCGTTCCCATGCTCACTCTAACGGCACGTCTGCATAGAGGATCGCAGCAGGTAGGTGTGACAAGCACCGCGTCAATTCCAAGCGCGGCAGCCGAGCGGAAAAGCGCACCGATATTGGTGGAATCCGCCACCGCCTCAAGAACTGCCACTCGCCTTGCATTCTTCAGCAGCTCCTCGAGGTCGGGCAGGGCAGGCCGCCTCATAGCGCACAGAGCGCCGCGCGTCAGCTCAAAGCCCGTCATTTTGGTAAGCAGCTCGCGACTGGCGGTATATACGGGAATATCTCCGCGTTTTTCAATTATCTTCTCCACAGCGCCGCCAAGCAGTCGCTCGTCGGTCAGCAGGGATACGGGCTCACAGCCGCCCTGCATAGCCACCTCAATAACAGTCGGGCTCTCGGCGATAAATATGCCCTTCTCGGGCTCAAGCTTGTTCCTAAGCTGCGCTCCCGTCAGCCTCACGTACACGTCAAGCGCAGGATCGCTGAAGTCGGTTATATGTATTATGTTTGCCATATGGTCTCCAAGTGTGTTATTTTATACGGGAAATCAGAAACATAGGTGCCTCGCCAATGATAATATCCTCGGTCACATCTGTGATATCGTATCCCTTTTTATCAAAGTCAGCCAACATAGCGTCCTTCGTATCATAAACAATCTCTTTTCCATACCAGGGCTTGCTTGACTGAGGTGTCAATTCAAGATAGACGGTTTTTTCATCGGCATCAAAACTCAGTATGGTATGCACGCTTGCTTTTTCTCTGTGACAGATAAGCCATATACGACAACCAATCGAAATGTCTCGGAGCATCTCTTTCATCAGCATACAGGCATCAATACAGGTTCCAATCCTTTCCGTCCTTGTATCCTCGGGATTTTGAACGCGAGAAATAGTCATTGCTTGCCTGAAATACTCCTCGTCAAAACCAAGGCTGGCGTCCGGCTTATACTTTATGCCATTAAGATAAAAACCATATTCATAGTCGCCGTTCAAAAGTTCCGAGCGCAGATAGTCACATATTTCTGTGATAGTCATAACAGCCTCCTTTTTCCTTTTTGAAAATTATATCATAAACCTACATTTTTGTCAACAAAATAAGACACCCTCTTACGAGAGTGCCTTTTGGCCTACCCGTAAGGAGCGTAGCGACGGATTAGCGAGCCTGCGAGCGTCTAGGATATTCGCTTGATAGCGAAGATTAATCGTCTTGCCGTCGGTCAGCAAGCTACCGCCGCTCTGCGACGATAATGCGAACCTACATCTCTCCTTCGTCGAGATAGGTCGAACCTATGGATAAGCACAAAACAAAAAACGACCCACAAGGAGTCGTATTTTATTTTGGCCTACCCGATAGGATTCGAACCTACGATCTTGCGAGTCGGAGTCGCATGCGTTATCCAGCTACGCTACGGGTAGTTATTATTTAGTTTCAGAGTTTGCCGCTCGGGATATTGTATGCGGTAATTCCGCTTCCCGTACTACTCGCACGTACCATCTCCTCGCACGGCAATATACCGCAAGCGGTATGCGGAGTCTTGCGCGCTATCCAGCTTTCCTCTTGAAACATAGTCGCATATCTCGGTTCGGTACACTCACCTCACTCTGCTCCTTGTTTCTGCGCATTCGCTACGCCGAAAAACGATTATCAACCGTTTTTGCCTGCTCACCACGGGTAGTTATTATTTAGTTTCATAGTTTTTCGCTCGGGATATTATTGCCATATATTGGTCTTGTCAATTTTACCATTTTTTTATTGTGTTGTCAATAGACTTAATCAAATCTTTTAGCAGCCCTGCAAAAAGTTTAGTTTTATTCTATGATACCAATGTCAAAAAACTACCGACCTTGTCGAAAGGAAATAATATAAATATCCTCGTCATCAACGGCAGCCATAAAGGTAGGTACAGCTTGCATAGCTATAAGTATAACGATACTGTCAACAATAAAGTTGATCGGCAGCACCGCTACTCACACTGCCGTGAACAGAAAAAGCATCAGGATAGGGAAGAATATGTTATAAAGCCTTGTTTCCTTACTACTCATTGTTTTTCTCTCCATTTCTCATATTCCGTAAGCGCTATCCATTCGCGGTAGTACGCTCCGTAGCGCATCTCGTTTATGTCCTTGTAGCTTTTATACGTGCTGAAAATACGCACAGCTTCATCAAAATCCACCCACACAGGCTCAAGCCCTGTTTTTATTTCGTTTTCGGTCAGTCTTTGCTTGCACTCTCCTACGGATTCACAGAGAAAATAATGGCTCTTGAAGTAATATTCGTGATAGTATTCCTCCAGCGTCAGATAATGAGTGTGCGGATCAACCAGAATGCCCGTCTCCTCGGCAAGCTCGCGCTTACAGCACTCGGCAAGAGCTTCCCCCGCCTCAAGTCCGCCACCTGGTATCAGATACTGATCCTCATTTCTATAGTAGCTGAGCAGTATTTTCCCGCCGCGGATAAGTATACCGCGACAGCCTTCTACGGTTTTCGTGTAAACGGACTCTCTGTCATCGCCCAAGATCTCTATTGTTTTCATAATAACTTACCCATAAACTTATCGATTTGTGACAGAATATTCTCGTCTGTCTGATAGGAAAAGTTGTTGGCGTTTATATTAAGAATATTGCCAAAGGTCTTTTCCTTTCTGCCTTTCTCAATATAATATTCAAGACTGTCATAGCCCTCAAAGCCCGAGATATGCACGGGGTGACGGTTCTCGTTCTCGATTCGGTTGACAAACCTGCCGTATATGATCTCCATATCCGCCCGAAGCACCAGAGTCAGCACCTCATATCCAGCATTGCCTGCGATTTCCTGCAGCTTCGCCATTTCCCGTTCCTTGAAGTTCGCCTCCAAAATAACATCCTTGCCGAGCATCGCCAGCTCGGAAAAGCCGTAGGTCATCAGCTCCATGGTAGCCGCCGAAAGTCTCAGGTTCTCCTCCCGATCCTTAAAGCCGATGGTGTCCCCAAGAACCTCTTTGATTCTGTCCTTATACATCACGGTGACACCGTATCTTTGCGACAGTATCCCTGCAAATTTGGACTTTCCCGTCGCCAGGTCGCCCGTTATCAGTAAAAGCTTTTTCATTTTTTCATCTCCATGTAGGGAAGTACTTCAAAGCCGTTTTTTCTATAAACCTTTATGGCACGCTCATTATCCTCTTCTACTTCAAGGCGGAGAACAGAACGAGGATATTTTTCTTCAACAAGGTTAAAGAACGCGCTTCCGATACCTCTGCCACGAAAAGCTTCTTTTATGTACAGATCTTCGATCCATATACAACTTTTGCCAAACTCTGTAGAAAAGCTTTTTGCCAGCATTCCGTATCCTACAACCTTGCCCAGCACCTCGAAAATGTACCCCTCAAGGTATGGGGAGTCAGCCACGCACTCGTCTATATCTGCATTAAATATTTCTTCAGATCCGTTGGTAAATACCGCAGGAGAGGAATAAAAGACTCGCATCATATCAAGGACGTCGGCTCTGTCTCGTTCTTCCATTTTTCTTATTACAAGGCTCATAATTCGTTTATTCCTCATCGGGCTTTTGTCCGTCGTGGGCAAGCCATTTGCATTCCGAAAGCTCCATATGAGTAAATGTCGCCTTGAACGACGACTTCTCGGGACTGCAGGCATAGATGCCAAATCGCACCATACCGCCGCCTTTAAACATATGACACACTCGCATCTGCTTGAATGTGATTCCGTCGTCTGAGCACTCAATAAGGAAATCATCCTCTCTGCGACTCAGCCTGTACCACATAGATTTCACATTCGCATCTATCTCGGTGGTTGCCCAGTCGGAGTATCCGTTGTTTGTCACTACGCTACCGAGATGCTGAAAGCTCTCGTTTTCATACTCAATAGACGCCTTCAGCCAGTTCTCACTGTCAAGGTACATAATTATGCCACACTGATCAAATCTGCATTTGCTCTCAAACTCGGTCTTGACCGTAAAGGAGAAAAAGCGCTCCTCGCTCTCCATCTGCAGGGCAGGGGCATTGTCATTTCTGAAATGATAGTAGGTCCTCTGCCACAGATCGGTATGTGGTTCGGTAATTATCTCTATTTTGTTTTCATTTATAGAGTACTCCTTCGGCTCTCTCGTCCAACTTAAAGCATTAACGTCAAAGCTCATTTTGTCACCTCAAAAATTCTTTTAACCAATTATACCACATATCAGGAAAAATGTAAAGAAGCCGCCCTCTACTTTTTATATATAAAAAAGGTAGAGAAATTCATCTCTACCTTTCCTTGATTATTCCTTACTGATAACCTTCTTCTGCCAGGAACACTTTTCGCACCTCGGGCATCTCATATATCTCGTTCTGCCGTAGTGCATAGACATAAATACACTGCTGTAAGAGGGAATATGTCTGTGGCCGCATTTTCGGCACACGTAATATCCTGCGGTCTGCTCGATCCTGATCATAAAAGGAGTCGCTACGAGAATGGGCAGAAATCCGATAATAATAAGCGCAATTCTCATCCACTCGTCCATTTTCACGTAAGCGGCGAACATAAATAACGCAAACATTACTGCAATGCATATACATCCGACTACCACCTCAAGTCTGAGAAGAGTTCTGTCTGCTTCTTCCTTTCGTCTTGCCATTTCAATAAGGTTGTTTTCTAATTTTTCATTGTAATTATCCATTGTAATTACCTCCCCACTAAGTAAATCGTTTACGCTGATCTTTAGAATCCTGCACAGCTCCAGCATTATAGAGGAGTCGGGAAGCGATCTTCCTCTCTCCCATTTTGATACCGCTCGGTCGGTAATTCCGAGCATCTCACCAAGCTGCATTTGGGTCAGGCCTATCTCCCGTCTGCGCTCGGCAATAAATTTTCCTATTTTTACTTGATCCATACTGAATTCTCCTCTCATCAGCTTAGCCGTAGGGCTTATGAGTTCAACTATCTTACGGCTACGTCTACAGTATATCCGACAAGACCACAAAAGTAAACACACCGTTGGTTGAGTGGGGATTATTCAACCAGCGGTGCATTAAAAACATCAACTTTGTACACTTTTATTTACAAAATCAAAGAGAATTACACATCTCCCTCGGCTCTCTCAACCGATTTCTGAGTTTCAAATCCCTCGGGGTATCTCTTTTTAAGCTTTTCGATATTCGCTTCCAAAACATCGGAAAGTTCAATTTCAAGCGCGGTTGCCGCCTCTGCAAGGTACCAGGCAATGTCGCCAAGCTCCTTCTTTAAATGCTCTCTATCAAGCTCGTGACCGTGAGCATACCACTTTTTAACAATATCAATAGCCTCGCCCGACTCGCCGCACAGTCCCATAACGCTGTTGATAAGCATTTGATTTTTGTCAAGGTCGGGGTTGACCGTTCTCATTGCTAACTCCTGATATTCATTGATTGTCATTTGATTTCTCCTTATCAAGTATTTCCTTTGCCCGCATCAGTATGGGCAGCTCTCTGTTCGTTATAATTCTTCCGAGCATCGAGTCTCGGTTGCTCTCATACTCCGCCACCGCCTCGTCAAATCTTAGCTTTAGTGTGGATAAATGCCATTTTCTTATTTCGTCCTCGGTAAGATGCCTCTCTCCAAAGGATAAAACGCGGCAGAGATAATAATTGTTTATATTATGCCTGTGTATCAGATTGTAATAATCGTCCACCACACCTATTTTGCAAATAACCTCAACTTCTGTGCCCAGTTCCTCAAGCAGCTCGCGTTTTATAGCAATAGGCAGTTCCTCGCCGCCCTCGACACCGCCGCCCGCGGTCTCAATCACCTTCGCCCTGCCGAAATCATCGTCGCGGTCAGCCCTGACAAAGTAGAAATATCCCTCGTCATCATATACTATACCCCTCACGATATTCCTGTCGTGATTTGTGTACGTGTATGGCCATTCCTCGTCACGAAGCGATAGCCTTATCTCGTTATGTCCTACCATATCCTCATCCTAACGTTTCCTTGAATATTTCCCTAAGTATTTCCGTAGGCACTCCCTGTCCGACGAATATTTGCAGCATTCCCTTGGGAGTTATCTTGTAGCCGTGAAGCTCCTCTGTGTGATCCTTCGCCGCCACCGCTTCAATATTTATATGATCTCCGAAGGGAATCAGCCTTACAAATCTCTCTTCGACACAATAGCTTGGCAGCCTCGCCCACAGAGTCTCCGTCGGCTCTGCCACAGCATAAATTATCTCTCTTAGCTTTACATAAAGCTCTTTGATCTCGGGCGAGTATTTGCCCAAAAGCTCATCTATTTCTTTTTTCATTTCTCATCTTTCCTGATATATCAGTGTTTCAGGGTGGGAAAAGATAAATTTTATATCCTTTCTCGGATTGATAAGCAGATTGAGAACACCGCTCTCGCTTGTTCCCATGCGTGTTTCCATTTGAAGTCGGCGGTAGGGCTTAAAGCCGCATTTTTCCTGGACTCTCTTTGACTGAGAGTTAAAGTCAAAATATCCACAGGTCAGAAAGTCAAGATCCATAACACCGAACAGATAGTCTATCACGGCACTAACAGCCTCGGGCATAAGCCCCTTTCCCCAGTAAGCCTTTGACAGCACGTAGCCTATCTCGCGGCCGAGATAACCGTCGAACTCGGTAAGCTTGTCCTCAAGACCGTATTTTTCAACACCAAGAGAGCCGATAACCTTACCGCTATCCTTTAAAACAAGGGCAAAAACCTTGTCTTCATCAATAAATATCTGAAGAATTTCCTTGCTTTTTTCCTTGCTTTCGTGATGTCGCCAGCCTGCCATCTCGCCAACACCCTCTACCGATGCGTATTCGTATAAATCATCAATATCCTCGGTGCAGAACGGACGTAAAATCAGCCTCTCGCTCTCCAGCACCAAGCCATCTATCTTAAAGTCAGCATTCATATATCCTTGACCTCGCAAATAAAAGAAAGTTTATTTGATTATACCACACCGAAAAATAAAAGTAAATATATAAGCCTTTTTTTCTAACCGAAAAGAAAAAAGGGAAGCGTGCGCCTCCCTTTATTTTATATTAGCATCACCGGCCCAAGTTGCTATCAAGCATAGCTACGTATTCCATGTAATTTGCCTCGGGCAAGCATCCGCCCGCCCTTTCCATAGCCTTATCTCTGCTTATCTCTCTGTAATTGTAGTCGTGCCTGAACTCCGAGAAGCTGATAGCGCAGTCTACCCACCGCTCTTCTGCTGGAATATACATAACAAAGAACTCGCTTGTCCTCTCATACGCCAGCAAAAAGTCATTTTTCAGATCTATAAAATATTGAAGCTCCCTCATCGCCCTCTCCTTTTTGATTATTGTATACTTTTTATTCGTCTATTTCCTTAATTTAATTATATCACAACTCTCATATTTTGTAAATAGGCGAAAAGACAAAATGCTTGCCCTTTGTCAACCTTTGTTCGAGTGAGGTAAGTCAAAAATCAGTTCTCTCATCGATAAGTCAAAAAACAAGAACCCTGTTTGCACAGAGTTCTTGTAAAATATTTTTGACTTATCTCTTCGAGTTTTCTCAGAAGTGTTTATACCCCTAAATATCGTTGAAAAGCGTTCGTTTTGTGTGATTATATGGCGTTTTCATCGCATATCGTGGCATAACTTTCGTATCGTTCTATAGGTTTTTGCACCAAATTTGCACCAACATTAAAATTGCTTACCATTAATTTTACAGTGTATTGAGTGCTGTTCAGCAATTTCTTCATAGCTTCTTTTGTGTGCATTGTCCACTAACAAATTGCAATTGTTTCTTTCAATTGATAGCAATAAATCTTTTCGCTGGGCATAACTGTAGGTGTAAGTTTTTTCTCTGATTAATATAGAGTTTTTATCCAAAGCGAGTATGCTTTTCAATAAATCTATATTTTGGTTCGGCATGTATTTTTCTTTTTGAGTGGTACTATTACCACTTTCATCTATCCAAGTAGCTATACAATATTTTTTGAGTTTGCTTTCAGAATTAATGGCAATATCACTGTCATCAACCCAACCCATCGTATATCCTGTTTGCGTGTCAGAAATTAGTATGGAAACGTGGTCTAAATGGTTTGAACTGTTTGCTGGATCATAGTTAATAGAGATTGGTCCCATATTTGTCCAAAACAAGGAATCGGAACGGCAAAAATTCAAGCACTTTTTATACATTTTTGATGTTTGAGAAATACGGTTGGGTATGATGCGAGGGGTTATAGTTGCTCCGCTAATAATATCGTTGAACAGTTTGTTAGCTGTTGAATAACCGTTGGATATATATGTTTGTTTTTTTATTCCCATTAAATGAGCAAAGTTGTTTTTGCTTCCTACCAAAATGAAACATTTTCCACTATAGGTGGTTAATATGTAATATTTCTCTAAGTATGTTTGTTTGAAATATTCTGCACAGTTTCTTATATCCGTAATATTCATTGTCCTCTCCTTAAACAACAAAAGCCCCTAAAAGGGGCTTTTGTTAATGGCAATCGTTCACTATTATTTTTTAGGCAGGGGAGTGCCCGAATCGGCCATCGCGATTTCCTCAGCAACGTGAGCCTGCATTTTTATTATTTGCATAAAAAAATCTATTATTCGAGAAGTGTAGAGAAAGTCACTCTACTTTCTTCACTTTTATTATACCATAGAAATTTTAAATGTCAATACTATTTTATGAAATATATTTGATTTTTGTGAATTGTTTTATTTTAAAGAACGGCACAATCGCTTGTGTCGTTCTCATATTCATAGAAGCTTATCTTCTATGCTTTGTGCAATTCTTGCTTGGTAAGCATCGAATATATGCCCATATGTATCGGCTGTAATACTAATGTTACAATGTCCGAGTCGGGCAGACACCGCCTTAATATCAACACCGCTGTTAATCATAAGGCTGGCGTTGGTATGACGAAGTGCGTGTACCGTAACTATAGGCAAATTGTTTTCTTCCAGCAGTGCTTTCAACTTATCGTTTATAGAGCCGTAATTGATATATTCTCCAATTTCAGTAGTAAACACAAAGGTGGGATATTTCCATGCCTTGCCGACGATAGCTTTCAGTTCGTCTTGTTTTTCCTTATGGCGTTTCAGTAAGGACATAGAATACTCGCACAGTTTGAGCGTTCTAATGCTTTGCGTGTTTTTTGTGGTTGATTCGTACTTTTCATAATACGCATACGCCAATGTTTCGCTAACCGATACCGTACTATGCTCAAAGTCAATATTTTCCCACTCCAAACATAGGCACTCACCGATTCGCAAACCAGTAAAGAGTAGCATTTGAATAATGGTGTTAAAGATGCTATACTCGCTTGTCAGCTCCATTAATTTATGGCTTTGCTTTTCGTCGAGGTACTTTATCTTCTTTGCCGTAGCAGTTTCCTTTTTGTATAACGCACCGTGGCAAGGGTTCTTGGGGATATAACCTTGCCTAACGCCGAAGTTCATCACGCTTGACATAATGGTTCTTAACTTGCGTGTTGTTTCTGCCGATAAATCCATGTGCGTAAAGAACGTAGTTAGTTCTGATGTCTTGATGCTCATTATCTTTCTATTTCCAAATATCGGGAGAATATGAATAGCCAAGTCCTTTTCGTAATTATACTCCATACGTAAAATACCTGCAGAGCACAACCGCCTCGCAGGTACATAAGGGATATTTCTCGATTGACAAGAAGGGCCGCAAGGTCGATTCTTCCGTAGCAAGAGGCTCGGATATCTCTGATGACGTATCCGCATATGACCTCATTCTGAAGGATAAAGAGAGACTTCTTTCCTTCGAGGAGCCTACGAGGTTCATATTCTCGCACTCTGCCTTGAGAGAGGGCTGGGATAATCCCAATGTCTTCCAAATATGCACACTGAAGCACTCTGATTCCACCGTTCAGCGTCGCCAGGAAGTAGGAAGAGGTCTCAGACTTTGTGTTGACAGTACCGGTAACAGAATGGATGCCACCATTCCGGGCTTTGACGTTCATTCTCTGAACGTGCTGACGGTTATCGCGAACGACTCTTACGAGGACTTTGTAAAGGGCTTGCAGACGGAAATCAAGGACGTTCTGTACCAGAGACCTTCCAAGGCTTCCAAGGAATTCTTCAACGGCAAGAAGATTGTTCTTCCCGGTGGTATTGAGAGCGTTATCACGCCCACGCAGGCACACGCAATCTATAGGTATCTTATCAAGAACGATTATATCGATGATAACGATAGACCGACCGATGCATACAAGAACGCGGTAAAAGAGGACAACCTTGCTATACTCCCCGATGAGATCAAACATATGACCTCGGTGGTTCATAAGCTCGTACAGTCCACTTATGATACGGATGCCATCAAGGATATGGTTGAGAACGGTAACGTATCCAAGGTGCAGAATAACGTGCTCAACGAGAACTTCAAGAAAAAAGAATTCCAGGCACTTTGGAACCTTATCAATCATAAGTACGCCTACACCGTTGATTTTGATTCCCAGGAGCTTATCAAAAATGCAATTCAAGCTATAAATAAAGAATTGTTCGTAACCAAGCTTACTTATACCGTTTCAACAGGTGAGCAGAAGAGCAATATCGATGCTGAGGAAATCAAGAACGGCGTATCCTTCAGAAGTGCAAAGACGAGAACCGAAACGCTCTCAACCGCCGCTGCTGATTCCATAAGATACGACCTGCTCGGCAAGATAGTAACTCAGACATTGCTTACCCGAAAGACCGTAGCGGAAATCCTTACAAATATAGATCCCGCAAAGTTCGTTCTTTATCAGGCAAACCCGGAAGAGTTCATCAACAAAGTATCTAAAATTATAAACGAGCAGAAGGCTACGTTGATTGTTGATCACGTTATGGAAGATATTAAGTTTGCAGAAAAATTGATAGCATTAAAACGTTTTCTTGAAAGGGATGGAGATCCCTTTTTTAGAAAGAGTACATATTGTTTATCACGAAGCATTAGGCAACGCATAATTTTCACCGATTAAAACGTGTTTTTATTTGCAAAAACAGATATTTTTCGACCCAATATTCCATAGTCAGAGAAGGAGAGGTAGTATATTGCGAATCCTTCTTTGGAATTTTAAGCAAATCTATTGACAAACAACGCAAAATGGTATATAATAGACTCACGAGTTAGTTTATCGTGAGTCTATTTGTTTGAAAGGAGACCCCACATGTTTTATTGCAGAGAGCGTGAGCTTGGCGATTTAAATTCAAGATATGATAGAGGAGCGTTTGAGTGTGCCATAATCTACGGGCGTCGTAGAGTTGGCAAAACGTCGCTTATTAACGAGTTTTGTAAAGGTAAGCCAACTGTATTCTTCTCGGCTTTGAACTCGAATTCAAAGGATAATTTAGAGGCTCTGTCCCGTGCTATTTATGGTAAGGATCACGAAAACACAAGCACGGCCCCTATTTTTTCAAGCTTTGACGATGCCTTTAATGCTATTAGCAGAATGGCGGAGCAGGAGCGAATTATCTTTGTTATAGATGAATATCCATACCTCGCTGCTGCGGATAAATCCATATCCTCAAGACTTCAGCATCTCATAGACCACGTATGGCAAAACGGCAAGCTGTTTCTTATCCTTTGCGGTTCTTCGATGAGCTTTATGGAAAACCAGGTTCTCGGCTATGAGAGCCCGCTTTACGGAAGAAGAACTGCTCAATATAAGATTCACGCATTAACATACAAGGAGATCGCTCTGTTTAATCCTAAGCTTTCTGCCGAGGAACAAGCACTCGTTTTTGGAATTACAGGCGGCATTCCTCATTATATCAACAAGCTTGACGTCAGGGGTGACCTCGACCGTGCACTTCTTTCAAACCTGTTTTCGCCATCCGGATATCTATTTGAAGAGCCCGAAAATCTTATGAAGCAGGAGCTTCGCGAGCCCGCTATCTACAACTCAATTATTTCCGCGGTTGCAGGCGGTGCATCACGCCTTAATGAAATTGCTACTAAGGTGGGGCTCGAAACAGGAATTGTTACGAAGTATCTTCGTGTGCTTAATGATCTCGGAATTTTGAAGAAGGAAACGCCAATCACGGAGAAACCGGGCAAGAAAACCATATATACCATTGATGATAATTTCTTTCGCTTCTGGTATCGCTTCGTTCCAAAGAACATGTCTGCCATCACTACGGGACGCATTGAACTGATATATAATGATGCAATCAAGAAGTATTATCACGATTATATGGGCTTGATTTTTGAGGCGATGTGCAAGGATTATTTGCTTCGCTATGCAAAAGATCTTCCGTTCGTTATCTCCGACGTAGGAAGATGGTGGGGCACGGATTCACGTGCAAAGCGTGAGGTTGAGATTGATATTGTTGCTACTCCGATTGAGGGCAATGACTATATTATCGGTTCGTGCAAATACAGAAATGAGAAAGTGGGCATCGATGAGCTCGAGCTCCTTAAATCCTATGCAAGTACCTTTGGAAAGGGAGGCAAGTATCACTTCTATATCTTCTCTAAAGGCGGATTCACCGATGGCTTAATTAAAGAGGCGGAAGCTGAGAATATAAAGCTTCTCACACTTGAAGATATCTATAGATAAAAATATAACCCTCTATGGCATCACTTCCATAGAGGGCTTTTTATGAGCTTTCCTAACGAACTTTGCAAAAAACAGATATTATTCGACCGAATATTCCATATAATATAAAAAGACTATAGCAATAGAGTATAGTTTACTGACATATAGTTTCTTGGCCTGTTCAGTGTGTCATATAAGTCGTTTTTGGCTATTGGTATATGTCAGAATAAAAACACCACCCTACTGAAATATTTTATTAAATATACAGAAAGGAACAGAACTATGAAGGTGTTTTACATAAGATGTAGCACAGTACAGCAAAACGAAGCACGCCAAATAGAAATGGCAAAGCAAATAGGTGCGGATAAGGTTTTTATTGATAAAACCTCAGGCAAGGATACTAACCGTCCTGAGTTTTTAAAAATGATGTCGTTTGTCCGGGAAGGAGACGTAGTATATTGCGAATCCATATCACGAATAGCCAGAAATACAAAAGACCTGCTTAACATCGTTGAGGAACTAACGAGCAAGAAGGTGGGGTTTGTTAGCCTTAAAGAACAGATAGACGATTCGCCCCGTGGTAAATTCGTTTTGACCATTTTCGCTGCGTTAAGTGAACTCGAACGCGAATTCATACTTGAACGCCAGCGAGAAGGCATTAGGATAGCTAAGGCGGAAGGAAAATACAAAGGGCGTCATGCCAACAAAATTGATGAGGATAAGTTCAATGCTCTATGCAAAGAATGGCGAGCAGGTCAAAGAACTGCCACTAGTATTATGAAGAGTATGAATCTATCCGCAAATTCATTTTATCGCTATGTGGAAAGGCGAGGCTTATAGGCATCAAGGCAGCAGATTTTTATCTGCTGTCTTTTCTATATAAAAAATAAAACCCTCACCATTTCTGATGAGGGCCCCGCCGAATAGCAATCTTATAATGTGCAAGGTAACTTGTGTAATTGTGTCAAAAAAAGGAAGTAAGTACATTTGTCGGCGGTATATAGTTCTAATTGGGACGTAAAAAACAATTAGAACAATATTTTATCCAATCAATCTTAAAATTAAAATGTGACAGGTAGAAAGTTAAAAAACAGGATGTTGGAAAAATTTGAAAAACAAAATTCGGGTTAAGATTTGATTGAAAGGACAAGATTTGAGTCTAAACCATAGCACAAATTTCGAGAACCATAACGGATATCAAAACCTGTCGAAAAAGAAAGGAAGTTCTTTCTGTACTTTATATTTTACGATTCTTTCAAATCAAGTATTCATAAAATTGACTTAATATGACAAAAATATTTTTATCTGTTGCATTATGCAAAAAAGTACGGCATAAAACCGTACTTTTTTGTTTCTAAAAGCAATGAATTGATGGCAGACAAGCTGACGGTGCGTTATCAAGTATTGCTTTAGAGAAATAAGTGTAACTTGTGACACAATACATTGTCATTCATCAAGATAAAAGCAACGCACCGTAATCTTTTGCCTTGAATATTATATTATACACGTTAACAAAAAGCATTATTAATAAAAGCCGTCTTACTATAATGATTCGGCATTATATACTATTGTGTTTCTTTAAGAGATTTATTCGAATTCTTCTTTGCTTCTTCTGCATTGGTGATAATCTCGAGCATGCTGTTCCATGTATAAACATTTACGGTGCCACAGCTTAGGGAGAAATCTCTAAGTTTTTCCTGCAGGTTGGTTGATTTTTTATATCTGAGTTGATATCTAAGATTATCCTTGAATGTATAACAGTCGCTATTAAAACCAAACCATATTTGCCAAAGGTCTTCATTCTTATCTAAAAATGGAGAAATGTTAACATCAAGCTTTGAATCCGGAGAGTTTATACCGTTCCGTAATGTACCCATGGAGCACATCTCCACAGCTAAATTTCCATTGGTGGACATACATATGCTTGCATCATTAAGGCGAGGCACGTGCTTTGTTTTGCTAAGCGAAGCATAACTAAGCATTTCGATTATGCTATCAAAGAGATAAAGATCCTTATACTTCTTACTTACACGCGATGAGCCTATCTCATAAACAAAACCACTGAATCGTTTGGTCATGCTAACATATTCCTTGCCGTGTACATAGTTATCCTTTTTACGAAGTCTTGTTATTCCGATAACCCTCGTTTCTTCCATGCGTATAAAACATATATCCAGATTTTCATCCAAAGCCACAAGACGCTGATGAATGAGGTCTGTGATGATTTCTCTATCTATGTGATACTGTCCTGCAAGCACACCGTATATGATGTTGGTGGCCTTATCATGGCTTTCATCGCGACAGAGCAAGTCCTTTTTTAAAATATAGTTTAAATCCCCTCCGGAAGGTAAATTGGAAGCATATGCATCTCCATAAAAGATTTCAAGATAACGAGATAGATTGTGCTTCATAAGCCTGCTAAATTGATATAACGCAAAGTATGCTGCCTCGCTGCTCATCCCATAGAATACCATAAGTGCTGCTATAGGAGAAAACATCGACATCGTTGATAAATCATAAATGCCTTCAGGTTTTACAATGCATTTAGGATTTGATTTCAAGTAAAGCTGACGATGTTTCATAATTAAATTTGATTCATCATACCAAAAGAGAAATGCAATACAGTCAACATAATTGAGTGCAGCTTTCTCCGAAGGGGAGAGCGTTTTGCGTTCAAATTGATTTTTGATAATTGCATCTTTAATAAGACACGGTGGAATGTTAATTTTAAGTCTTTTAACATAGGTGCTAAAGTTTTCTAAAAGCTCTGCAGAATAATTTGTATCAGACATTTCAATGTCCTCCTTAAAATAGTATTAGTAGAATGTATCTACATACATATTTTAGTGCTTTGGAGCTTTAACAAATAGATCATGGTGTTCGACACCTTGTAAATAGTAAAAATAAAATCTATTTATAAAACGAAGTGCATTTTTGAGCTGTGTGCACTAAGCAATATTACTATGTGAAACGCCTCAATCCTTCTACATATTCTTTCCTGGTGAATATCCATTCCTGGTGATATATAACGTCGGATTGCTTCTTTTCACATTGCACCATCAAACGTTAACGCACTGTACATAGTAGCGTTTGCTGGTGATGCCGCCTCAGCGAGCTAAGGCGTGGCGTTGACCTTCAAATCTGCGAGGATCGCCCTACCTTATTATAAATGGACGAATTTGCGGTTATTCTCAAAAAATGCTCGAGCAACGGATATTTTTAATAAAGGTAACCGGGAAGGATAAACAATGAAATGTACAATTATCACGATATATACTATTCTCGCGGAGGATAAAGCCTTGCTGATTTTGTGAAATCAATTATTCAAATGCTGATAATCATATATATTTTTAATTGATTTTTTGAAGCAGCGGGCAGAAAATAGAACGAAAATTTTTGAAATCAAAAAAGCCGAAATCCCTTACTACGTAAGGGAAAATCGGCTCTATAAAAAGTATCAAATGATACTTTTTTAGGCACTTCAAAAAAGTATCAAAAAAAGTATCTAAATAAATCTCAAGTAAATCAGGAACTAACGATATTTGACAATCTATGAGAGGGAAGATGTTGCACGATATAAAAAAATCAGGTCCCGCGTAATTTGGTACCTGATTTATTAAAGTTAATATATGTGTCTGAATTGCGATTTGCTCCAAATTTGCACCAAACGCAAATTTTCTGCAAAAGAAAAACCCCGAAAACCTTGATGGTATCGGGGTTTTTTGATAATTGCCGTAAGGCTGTGATTATCTCTTCGAGAACTGAGGAGCACGTCTTGCGCCCTTGAGTCCGTACTTCTTTCTTTCCTTCATACGAGGATCTCTGGTGAGGAAGCCGGCCTTCTTGAGAAGGGGCTTGTAGTTCTCGTCTGCGGAGAGAAGCGCACGAGCAACACCGTGACGGATCGCACCTGCCTGACCGGAGAAGCCACCGCCCTTAACGTTTGCAACGATGTCAAACTTGCCAACGGTATCGGTAACACCGAAGGGCTGGTTAACGATAAGCTTCATGGTGTCAAGACCAAAGTAATCGCTGATATCTCTGCCGTTGATGGTGATGGCACCGGTACCGGGGTAAAGGCGTACTCTTGCAACGGACTTCTTTCTTCTGCCTGTTCCGTAGAAATAAGGCTTAGCACTTGTATACATTCTCACTTACCTCCCTTATTAGTCGATAGCAATAGGCTGCTGAGCCTGCTGCTTGTGTTCTGCGCCTGCGTAAACGTGAAGGCGAGTGAAGGACTTAGCGCCGATAGAGTTGTGGGGAAGCATTCCCTTAACTGCAAGCTCCATAGCCTTCTCAGGACGGGTTGCCATAAGGGTCTTGTACTGAACTTCCTTAAGACCACCGATGTAACCGGAGTGATGACGATAGTACTTCTGCTCAAGCTTCTTACCGGTGAGAACAGCCTTATCAGCATTGATGATGATAACGAACTCGCCGCAGTCAGCGTGAGGAGTGAATTCGGGTCTGTGCTTGCCGCGAAGAATGTTCGCAGCCTTAACAGCAGTTCTGCCAAGAGGCTTGCCTGCTGCATCGATAACGTACCACTTACGCTCGATGTTCTGTGCGTTTGCCATAAATGTGGACATTTGTATTTCCTCCAAAATTTTGATACTTTTTTCAAGCTTGTTTATTATAGCACAACAACCTATAAAAGTCAATGCTTTTTTGAAAGTTTTTTGGAAAAAATTAATTTAGAAAACGAGCCCTCGCTTTTTCTCCCAAATGCTCCTTCTTGCTCTGTTTTTCTCCCTTGACTAAAAATAAAAAAATTGCATAAAATTTTGTGAAAAACCTACAAAATCCCACTTTTCGTACTTTTACAGATAATTTACCTTTTTTACTTGAAAATAAAAAAGAGTTATGCTATAATATAATAGCAAACAATCTTTTGGAGGATAATATGAAAAAAATTATATGCTTGATTTTAGCTGTGACAATGCTTATGTCAATGTCACTCTTCCTTTTCTCCTGCAATGATGGGGAAGATAACAACGATGATACAAACAAGGAAACCAAGGTGACCTACACCGTCACCGTAAAGGATGTCGACGGCAATCCCATTAAGAGCGCGATAGTCACCTTCAGTCCTAAGGGAAGCAATCCTGTTCCTTATCCCACCGATAAGGATGGCAAGGCTACCTTCACCACCGACAAGGAGCTTACCGCAACCGTCACCACTGTTCCCAAAGGCTACGAGTACGATAAGCTTGGCGTAGCGCAGAGCTTCGGCGAGGACGGCACTCTTTCCGTTGTTCTTACTAAGGCTGCAGCAGAGGGAGACCCCTTCGTGATCAAGGTTGTCGACGAGCAGGGCAATCCTATCGCGAACGTTCGCGTTCAGATGTGTGATACCACAGGCACCTGCCGCAAGTCTATCACCACCAACGCACAGGGCGAGGCGGAGTATGCGTACGAGGAGGGCGACTTCCACGCGCAGCTCACCGAGCTTCCCGAAGGCTACACCGTTGAGAATGAGGATGCTTACTACGACTTCGTAAATGGCGTCGCAACCATTACTCTTACCAAATCCGCAGACTAAATAACGCAAAAAGCGACCGATCATGATATGCACCCCAAAAGTTAGACACTTTTGGAGGTGCATATTTTTTATGAAAAAAACAGGAAGAAAAAACAAAAAGTACTCGCCAGAATTTAAGATTCGTGTTATAATGGATATGCGAGAAAACCATTTGGGGCCGAGAG
>JAZNZI010000020.1:0-15899 GCA_045594865.1 Eubacteriales bacterium | reverse complement strand
ACGCGTTACTCACCCGTCCGCCACTGATCCGGGACCGAAGTCCCTTCACCGTTCGACTTGAATGTGTTATGCACGCCGCCAGCGTTAATCCTGAGCCAGGATCAAACTCTCTAAAAAATTCTTATCTAAATCCCCGAGTTCTCTCAGTGACCTAAATCCTTTTTCAGAGCTATCTTAATCTAGCTTCTTCTTACTTTTGAGTTTTTTTCTCAATGTGTTTTGACAAGAACTTACACCGTTTCGGAGTCTCCCCCGAAACACAATGTTTTCTCATTTTCTTGTTGTTCAATTTTCAATGATCAAGTGCCAACCCAAAGTCGGCTTTCCTATTATACATCAAAGATTCTCGGTTGTCAAGAGTTTTTTTAAACTTTTTTGAATATTTTTTAGATATTTTTAAAATTAATTCACACTCGCGCTCGCACGCGATATTATATTATTAAGGAAGCGTATTTTTCACATTTTATCGGCAATTTTATTTTAATAAAAGATATTGACAAACATATAAGACTGTGTTATACTCTTTTCGCAAAAAACAAACAGGAAGGTTTCGTTACTATGATACTGTACGATGAACTTTATTTTGAAATCAGAGCAACCGGCCCCAAGAGCGAGGTTAAAAGGTTTATAGATTACTTAAAGAGCGGTGAGCTTGACGACTTCTTTGAATTCTCGGAAGAATACGCAAGCTTCGATGACGATTACGATACCGCGGATACAGGCGCAGAGGTAAGCGTTATCGTTTCTAACGACGATTGGGGCATAGAGATCGACGAGTTTGACACCGACGAGTTTCTCGAGGTGCTATGTAAGGCGGGTAGACGGCTGTATTTAAAGGGACAGCTCTATGATGCCGATACCGACGAATACTCCTTCGTCAGCGAGGCGGGTGACTCCTACTACACAAACGCGCTGCTCGTCCAGAACTTCAACGAAGACGAGGATAAGCCCGTCGAGGATGACGAAGAGGACGAGGAATAATTTTGTTATTTGATAATATTATCGCACCATATTTTTACTAACCATAGATGCGAATTTTTAGAGAGGCTGTCTCAAGTGCAAATTTGAGGCAGCCTCTTTTGGGGGATAGTCAGATTTAGGCGAGAAGCGTCGCTTTACGACCCGAAGGCGTATATACATACGGCGAGAGGAAGCAAACGGCGATAGAAAAAATCCATAAAAACCGAAGTAATTCGCAGAATTTCAACCTTTTACTGTCTCATTTACAATTTTTGTTCGGTTTCATATCCTTTTCGGATTTTTTCGTTCTCACCAAATATGACAGCCCTTTTTTGTTATCCCAAGTTTACATTAGCAGTACATATTGTTGCAGGCGAGGTAGTTATAGAGCTGTTCACCGTGGTTTTGCTCTTCCTTTTGAATGTGGGCAAGCGTGTCGCGCAGGACGGGGCTTGAAAATTCAAACACACCCGTGTTATAGACGCTTGACACGTGCTTTTCCATAGAGAGCGCGTCCTTACAGAGATAGGCATCGTTCTTCTTTTCCACCTCGTTGCAGCTTGACATCTTGCACTCAAGCTTTGCCTGTACGGCAGAGGGTGTCTGGGCGGGCATCGTCACCTCAGTGCCACCGAGGATCTGTGTCAGGGTATCGAGGTGCTTTCTCTCGTTTTGCGCTAAGTTAGTAAATAGATTTTTCAGCGCGGGGTCGTGAGCCATCTGCGAATACTGAGTATACTTTTCAATGCAGATCTGCTCCTGAGATTTAAGGTCGGACAAAAGTGTGGTTTCTTTTTGGGTTAGTGTCATATAATTCCTCCTTTTTTTGGTTTTCGAGTAAATTATTACCGATTTTGGGGGATTTATACCCGTTTGTTTTTCGCAAAATACGATTACGAACGACGGTGAAAAACAACAGCTCCTTTTATCTGTGCTTTTCCATTCACATCGTGCTTTTTTCTCACTATACCGACGGCGGTTTTCGTCCTTTTTTTCTACCTTTTTATTATATAATTACTTGTAAACTTTCAGAAAGGTATTACTAAAATGGACAAGCTGGGTGAAAAGAAAACCGATGTAAAAATAGAAAAACAGGAAAGTGGGAGCTTTTTTGAAAAAATAAAAAAGGGCTTTGCGCAAAAACAAAGCAGAGGACAGGAGCTTGACAAGCGAGAGCTACTATGCGATATTATCCTATTTGCCGTGGGATTCGTGCTATCACGATGCCATATTTTCTTCGGCGCGCGGCCCGTAGGCCTTGCCTTTGTGGCTCTGCTGCCTATAGGCGTGTGGCAAGGGGCAGCCGGAGTTATAATAGGAAATCTGATGATGGGTGTAGAGGGCATTATCTTTGCCGCGGCGACTGCCGTCACTGTGCTGCTTCGCGCGGCTATATCAAGCGGTGATAGGGACGCGAATGGCAGGCGATTGCTTTTTAAAGAAAATCTGCTTACGCGTATGTCGATATCGGTGCTTGGCGGATTTGTGACCGCGGTATACGAGGTGCTGACGGAGGGACTGAACGAGACAAGCCTGCTCTTCGGACTTGTGATGATAATTCTGACACCCATTCTGACCTTTGCTATGTCGGGAATGTTCTTCTCGGGTATAACGCTTGACCGCCTGCTTCACGGAGAGGAGGATTTATTAAGCATAAAAAACAGAGAAAGGGATGAAAAATACGACCGAATATTTTTTCAGTTCTCCGCTCTGCTGCTGATATTTCTTATAAGCCTCTCCTTCAAAGACGTAAGCATAATAGGCATCTCGGTGTCCTATATTTTTGCAGCCCTCATTACCCTGCTCTGCGCAAAGAGATTCGGCGGCGTAAGGGGAGCTGCGGTGGGATTTATATCCAGCCTCTGTCTATCCACAGAGCTGTCGGTGGCATTTGCGCTGATGGGACTTGGCGCGGGGGTGATGTTCGGCTTCGGAACGGTATATGCTATAATAATCGGTAGTGTGGCGATATGCGCCTGGAGTGCCTATGCGGGCGGAATGAGCGGTCTGCTGTCCACCTTCCCCGAATATGCGATTGCGGCGGCGGTTGCGGCTCCAATATTGAGCAAATTAACCGTCACCGAGGAGAGAGAAGTCAAGGGCGAGCCTCCCACCGAGCTTAGCGAGGATATGGTAGGCACAATGGCCCTCTCCTACCAAAGCGGCTATCAAGGAAGTATAGATGCGCTGTCGGGAGTTATGTCGGAGCTGGCAACACTTATCTCAAGTCATACGGCTGAAAATGTCAGGCTTAGCACCGAGGAGTACCGCGATATAGTTCTTTCGGTGGCGGAGCGAAATTGCATCGGTTGTCTTGGCGGCTCTTTATGTGCAAGGGAGGACATCCGTCCTTGTATAAAAAATGCCAATAAAATAGCTGTGATGCTCGGCGAGGGCATCGGTATAAGCGCAAACGAGGTAAACTCCGATACAGAATTCTGTCAGCGGGCAGAGATAATAGCCGAGCAAATAAACGATAAGGTCGCCAGAGAGGAGCGCGAGAGACGGCTAATCTCCGAAAGAGAGGAAAAGGGCGAGGAATACCGTATGATCTCCTCTCTGCTCGGTGAGATGATAGCATCTGATAAGAGCGAGTGCGCGGTAGATAATAGCCTGACGGCACCGCTCACCAAGGTTCTTGACGAGTGCGGACTTGAGGGTGGAACGATACGCGCCTTCGGCGAGAGGCGGAGGCACTTTATACTGGCTGGAGAGGACAAGGGCGGTGGAAAGATCTCCTCCTTTGAGCTTAGAAAAAGTATAGAAACGGCGGCGGGAGTAAGACTTGACACTCCCGAATACTATAAAAAAGACGAGATGATGCTTATGGAATGCGGAATCCGCCCAAAATACCGCGCAAGCTTTGCAACATCCTGCCGCGCGGGAAGCGAAAGCGAGGTGTCGGGAGATACGGCGCTCTGCTTTGTCAGCCAAAAGGACTACTTTTATTCGCTGATTTGTGACGGAATGGGAAGTGGTGAGCTGGCGCTGAAGACGTCGAGATTTGCGGCTGAGTTTATTAAAGCGGCAACAGAGGCGGGATCGATCAAGGATGCTGAAATACATATGCTCAACCACAGTCTAAGAACCAGAAACGAGGAATGCTCCGCTACCATAGATCTGTTCGAGCTTGACTTGCTGAACGGAAAAGGAGTGTTTATAAAAAGCGGAGCCGCGCCCTCGTACGTTAAACGGGAATCTTCAATTTTCCGTATAAGATCACAGACCGCGCCCATAGGTCTGCTTCGCACGGTGGATACAGAGAAGATCCGCCTTGAAATCAAGGCGGGCGACCATATAATAATGCTGTCGGACGGAATTGCAGATGCAACCGAGGACGCGCCCTGGCTGCTATTGCTTCTGGGAGAGCCACCTAAAAAGGATTTGCAGGAGTATGCGGACACTATCCTTAGCGAAGCAATCAAAAAATCCCGCACCCACGACGATATGACGGTGACAGTCATAAGAATCGAAGAGGAGTGAGCACACAAAAGATCATAAACTTCATATAATGACTATAGCCGTAAGGTAGTCAGACCCATAAAACTTACGGCTAGCCAAGACTAAGGCTGAAAGGACGGCGTTTATGAAGGTAATAGTTGTTAGCTCGCCCAAGGTGCTGCGTAGATTGCTGGCAAAAATATTCGGTGTAGAGCTGAACAAAAAGTGACATATTGAAAATAAAAATACGGTTTTGCAAATAATTATTTGCAAATCCGCTTAAATTATTTAAGTTTATCAACAAATTTCTTAATTTTCTCAAGTGCCTCCTCGATGTGCCTTACCGAGTATGCGTAGGAAATACGGGCATATCCCTCGCCGCACTCACCAAAGGCGGTACCGGGAACTATGGCGCATTTTTCCTCTTTAAGAAGTCGCTCACAAAACTCCTCTGAAGTAAGACCGAAGCCACCGATATAAGGGTAAATATAGAATGCTCCCTCGGGCATCATAACGGGCAAGCCGATTTCTTGAAGTCCCTCGTAAATAACCGTTCTTCGCCTGTCGTATTCGGCGGTCATCTCGGCAATATCGCCGTCACCGTTCTTCAAGGCCTCAATCGCTGCAAACTGCGACATCGTAGGCGCGCACATTATGGCGTACTGATGAAGCTTGGTCATCTGATTAAGCCAGGCGGACGGACCACAGAGATAGCCAAGTCGCCATCCCGTCATAGCATACGCCTTTGAAAATCCCGAGGCTATAACCGTTCTCTCACGCATACCGTCAATACTCGCTATAGAAACGTGACGCTTGCCATAGGTAAGCTCGGCATAAATTTCGTCAGAAAGAATGGCGATATCCCTATCGCGTATGACCGTGGCAAGAGCCTCAAGCTCCGACTTTTCAAGAATCGCGCCCGTGGGGTTGTTAGGATAAGGAAGAACGAGAAGCTTGGTCCTATCGGTAATCGCCGACGAAAGCTCCTCGGCAGTCAGCTTAAAGCCATTCTCCGCCTTTGTATTTATTATTACTGGCACAGCACCCGCCATTCTTACGATTGGCTCGTAGCAAACGAAGGATGGCATAGGTATTATCACCTCATCGCCGGGGTTTGTCAGGGTGCGGATGGCAACGTCAATGGCCTCGCTTCCACCTACGGTAATAAGCACCTCGTCAGCAGAATAATCAAGCTCAAAGCGTCGCTTCATATATTTACATACCTCTCCTCTGAGCTCGGGAAGTCCCGAATTTGAGGTGTAATAGGTATATCCCCGCTCCAGCGAATCAATAGCCGCCTCGCGAATGTGCCAGGGAGTGACGAAGTCGGGCTGACCTACCGTCAGGGCGGTGACATCTCCCACATCTGCAAGCAGATCAAAAAACTTTCGTATTCCCGACGGCTTGATATCCCTTAAGGTTTCGGATAAAAATTTCTCGTGATCTATCATATCTGGTCGTTTTCCCTGAGATCTCTGTTCGGAATGTTGTAAATCACACCGTTGTACTTATAGGTTTTAAGCACGAAGTGGGTTGCTGTTGCGGTCACATACTCAATGGGAGCAAGCTTTCTCGCTACGAAGTACGCAACCTCCTTCATAGTTCTGCCCTCAATAAGAACGGTGAAATCAAAGCCGCCCGACATAAGATAAAGGCTCTTTATCTCGGGATAATTCTGCAGCTTCTGCGCGATCTTATCAAATCCGTCGTCGCGCTGGGGCATAACCTTGACCTCAATAAGCGCGGTCACGGTCTCCTTATCGGTCTTATCCCAGTCGATAACCGCCTGATAGCCGAGGATAACCCCCTCCTTTTCAAGCTGACGGATCATATTTTTAATATCGCCCTCCTCCTTCTGAAGCATAAGTGAGAGCTCCTTCGGGGTGAGGGTAGCATCCTTGGCAAGTAAATTCAAGAGCTTTTCCATTTTATAAACTCCTTTTGTTTAGATCTAAAATATTATATCACTATTATGTAATAAAGTCAAGAGAGCGCCCCGCTCAGAACGCTCTCTTATTTGTTAATTTTCTTTGTCCGTCTGACCGCCGCAGGCTCCGCCACAGCCAGAGCATTTGCCCGAGCAGCCGCCCGACGAGCAGGTCTTGCTATCAGGACAGCCTATACACTTTTGTCCCGATTTTTTTGCCTTGATAATATAGGCGATAGCAGCGCCAACGATCAGAACAATGGCGACCGCAGCAATAATATCATCTATCATTTTGCTATCCTTTCTGCCTTCTTTGCCTCAAGCTCTCTCTTAGCCTTGGCATTTGAGAAGAAACCAAGCGCAGCTACGAGAGCAATAATAGCCGCTACCGCAATAAGTCCGGGGAAGAATGCAGTGCCAAGCTTGCCCTCGGTAAAGAGTGTGCCAAGCTGATATACAAGGAAAGAGGAAACGTATGCTACAGCAAGCTGAAGTCCGATTCCTGCAAAGAGCCACTTTTTGCTCTTAATCTCGGAGTTCATCGCGCCGATAGCCGCGAAGCAAGGGGGTGTAAAGAGATTAAAGATAAGGTAGGCAAGACCTGCCGCCGCAGAAATGCCGAGGATTTCCTCGCCGCCGCCCTGCTGAAGAAGCTCAAAGTCCTCGTTGATAGCAAGAGCAGTATAAATTGCGCCAAGTGTACCTACAACCTCCTCCTTAGCGATGAAGCCTGTCACTGCCGCCGCAGCCAGCTGCCACATACCAAAGCCGAGAGGAATAAGAAGAAACGCGATAGGAGTTGCGATGCTGTGAAGAATAGACTCCTCGGGTGTCGCCTCGGTAAAGGACCAGGAGTAGTTAAGCATAATAGTCACCGCCGCGTTGCACACGAGAATGATGGTTCCTGCCTTAACTATGTAGGACCAGCCGCGCTGAAGCATAGACTTACAAGCACGACCAAGGCTGGGTACCTTGTATTCAGGAAGCTCGATGATAAAGAAGGACTTTTTGAACGTGTGTCCCGAGATCCACTTTACAAGAAGGGCGCCAAAGAACACGAGAAGAAGACCAAGGAAATACATCAGAGGCGCAACCCACCAGGAGCCCGGGAAGAACAGACCTGCAAAGAGGGAGATAACGGGAATCTTCGCGCCGCAGGGGATAAAGGGAGTGAGCATAGCGGTTGCTCTGCGCTCTCTCTCATTACGGATAGTACGGCAAGCCATAACACCGGGGATAGCACATCCCGTACCTACAACAAGAGGAATAACCGACTTGCCAGAGAGACCTACTCTCTTGAAAATGGGATCAAGAACTACCGACACGCGAGCCATATAGCCGCAATCCTCAAGGAGAGCAAGCAGGAAGTACATTACCATTACAAGAGGAAGGAAGCCGATAACCGCGCCAACACCGCCGATGATACCGTCAACGATAATAGTCTGGAGAATGGGGGCGGTATTTTCAAGCCAGCCGGCAACAAGCTCGCCGAACATCTCGATAAACGTCACAAGACCCGGGATAACGATTTCATTAGCCTCACCCTCATTGAACACAAGACCCTCCGCGATCCATACTCCGGGACCAACCTGAGATATCCAGAACACGAGGACCATAACTACCGCGAAAATGGGAATGCCAAGCCACTTATTAGTAAGAACCTCGTCGATCTTGTCCTGGAAGTTCTTATCCTTGGTGAGAACCTTTCTTGTCTCAACCTTTTTAACGATACCGTTCACAAAGCTGAATCTCTTTCTGTCCTCAGCTACAACGGCAGCCTTATCAGTAAGATCAATATTACCCTGCACGTATGGAGCCTTCTGCTCCTTGCCGAATACAGAAACTGCCGCGGCGATAACATCCCCCAGTCCCTCTCCTGTCGTGGAGGTGGTCTCTACCACGGGACAGCCAAGTCTGCGGGAAAGCTCTGCTGCATCGATCTTGTTAGACTTTTTGGTATTAGCGTCGGTCTTGTTAAGTGCAACAACCATAGGAATACCAAGCTCAAGAAGCTGTGTGGTGAAGAAAAGGCTACGGGAAAGGTTTGTGGCGTCAACGATGTTTACAATAGCATCGGGATGCTCGTTTTTTACGTAAGCCGAGGTAATGCTCTCCTCCGATGTAAAGGGCGACATAGAATATGCGCCGGGAAGATCGACAGCAATAAGCTCCTCCGAGCCTGTGTAATAGCTTTTCTTGATAGGATGCTCTTTTCTCTCAACGGTAACACCTGCCCAGTTGCCGACCTTTTCGCTACGGCCAGTAAGGGCGTTGTACATCGTTGTTTTTCCGCTATTGGGATTGCCCGTTAAAGCGATTCTCATTTTTTGGATTCCTCCTGAGATATGTAAAAATTAATAACAAAATTTGAGTTAGCAGCCGCTAACCTAACGCCAAAAAAATAATCCTGAGATTATTTTCTTTTTACTTAACGATAATTGCCTCGCCAAGCTGATTGTCTATATTATATCTGCCGTCCTTGATGGAAACGGTCATTCCGCCCCTTCTCTTAGCGACAACGGTGATAGGCTCGCCCGAGTAGCATCCAAGAGAAAAAAGAAAGGCATCAAGCTCTTCATCGTCGGTCTCGATACGTTCTACGATATATTCTTTTCCTTCTGTAGCGTTCAGCAGATTCATAATAGTTCTCCTTTTTTTGAGTTAGCGGTTGCTAACCACACTACATTATACTCACGAAAACGGCATTTGTCAAGTCTTTTTTTGAAATTTTTTCTATTTTTTTCTATACAAAAAGGGGCTGAGTCATTAAGAATTCAGCAATATCAAAGCCTGTGCAGAGATATAAACATTAAATGCTGAATTCTTAATGCAAAGCACCTTTCGGGGATTGCTGGATTTAGAGTAGAAATCGTCGTTTGCGAGCGTTAGGCGTATATACATACGTCGAGCGAGTAAACGGCGATAGAACAAAAACTCAAATAAAAAAGAGAAAACCGTAGGTTTTCATCCTTAAATTTTTAAAAAACATAAAGGTAGAGGCGTTTATTTAAAATACCTCTACCTTTTTTGTTCGGTTATGCCTAAATGAAGCATCCCCTTAAATTTTTTATTCAAAAACTATATTGACAGAGCCGATACCGCCGTTGATCTCAACGACGGTGTCACCCATGCCGACCGTTCTATTACCCGATACACTCTCACCGTTTATCGTGATATCGCCAATGCCCTTGTTCACCTCTACGGTATAGCTTTCCTGACCGCCTAGGAGGGTGATATTCACCTCACCGACACCGAGATCAAGCTCTCCCCTGCCAGACATTTCAGAAGCAATATTAACCTCACCTGCGCCAAGCGAAAGCTGAAGATCTCTGATCTTACCGCCACCGATGTTCAGTTCTCCCGCGCCCGTTTCAATATCTGCCTCTCGGGTAGCGTATAGCTCGCCGATATCGACCTGCCCTGCACCGAACTCAAAATCTATCACCTCGGCAGAAAGACTGTCCGCATTAAATATGCCTGCGCCTGTGGAGATATCAAGCTCGGTAAGGCTCATTGTCTCGGGAATATATACGGTGAAGAACGCGCCCTCGTAATCCGCCTTTGTGTGATGCCTTTCCTTGATAACCGTTTTTGCGCCTCCGCTGATATCAACGTCCTTGATGTTTGATACCACAAGGAAACGGTCGCCGCGCTCGAATTTAATCTCGCCTGCGCCGATCTCTACCTCGAGGTGGGTTATCTCACTATAGCTATCGGGCTCGTATCTCCAGGTCTCGCCCACTACCGACACGGAGCCGCTGAGTGCGCCTATCAAAAGGCAGATCGCCAGGATTATCATAAAGATACCCGCGCCGATAAAAATATATTTCGCTATCTGTTTGCTGTCCGTCATTTTATATCAACTCCTCCAAATACACTTACCGTCTCTATGTAAACGGTGACCTCAGACGCGGGCTCACGAACGTATGCATCGTCCGTACCGCCAAAGATAGAGGTGGAGCTTACGCTTACGTTCACACCCTTAGGCAGAATAATATCCACACCGCCAAAGATAGCGGTAGCCTTGATCTTACAGTCCTTTTTAATAATAGCTCCCGAGAGATCACAGTCCACGCCGCCAAAAACAGCGGTAAGCTCGGTTCCCTCAAACACCTGACCGTCAAAGTTCATTTCCTTGCCGCCAAATATAGCGCAGCCCGAAGGAGCATCTACAGAGATGTTAACGGATACACCATCGCCCGAATTGCTCTTTTTGGTTCCGCCGACGATAAGCTTAATGCCCACCGCAACGAGAACAGCAACAACGATAAGCTCCCATACAAGTGAAAGATTTACAACGTCAAGCTGCCATAACAGAAGCACAACACCAACTGCAAGGCCAATAGCACTTCCCGTCTTATCCTTATCTGTGATAAGACCTATTCCGCTGGGGATGATGATAAACAAGGTCCACCAGCCGGGGAAGAAAATATCAATATCAGTCACGTTCAGCGCATTCAACGCGAAAAGCACGCCTGCAGCAAGAATGACCGCGCCTATAACGATCTTTTTTATATCTCTCATCAACCTTTTCTCCTTATTTTTTTATGTTATTATAGTCCTGTTTTTTTAAAATGTCAATACTAAATCAAGCATTCAAATTCAAAAATCAAATTGTCAGTGTTATCCTCGGAGTACTCTATTTCCTCGGAGATAATGCGCGCCGCATCACATATGCCCTCAAAGGTAAAATCACTAAGAGAAGCAATATTTTCAATGACAGAAAGAAGCAAAAGACAGAAGCCAAGCCGCGCCCTCAGTCCCTCGTAACTCTCGGCGACCGACATATGTCTGAAAACAAGATAGGCGAAAAAACGCTCAAAATATGGATACAGCTCCTCTGTCCCGCATTCCTTGCCAACCGATATCAGCTCTCTGTGCGCCTCGTCGAGATATTCAAGCTCATAAAACGTGTCATTCCAATGCTCGCACTCAAAAAGTGAGTCGGACAGCGAATATCTTTCCTTTATTTCGGCAAGCTTTGTACGGTAAGAAATACTCTTATTCGCTAAAACCGAATAAATATACTCTCTGTGCGATAGGGTGTCAAGATCGGTCTCGTCAGCGATCTCGGCATTATGCTCGGCGGTGTAAAATTCACCGTAATTGTCGCTCGACAGAATGATTCTGCAAGCCTCCTCGCAGGATGCGCCGATCCCGCACTCCACGCGCTCCCCTACCCTGTGGTAAAAGCGCGGATGCTCGCGGCAGATGCGCGAGGTGTATTCATCGCCGTAATCGGCTATAAGTCGGCAAAGACCGTCATCGCGTAAAAACGGACAGTGCTCGCCATCGCAGAGAATCATATTGCCGCCATCATCAAGGTGAGAGAGTATCTCGTCGCGCTCCCCCTCGCCAAGCTCTTTGTACCTTGCCACCGTCTCGCCGTCCACGCCGATCTCCCAACCAACGCAGCAGCTGTGGCGGCACCTTTCGGCAATGCACCCGAAGTCTTTATAATATAAAGGATAATAAATAGTCATAATTTACTTTTGCTTTTTGCGCATACCATCATCAAAGCTTAATTTATCAGGGGTGCGAATAGGATCGGCACAGCCTCTGTAGTCGTTGTATGGTAGCTTATACCAGCCAATTGTATCCTCAAACTTAATATCATCGAAATATAAAGAACAATTCTGTCTGCCTATAAATCTTACACCCGCAGGAATAACTATGTGTTTTGTCTTTTGAGGACGCGATTCGAACGCATCATGATCTATTATCTTAGTATCGGGATGAATAGTAAAATTCTCATACTCCGAATCAGCATACAAAAGCACCACGTATGGATTTGTTGTGCTACCAAAATAATAACCGCCCTCATAATAATTGGCAATATATTTCAGCATGTAGGCAAAGCTTTTGCCACCCAAAAACAGCGCCCCTTTCCCGATTTCAAGAAGACCGTCGGGAACAATTATTTTAGATTCCGAGTAACCGAATACGTCACCGCCTATAGAGGTAACGGTCTTAGGAATTACAAAGCACTTTACACTGTGACCGACATTACTGAGTGTGAGAGGATTAAAGGTATTCTGATATATATGAACTATTTTATACCTTCTTGTATAATTCGCAATCTCAGGTTGAGGTGCAAAGGGATTTTTTGATTCGCGTATACACGTATCTGTCATATCAGTATATTCCGGAAATGTCGCCCATTCCATAGGCACACCGTCCTTATTATAAACCCGTATTTGACAAATAGCCGCCTCTCCGTCATCAGTACGTATGTGATCGCTTGACCAATCCCATCCGTAAACTCGCTCTAAATCATACCTAACCTCAACAGGTCTGTCATTGCGCACGGGCGGTGTATAAACCGGTTTTTTCTTAAATAATCCCATAATAAATCTCCTTGCGTTTATTTATCAAACGCGCCTATAAGAATCAGCGTTGCCGCAGTGATAAGTTTTTGTTCGTTTTTCTTTTTCATTTTATTTACCTACGGGTACTGTACATTAACATTTTAGCACATTAGTTTCAAAAAGTAAATAAAAAGTGAAAAATATGTAAAATTCGTCGCGGTCGAAAAATAGCGAAATATATATTTTCTTTTTCGTTTCATTTTTTATTAAAACCACTTGACAAACATAAACTTTTTTGATAAAATATACAAGCACATATTTGGAGCATTAGCTCAGTTGGTTAGAGCTACCGGCTCATAACCGGTCGGTCCAAGGTTCGAGTCCTTGATGCTCCACCACAGAAACGGCACCCATTTGGGTGCCTTTTTTGTTTCTGTGGTGGAGCATCAAGATTGACTCGCCCTTGCTCTTTGGCTTTGCCAAAGATAAGGTTCGCATTTCCCACTCGGAGATCGACAAGCTCGCTTGTCAGGCGTAGAGCGCGGAAATATTGACGCAAAGCGTCAAAATCCTTGATGCACCGCCGAGGGTTCGGCGTGGCTCGCAAAGAGTATAAGCTCCACCACCCATAAGATAAACGCAGGTATATTGCCCCTTTGAAACAATATCCTTAATACTCCCCCTCTTGTATTCTCCACCAAGATATGCTATAATATCTAAAAACACTCTCCGAGGCGAAGATGAAAGAAAAGCTGATTGAATTAAAAAATAAATGCTATATCTCCATAAAAAACCTATGGAACAAATACATAACCTACGACGAGCGGACGCTGCGGAGAACGGTGCTTGTCACCACAGTGATGTACGTGTGGCTTCTTGCTTGGGCGCTATGGCTCAAGCTTAACGACAACGGGACTATCACGTTAAACTACTCCTGGCTATCCAAGATGACGCTTGAAGAAAGATTTCTATACGATCTGATTCCGTTCCAGGTGCGATTCGATCACTTCAATCAAATCATACAGTTTCCGCTAAACGCGATTGTTTTCGCCCCGTTCGGTGTCCTGTTCAACCTTCTTTTTAAGAAAAAAAGCATACTTCGGGACGTTTTAATATGCTTCTGCATTTCGCTTGGAATTGAAATTTTGCAGCTTTTTTCCATTATTGGCTCATTTGCTACTGCGGATCTGATAATGAATACGCTTGGTTATTTTATCGGACTTGCAGTATATCAGCTGATTTTCAAAAAACTGTCGGTTAAATTTAACTTATTTTTCTTTATGGCAGTAAACATTCCTGTACTTGCCGTGGTTATCTTTTCTGTCATTCGCACAGCACAAAATATTGAGCCGATCATTTTGATATTGACGAGGCAATATTAATAAAAAAACAAAACCCCGAAGGTTTCCCTTCGGGGTTGTATTGATGTTTTACCCGAATATTTGCTAAAGCAAAGATCCCCGCACTTGCTGCTTACAAGCGAGCTTGACGCATCTTCGTGGGGGATGCGGACCGAATCTGCGCCTTTAGCACAGAGCCCGCTCCAAAGTATAGGGTAGCAGTTCCTGACAACCTCACAAAGAAAAATGCTCCCCTAGAAGTTTGTGAACGCCTATAAAAAACCAAAGCCCCGAAGGTTTCCCTTCGGGGTTGTCTGGAGCTGCTACCCGGATTCGGACCGGGGACCTCATCCTTACCAAGGATGTGCTCTACCAGCTGAGCCATAGCAGCATATTACAAGGGTAATCCCTCATAACGCAACCTATTATAACAAAAAAATATCGGTTTGTCAATACGTTTTCGAAAAAAGTTTTGCAAAAATCAGAAAAATTAATAAAGAATTCTTCAAAACATATTGACAAACTCAAAAAAGTTTGATACAATATATAAGCAAAAATTCATCTTTCGCGATGAAAATATCCATTTATGGAGCATTAGCTCAGTTGGTTAGAGCTACCGGCTCATAACCGGTCGGTCCAAGGTTCGAGTCCTTGATGACCCACCACGAAAACGGCACCCAAGAGGAGCCTTTTTTGTTTTCGTGGCGGAGCATCCTTATTCAACTTGCCGAAGGCAATCGTAACGAAAAACCTCGTCTTTCGGGATGAGGTTTTCCAAAATCGTTTGTTGAATTATTGGATAGAGTATGGTATAATATTGTATCAAGCTATGAGGCGTGTGACGTTCGTCGGTCGGCGAACAGAAAAAAACACCTTAAGGAGATAGTATGAAAAAAGTATTATCAATAAATATAACGCTTGCAATGATTTTGGTATCACTTTGCGGATGCTTCGCACCGAAGGCTCCGCATCTTGGTAACGTAGTTATACTGGGCGACAGCTTTTCCACTTTTGCGGGACATATACCTGAGGGATATAAGTCCTGGTATTCCTCGGAAATCGACTTTGCCGGAGTGAAAAGCGTCGAAGACACCTGGTGGCACAGGCTGATAAGCGACACCGGATCAAACCTGCTTTTGAATTCCAGTTATTCGGGAAGCACGGTCTGCAATACGGGTTACGACGGCAAAGACAGCTCCGACTCATCCTTTGTTACCAGGATAAGCGAGCTTGTCAGATCGGGCTTTTTCCGGGAAAATTCGGTCGATACTCTCATAATATACGGTGGGCTGAACGACTGCTGGGCGCAGTCGCCAAGGGGAGATATCAAGTATAACGGAATAACCGATTCCGATCTTTACAGCTTTTACCCTGCCTTGTCTTTCATATTAAGCTCGGTTCGGGAGCACTCGCCTAAGACGAGGATCATCGTCATAATAGAAGAGCAGTTAGACGATGGGATGAAGGACGGAATACGGCAGATCGCCGCATATTACGGCTCGGAAACGGTAGAACCGCACGGCATCGAGCTGCACGGCTCGCACCCAAGTGCAAAGGGGATGAAGGCAATATCGGAGCAGATCATTGACGCCCTGTCCGCGAATATCTCCGAATGACGTTAAACGAAGGCTTTATTATAAAGGTAGCGAAAACGATATACGCCGTGCAGCGCGGAGCGGAGCTCCTCGTCTCGCGCTCCGACAAGGCTTTCAGGTAGGGGCGCGAGCGCACTCGCGAAGAAAAGATAGAGAAATAACAAAAATTTCGGGACGTTGTGCAAGTTGAATAAAAAAACATTTGTCCTTTTACTAAAACAATACATAGTAAAATGGTAAAATTTATAAAAAATTATTAAAAGCCCATTTTTTACCTTGACATAAAAAATTCATAGTGCTATAATGAAAACAACGACACCGAATATAT
>JAZNZI010000019.1:0-8053 GCA_045594865.1 Eubacteriales bacterium | reverse complement strand
GAAGCGGGCATTGAGCTGTTTGGTACGGAGGTCAAGTCGCTTCGCGCAGGCAACGTAAATCTTAAGGATTCCTACTGCGAGGTGGATAAGGGAGAGCTGTTCGCTCTCGGTATGCACATAAGCCCCTACGAGCAGGGCAATATTTTCAATAAGGATCCCCTGCGCCCAAAAAAGCTGCTGATGCACAAGAGGGAGATAATGAAGCTGACGGGACTTGTCAGCCGCGAGGGATACACCCTCGTTCCCCTGTCGCTATACTTCAAGGGCTCACGCGTCAAGATGGCGGTGGGACTTTGCAAGGGTAAAAAGCTCTACGACAAGCGCGACAGTGCGGCAAAGCGGGATGCAGACAGAACCATCGAAAAGGCGATGAAGAACAGATATTAAAAAAAGCGACCTGGCGGTCGCTTTTTTTGGGGATATTCAGATTTAGGCGAGAAGCGTCGCTTTGCGACCCGAAGGCGTATATACATACGGCGAGAGGAAGCAAACGGCGGTAGAAAAAATCCATAAAAGCCGAAGAAATTCGCAGAATTTCAACCTTTTACCGTCTCATTTACAATTTTTGTGGTTAGGCAAGAGAGAATAAGACAAACTCTCTTGCCTAAAGTTTTTTCTATCTTTTTCGGATTTTTTCGTTCTCGTCAAATGTGACAGCCCCTTATTGCTTTGGAGCGCGGAGAGCGCGCATAGAATTCAGTATTGCGAGGACGGCAACACCCACGTCTGCAAAGACCGCGAGCCACATATTCGCAAATCCGAGCAGGCCGAGAATGAGTATCAGGCCTTTTACTCCAAGGGCAAAAATAATGTTCTGCCAAGAAATATTTATCGTTTTTCTTGAAATAAGTATTGCCTCCGAAAGCTTTGACAGGTTATCCGTCATTATGACGATATCAGCCGCCTCAATGGCGCTGTCCTGTCCGACGCTGCCCATTGCAACGCCTACGTCGGCTCTGGCAAGCGAGGGTGAATCGTTGATTCCGTCACCAACGTACATAGTGCTTTTCGAGCCTGAAATAAGCTCCTCAAGCTTCTTATATTTCTGCTCGGGGGTGAGGGACGAGTATGCTTCCCTGATGCCGACGGTGTTTGCCACGCGGCTGACGTTTTCCTCTCTGTCACCCGAGAGAACTGCAGTGCGCTTTACTCCAAGGCGGTGAAGCGAGCATATAGCGCTCTCTGCCTCAGGCTTTATTTTATCCGAGAGGATTATAATTCCCACAAGCTTGCCTTCAAGGGCAACGTACAGCGCGCCCTCGGGAGCCACCGAAAGCTTTGAAAGATCAACCGAAAGCTTCTCCATCAGCTTGATATTGCCCACGGCACAGCTATATCCCTCGGAAATCTCGGCTATAACTCCGTATCCTGCCTGTTCTCTGACAGAGATGGGAGGTATGATATTATCCGTTGCGGATTTTATGCACTCGGCAATGGGGTGATTTGACGCGTATTCGCAGGATGCCGCTAAAGAGAGAAGCTGCTCCCTTTCGATGCCAAAGGGGATCACCTCTTTAACGGTAAATTTTCCGTTAGTAAGCGTTCCGGTCTTATCAAGGGCGACCGTGTCGCATCTTGCCGTTGCGGAAAAGACGTTGCCACCCTTAAAGAGAATACCTCTCGACGCGGCGCCGCCAATGCCACCGAAGAATGCCATAGGCACCGAGATGACAAGCGCGCATGGACAGGAAATTACAAGGAACGTGAGGGCGGTATATATTGAATCTGTAAGCGATCTCAGGTTGAAAATCGGAGGAATTATGGCGACGAGAAGAGCGACAATAACCACCGCGGGAGTGTAGTAGCGGGAGAATTTCGTAATGAAGCTCTCCTCACGGGACTTGCTCTCGTTTGCATTCTCCACGAGCGCGAGAATACGGGCGGCGGCAGAGTCGCCCGATGCCTTTGTGGTTTTTGCGTGGAGAAGTCCGTTTGTCACGATAAAGCCGCTTGACAGCTCGGATCCAACGCTGACCGCCACGGGCAGAGGCTCGCCTGTCATACTTGAGGTATCAACGTCGGCAGAGCCGGAAATAACTACAGAATCTATGGGCACGCGCTCGCCGGGACGAATAACTATGGTGCTGCCTATCTCTACGTCCTCGGCATCCATTACCTCCTCACCGTCCTCGGTGAGAACACACGCCTCGTCGGGACAGATATCCATAAGAGCGCGGATGGATGCGCGGGACTTTCGCACCGCGTGATGCTCAAAGGTCTCGCCAACCAGGTAGAAGAGCATAACCGCCACGCCCTCGTGCCATTCGCCGACGATCATAGCACCGATAGAGGCTATGGACATAAGGAACTTTTCATCCAGAAGATCGTGGCGGATAATTCCACGCACGGCATCAAAGAAAACGCTCCAGCCCGAGATAAGCAGCGCCGCTATGTAGAGAGCAAGCGCGCCGTAAGGACTTATATTCTGCTCAAGAATAAGTGCCGAAATAAAGAAAACCAAGGCAACGACTATTCTTGCTATATCGGATTTTAAAAGCTTTAGCAGGCGTTTCATTTCTCTATTACTATATCCCTTGAAAATGCCTTCGCCGCCTTTGAGAGAGCCTCGTATGCCTCGCTCTCGGCAAGGGTGGTTTCAACGGTAAGCTTCTCGGTAAGGAAATTGATCTTGGCAGAATCAACTCCTTCAATATTCGACATCTGTCCTGCCACCTTTGCAGCACAGTTGGGACAGTCAAGACCTGTGATGGTGTACTTAATTTTCATGGTAGTTCTCCTTATTCTTTGATATGTTCAAGTGCTTTTTCTATAATATCTCTTACATGATCGTCGGCAAGGGTGTAATAAACGTTTTTACCCGACTTGCGATAGGTGACCAGATCGCTCTGGCGCAATATCTTCAGTTGGTGAGACACGGCGGACTTGGTCATACCAAGCAGATTTGCAATGTCGCAGACGCACATCGGTTCGCCGTCTATGGCAAAAAGTATACTGACGCGGGTGGAGTCACCAAGGATCTTGAAAAAGTCCGAGAGCTCGTAGAGAGTATTCTCGTCGGGCATCTCTCCCCTTCTTTTATCAATAATATCGCTGTGTATCTCCTCACATTCGCAGGTTGGAGCATTCTTTTCATAAAGCTTCAACTTTGTTTACCTCACTTTGTTTTACAGTTGAACAATTGTTCAACTGTTTGTCTCATTATACCACCTATTTACAGCCTTGTCAATAGCTTATTTAAAAAAAGTCTCAAAAAATTAACATTATTCCCCACTTGAAAAAAAGCAGGATATGTGGTATAATATAGAAAAACGGTCACGGATAGGTGTATTATGAAAAAATTCCTTAGATATTTTAATTTTATGGATCCCGATCTTACTCTCAGATCCTATAAATCTCCCATAATCCGAATTCTTATTTCAGCTCTGGTTATGATGGTCGTATGTGTTTTCAGATTCAGCATAACCATACCCCAGGTTGCGCTGAATATTCTCGTCAGCATTCTTGTTTTCGGCATTTTTATTCTCGCATTCCTCTGCTTTGCTGTTGCAGCAGTAGAGGCTCTGCAGGTTGGCGAAAACAAGCGCAAGGACAGAGATCGCGAAAACGATAAGTATAAATAAAGAAAAAAATAAAAAAGCCCGACCGTATAGCGTAATGCTCTTAACGGAGAATAAACATTTTGACAAAAGTCAGGCATCGCATTTGACTAGTCAAACGCAAATGGGCTAAGCCCCCCCTTTACAAACAGAAAGAGCAAGAATAGAAGGATTTTCTCCTCTTATTCTTGCTCTTGTTTTTCTTTCTGTCGATATATTCACTTTCGTGAAATATGTTCACGAAAGATGAATTCGATATGTTCTCGCTTTGCTCGAACTCGATATATTGTCGCTACGCGCCAATTCGATATGAGATAAATCCCTTTCGCTTTTGACATATCTCGCCTTTGGCGAGGTATGCAAACCATATCGAAAATCCCGCGAGGGATTTATCTCGATGCGTGATACTCCGTTAAGAGTATCACGCTATGCAGTCGGGCTTTTTTGCTTAGGCTACGAACTTAGCAAGCTTCTCAAAAAGGAAGTCTGCGTTCTGGGTATGAGCAACGAGGGTGATGGGAGAGAGCAGATCAAGAGAGAAGATACCCATAATGGACTTGGCGTCTATTACGTATCTGCCCTGAACGAGATCCACGTCGTAGTCTGCGAGAATAACTACGTTTACGAACTCTCTGATATCCTGAACGTTGCTGAGCTTGATTTTAATTTCTTTCATTTTGATTTCCTCTCAAAATCTGTATTTACAAGCATATTATATCAAAGAAAAAAGGGAATGTCAACCAAAATATGTCGAAAGTGGTGGTTTTATTCGTGTTATTTTTTCCTGCGGCGCGTTTTTTTAGACTTTCCATTGACTTTTTTATTAATTAATGATAAAATAAGTATTGGTGAAATATGCTGTAAGGAGGGGTTGTGCATGAGAAGTTATTTTCCCAGGCTGCTTGGCAACGAGGATACCAGGAACAGAATAGGCAGAGCCATTGAAGCCGGCACAGTTCCCCACGCATTCCTTATCGGCGGTCCGTCAGGCAGCGGTAAATCCACCCTGGCAACCGAGATGGCAGCGGCTATAAACTGCGATAGAAAGGCTGACTTGAGCAGTCCTCTCCCCTGCGGAAAATGCAGCGCCTGCCGCAGAATTTACGGTGGAAATTACCCCGACGTAAAGATCCTCGAAAAGAAAAAGGACAAGGCTACCTTAGGCGTTGATCCCGTAAAGGATTTTCGCGAGGATATGTTCCTGTCCTCCACCGAGTCGGAGCATAAGATATACATTATCGACGATGCCGAGAGTATGACGCCAGAGGCGCAAAACGCACTGCTTAAGGTTCTGGAGGAGCCGCCCGCGTCAGTGACCATTATTCTGCTTGCGAAGGAGTGCGACAGAATCCTTACCACTATAAAAAGCCGAACGCAGTATATCGCAATGTCCCGTTTTGACGACAAGACGCTGTCCGAATGGCTGCTTTCCGAAAGTGCTGAGGCGAGGACGCTCAAAGCCACCGACAAGGCGAAGTTTGCAGGGCTTGTAATGAGCGCTGACGGCAGGCTTGGTCTGGCAAAGCAGCTTGTGGGCAAGCGACTGCTTGACGAGAGCGCAGAGGAACGAGGCGAGATCATCGACCTCATACGTGCGGTTGGTCAGAAGGCATCCTATGCGGGTATTTATGCTGCCCTGTCCCGCTTCCCTACTAAGAGAGGCGAGCTTTCTGCATCGCTTGAGCGACTGATGAGCGCGCTGCGCGATCTGCTGGTAATAAAATACGACGAGGGGGCTGCTACCGTTTTCTTCCCCTCCGCAGAGGAAGCTGCACGGCTGTGCGGTGAGATCTCGGCAAAACGACTGGTGGCGGTATACGATGCGGTCAGCGAGGCGCACGAGCTTTGCTCAAGGAATGCGAACGTATCGAATCTTATATCCAGCCTATGCTCGAATATAAGAATGGCGGCAAACAATTAAACAGAAATTCATATTGATAAAGGAAAGAAAAATGTCCGAAAATATAAAAAATATAAACGAGCCCCAGGTTGAAGCAACCGAGCAGGCTCTGCCCGCAGAGGTAGAGATCGTCGGCGTGAACTTCCGTGAGGCAGGAAAAATCTATTACTTCTCCCCCGACGGACTTAGTCTGTCGGTTGGCGAGCAGGTTATCGTTGAGACCTCACGCGGAGTTGAGATGGGCACCGTAAAGGTGGCGAACAAGATCATAAGCTCCACAGAGATAGTCTCTCCCCTGAAGCCTGTGACCAGAAGTGCAACCGCGTCTGATATTCAGCATTACGAGAAGAATCGCGCGGCAGAGGCAGACGCTATTGCCGTATGTCAAAAAAAGGTAGAGGCTCATAATCTTGGTATGAAGCTGGTAGGTGCGGAATATACCTTTGATAATTCCAAGCTTATATTCTACTTCACCTGTGAGTCGAGAGTTGACTTCAGAGAGCTGGTACGCGATCTTGCATCCACCTTCCGCACCAGAATCGAGCTCAGACAGATCGGTATACGCGACGAGGCAAAGATGCTCGGCGGTCTTGGCGTTTGTGGCAGAAAGCTTTGTTGCGCGAACTTCCTCTCCGATTTCGTTCAGGTTTCCATCAAGATGGCAAAGGAGCAGAACTTCTCGCTTAATTCATCCAAGGTGTCGGGCGCCTGCGGCAGACTTATGTGCTGCCTGAGATACGAGCACGAGACCTACGAGGAGGCTATAAGGCAGACTCCCCCCAACGGCTCGGTGGTAAAGACCCCGGACGGCGAGGGCGTGGTTATTGAAACGAAGCCCCTGGCAAGAGAGATCAAGGTAAGACTTAACGACAACGATAAGGATGCGCCCAAGATCTACAAATGCAAGGACGTAAAGGTTATCTCCCGCCCGGGAAAGCAGGCGAAGGCAGAAAAGGATGACGAGGAATTTCCCGAGGAGTAAGCTTTTCCGATAGAATTTGCAATTTTTTATAGTTTTTTTATAAAATAGTCTTGATTTTTTTCACAGATGTGATAAAATATATGTGACAACAAAAATGGAGGTTAGTCAAATGGCATACAGAATTTCCGATGAGTGCATCAGCTGCGGCGCATGCGCTGACGCTTGCCCCACTGGTTGCATTTCCGAGGGCGACGGTAAGTACGTAATTAACTCTGACGAGTGCATCAGCTGCGGTTCTTGCGCTGACGCTTGTCCTGTAGGCGCTCCTGCCGAGGAATAATTTCCCCTACATAACGGGAAACAAAAAAGCGGGGATATTCTCCGCTTTTTTTCTGTAAATGACACCGAGAGGTTTTAGATATGGAACGCTGTGATTTTGTAAACGACAGGCTGAGGCTTATTCAGCAGACCGACGGGCTTACCTTCGGCACCGATGCCCTGCTGCTTGCGGGCTATATAAACGGAAAATACGGATGTGGCTGCGAGTTCGGCAGCGGAAGCGGAATTATATCTATGCTGCTGCTGACGAGAGAAAAGCTTGCTACTACGGTCGCCATTGAGGTACAAGAGGAGTACGCAATTCTTTCAAGGCGCAACGCCGAGCTTAACGGACTTGACGGACGGATGCAGGTGGTGCATTCGGATATTCGCGAATATCGGGGCGAGGGCGAGTTTGACATAATCTATACGAACCCTCCTTATATGAAGACATCGGCAGGTAAAAGCAACTCGCTTGAGAAGAAGAATATTGCGCGCCACGAGGTCTGCGGAGATATATACGATTTCTGCGAAGCGGCGAGAAAAATGCTGAAATTCGGTGGTTATTTTGTGGCAGTTTACCGTACCGACAGATTAATCGACCTTATCGATGCTATGAGAAAAAATAAGATTGAGCCTAAAAGGATTACATTCGTACACGCTGATACCGAGTCCGAGCCGTCTATGGCTCTTATTGAGGGAAAGGCGGGTGGAAAATGCGGACTGACGGTGACTCGTCCGCTGATCATCTACACCGATAAGTCGCACGAAAGCTACGGCGATGATATGAATTACATTATGGAGAACGGAAGCTTCCCTTCCGCATACAAGAGATAAAATGACAGAAAAAAACAAGGTGGAAAAATCCACGCTATATCTGGTGGCAACACCCATAGGAAATCTTTCCGACATATCCGAGAGAGCGATAAAGGTGCTGAGCGAGGCAGACTTTATTGCGGCGGAGGACACGAGAAATTCACTGAAGCTGCTCTCTGCCCTCGGCATAAGAAACGAGCTTGTCAGCTATCACGAGCATAATAAAAAAGCAAGCGGCGAGCGTCTTGTTGCAAGGCTTCTGGCAGGAGAGTCCTGCGCGCTGATAACCGATGCTGGTATGCCCGCGATCAGCGATCCCGGCGAGGATATCGTTGCCCTCTGTGCCGAGGCTGGTATCACCGTTTCTGTAATTCCTGGTGCCTGTGCGGCGGTTTCCGCCCTGTCGGTTTCGGGACTCGGAACTCGCAGATTTGCCTTCGAGGGCTTTCTTTCGGCGAATAAGAGCGAGCGCAAAAAGCAGCTTGAAAAGGTAAAAAACGACGACAGAACCCTCATCTTCTACGAGGCTCCCCACAAGCT
>JAZNZI010000018.1:0-9032 GCA_045594865.1 Eubacteriales bacterium | reverse complement strand
TGGGACGCTTACCAGCGCCCGGACGGGACTCTGTACCGCGGTTAAGCTGCGCGCAGCAAATGAAGGGCACGCCAAAGTCCTTTGCCATAATCTTAAGATTACGGGAGATCTCGCCTACCTGCTGCGCCCTGTTATCGGTCTTTGAGGTGGTCTGCATAAGACCAATATAATCGACAACTACAAGACCAAGCTCGGGAAGTCGCCTGAGCTTTGACTTCATCTCGGTGGTTGTGAGTGCGGAGGTATCGTCAATATATATGTCACAGCCCGAGAGAGATGCAATTACGTCGGCAATATTATCCCAATCCTCGTTGGTGATCTTGCCTGTTCTGAGTGTATGAGAATCAACCATCGCCTCGCTGGAAATAATACGGGTGACAAGCTGCTCTGCCGACATCTCGAGCGAGAATATAGCAACTGCCTTTCTCGTGGTCTTTGCAACATTGGTCGCAATATTAAGAGCGAAGGAGGTCTTACCCATACCGGGACGGGCACCGACGATAACAAGGTCGCCCTTACCCATCTGTACAAGCATTCTGTCAAGTCCTGAGAAGCCTGTCTTTGAGCCCGAAACCACGCCCTTGTTCTCCGAGAGAAGCTCAAGATCTCTGTATACGTTGCGAAGGACGTCGCGGATATGTCTGAACTCCTTAGCGTCGTTATTATGTGAAATATCGAAAATCTTCTGCTCGGCATTATCAATTACCGTGCGGACATCCGACTCGCTGTAGGCGTCCTCGTTGATCTCGTCGCATACCCTGATAAGCTTACGGAGAGTAGCCTTATCCTTAACAATCCTTGCATAATCCTTTACGTTCTGGGCAGAGGGCACAGACTCGGCAAGGAGGGTGATATACTGTACTCCGCCCGCCTCGTCGCGATCTCCCATCTCAACGAGAGTATTTACAAGCGTGACGACGTCAATGGTCTTGTTCTGGCTATACATCTTAATAAGCGCGTTATAAATATGCTGATGCTCGGCAACGTAAAAATCTTCTGCCGAAATAATACCGCTTATCTTATCAAATGCATCAGAGCTGACAATGATAGACCCGAGCAGCGCCTGCTCTGCCTCAACAGAAACGGGAACCTGTCTGATCAAGCTGTTTGCACCGTCCATTTTGTCTTTTCCTTTCGGGATTCAAAATTATTCGTGTACGTAAACGACAAATTTCGCGTTGATGTCAGCGAGAATCTTAAGAGTGACGTCGTGCTTACCATAGGCTCTGATGCTATCCTTAAGAACGATCTTACGCTTATCAACCTCAATGCCAAGCTTTTTGTTAAGCTGCTCAGCAATATCCTTTGTGGTGACAGAGCCGTAGAGTCTGCCGTCGGCACCGTGGCCCATAACCACCTCAATCTCAACGTTGTTGATCTTCTCGGCGAGAGCCATAGCAGCCTTTCTGTCCTCGTTGATCTTGAACTGCTTAGACTCCTCCTTGTTCTTCAACTCGTTGGTAGCCTTAGCGTCTGCGGGAACAGCCTTTTTCTGAGGGAAAAGGAAATTGCGTGCGTATCCGTCGGATACGTTAATGATCTGATCCTTTTTTCCCTGTCCCTTTACGTCGCAGAGTAAAATTACTTTCATTTTATATCTCCAATCTGCTTATTAATCTGAAATTATACGGGGTTGCGCTCAAGATACTCGTCAATGCTGTCTTTAAGAGTTTCGAGCACCTCGTCAATAGAATCCGAAACAACCTGGGCGCCTGCCACGTCAAAGTGACCGCCGCCGCGAAGCTTCTCAAGTATGAGCTGAACGTTGATCTTGCCCGAGGAGCGTCCAGAAATATGAATCTGATCACCAATACGGACAAGGGTAAAGGCTGCGGATACACCGCGAAGCGTCAGCATTTTATCAGCCGCCTTGGATGCGATAACACGATAGCTTTCGTCCGTATCACCCTCGCAGCAAGCAAGAGCGATAAGATTCTTATACATAATAATAGAGGTATGGAAGCGAGCCTCCTTGGAAAGATCCTCGGGAGCCGTCTTGAATAGGTTATATACGTCGGTGGGATTTGCGCCCGCGCCGCGAAGATACTGTGCCGCGCCAAAGGTGCGTGTGCCTGTATTTCTTGTAAACTGCTTTGTATCAAGAAGAATACCGGCGAGAAGTATATCCGCCTCCTGCTTAAGAAGATTCTGGGAGCTGACAGCGCTCTCAAGCATCTCCGAAACAAGCTCACAGGTAGAGGATGCGGAAGGCTCGATATAAGAGAGCTTAACAGCTGCCGAAGGCTGATCGTTCTTACGGTGGTGATCAATGATAGCGATATTAGCCGACTTTGATGCTATATCCGAGAACTGCGCTCTGGGAATAGCGTTATGGTCGACGAGAACGACAAGAGTATCGGGACCGATAAGGTCAAGACCGCCAGCATTGTCAACGAATACCTGAGAATAGGTTTCGGTCTTCTGCATCATTTCAACACAGGGGCGAAGGTTCTTGTCGGTAAGGTCAACCGCAATATTAACCTTGATGCCGCAGAGCATTGCAAGTCTTGCCACACCGATAGATGCACCGATGGAGTCAAAGTCGCCGTACTTATGTCCCATAATGATAACGTTATCCGATCTTGACATAAGGGCGGTAAGCTGATTTGCAAAGGCACGGGAACGAACGTTAGAGCGCTTATAAACCGTCTTGGTACGTCCACCGAAGTATATAGTTTCATTCTCCGACTTATAAACCGCCTGGTCTCCTCCGCGCTGAAGAGCAAGATCAATCGCATCTCTTGCATCCTGCTCACGCTCGAGGATAGTGCCGCGTCTGCGTGAAACACCGATAGAAACGGTGATAGAAACACCGTCGCCTACTCTTGCATCGCGAATGCTGTCAAGAATATCAAATCTGTTTGCAATACAGGTATCAAGGTAGGAAGAATCAAAGAACATAATGTACTTATCGTTATCGTAGGACTTGATAACTCCGTTCATCGAAGCCGCCCAAGCCTTAAGCTTGTCTTCTATGCTAACAACCGCGTCCGAGAGCTTCTCGTGAACGTACTGAAGAACATCCTCTACGTTATCGATAGCAATATAGGCAACGGCAACGCGCTCGTCATAATATTTCTTTTCAAGTGCGCTGAGAGCGGTGATGTCTGAGAGCATAGCGAGGTAAAGTCCGTTGTTCTTCTTGGAAACGACAAAGCCCTCTACGCTGTAGGTTTTGCCCGAAACGGCCGTTCTGCATTCACCCTCCTCAAGCTCCTCTGCGTTTATAGAAAGAACGTCGGAGATCTTCTCACCGATGAAATTATTGTAGGAATTCAAAGCAGATCTCATAGCATCGTTATACCAGAGAATAGTGCCGTGAAAATCAAAAATTATCGTAGGAGAAGTGGAGTTTTTAAACACCACGCTTCCCTCCTCAGCAAGCAAGCCGTGAATGCTCTTGGTGGGATAAATTCTCGACTTTGCAATTCTTCTGATGCTGATAAACGCAACCGCACCGAGATAAAGCGCGCCGATGATAAAAGCAACGAATATTGGCTCCAGCACCGTCACGAACTCACAAAGCAGCGCAACAAGGGCAATACCAAATACACCGAGAGCGGCGTAAAGTATCATATCCTGTCTTGACGCGTAAGGGACGTGAAGGTTCTGATTTTCTTTTTCATTTTTCATAAGCGGAATTCCTTTCTTATGACAGATTTAGTCGAGCGTAGCTGATAGAGTACTCTTGTTTTTTATGGATTAAAGGGCCTATTGTTGCTGCGGCTTGATCTCAGGGTGAACATAACTCCCATAACCGCAAACACCTGCATTGCCAAGGATGAGAATACGGCAAGCAGAGCAATCAAAATGATAAACGCGGTGCCCTTTTTCATTTTCATGGTAAGAATAGTCATAGCATAATTAAAGCCAACGTATGCGAAAATAACGAGGAAGATATTGTAAAGGTTCAAAACCGAAACTGCGAAAATGCTGTCGGCAGAACCGACAAACAGAGATGCTATAATAAGAACAAAATAGAAATAGGCGAAAATGTTAGTAGCTTTGAATCGCCATTCTTCAATATGCTGCTTATTTTCCGAAAGCTTTGATACGGCAAGGCTGAACGCCTTCATACCAAGACCGACGATGACAAATCCGCCGATTACGAGATAGGATATCAACGAGCGAATCTGCATATCGAATAAAGAAGCAACAATTTCCTCTGTCACCTCAATGCCCGACGCGCTATATATATCGACCATAGTGCTGATGAACAAAGCGCGAATAGAATCGTGAAGCTCGCCATAATAGGACGTGACTGCTTCCCAGGTAAATGCGCCCCGCTCCATCATCGCAAGCAAAACGCAGGACAGCAAGGTAAATGCCGCCGCGATAAGAGTCATAATATACGCGGAATCCGACTTGCTCTGATCCTTAACGTAAGAATGGCAAAGAATCAATCCAAGAATAATTGCACAAGGAGCAAAGGCACTGACCGATATACCAAACGAAAAGCTTGCAAAATTAAGCACGATCAGTACGAGGGACACGGATACAGAATAGGTTCTGCGAGCCGATGAGTCGAAAAGATAGAGCGTGGCAAGCGATGCGATAAGCAACGGCATAATTATATCGCCGAGCACGCAGGACAACACGCCAAAAAGTATAGATAAAAGTGATATTATTAAAAGAGTCTTCTTCTGTGAAAGCGAAGTCTTTAATTCGTTTCTCATATTCTGGACTTTCCTCTTAAAATCAAATTATTTCATTATATTATAACACAATATATTTATTTTGTAAAGTTTTTTTTATTATTTTATGTTAAAATAATGCAAATTATGGGTTCATTTTCCTTTTTTTCACTTTACGTATTGCAAAAAACGTTTAAATGTAGTAAAATGTATTTGTGAAAGTTTACACCAACGAGAGGAGGATATAAGAATGGCTAAGTTAACGACTGCCACACCTATTTCCCAGCTTTCGGGCGTCGGCAAGGTGCGCGCTTCACAGCTTGAGAAGCTTGGCATCAGCACTGTCGGCGATCTTATATACTTCTTCCCTCGCGCTTACGAGAAAAGAGGCGACCTTCGTCCTCTGTCGGAGTTTGATGCAGAAAGGCCCTGCGCATATCTTCTCACAGTTTCAAGTGAGGTCAAAACCGCTAATATCAGACGCGGTCTTACCCTTTCGAAATTCCGCGCCTTTGACGAGAGCGGATCCGTGGATATTACATTCTTCAATAGCCCATACGTTAAGGATGTTTTTCACGTTGGATCCACTTTCAGATTTTGGGGCAAGGTAACACTTCAGAAAAACCGACTTCAGCTTACAAACCCCAAGTATGAGCCCTACTTTGATGGTATTGCGCTTGATGATTTTGTACCTATTTATCCTCTCACCGAGGGCATATCGTCAAAGCAGATCGATAAGTTGATTAAATCTGCTTTAAATGACATTCTGCCTGAAATTATCGATCCAATTCCTGATAATATCAGACTTGAAAACAACCTGCCAACACTTACCTATGCTATAAAAAACGCACATTTTCCAGAGAGTGATTCTGCTCTTTTCAAGGCGCAGCGCAGACTCGCCTTTGACGAGATGCTATACTTTGGAATCGGAATTTCAATGTCCGCTTCTCAGAAAAAAAGAGGCGAAGGAATCAAGCTTTTGCCCTGCTCTCTTACCCCACTTACCAATCTGCTCCCATATGAGCTCACAGCTTCTCAGAAGCAGGCTATAAATGACGTATACAGAGATACGGTTATAGGCAAGGACGGCATAGTATCGCCAATGGCGAGAATAATTGTCGGTGACGTTGGTTGCGGTAAAACCATATGCGCTACCGCTTCTGCATACATAGCTTCGAAGTCGGGCTATCAGACCGCACTTATGGTTCCTACCGAAATACTTGCCCGTCAGCATTACGCAGAGCTATCGGATCTGCTTGGAGAGCTTGACATTCGCGTTGAGCTACTGCTTGGTTCTACCACACAGAGAGAAAAGAAGCGCATTAAAGAGGCTCTGGCAAGCCGAGAAATCGACGTTATCGTCGGTACTCACGCCCTGCTTTCGGATAACGTTGAATTTAACAAGCTCGGGCTTGTCATTACCGACGAGCAGCATCGCTTCGGAGTTGGACAGCGTGCAAAGCTAAAAGAAAAATCCAATATGGCGCATCTGCTTGTTATGAGCGCAACCCCCATTCCGCGTACTCTTGCTCTTACGATGTACGGCGATCTGGATATTTCACGGATTACCGAGATGCCTAAGGGAAGGCAGCGAGTTGATACCTTCGTTGTAAACGAAGATTACAGATCAAGACTTAACGATTTTATAAAAAAGCAGGTTGCCCTCGGAGGACAGTGCTATATCGTTTGTCCCGCTATTGAGCAAAACGAGGAAGACACATATATTGTTGACTACTCCACAGGCGAGGTGATAAGCGAAAAATCACTTAACCTGAAGAGTGCCGTTGAATTTACCGAGGAGCTTAAGGCTTCACTTCCCGACCTGACCATTGAGGTGCTTCACGGGCGTATGAAGTCGTCCGAAAAGGACGATATTATGTCCCGGTTTGCCTCGGGAGAAACAAAGGTTCTTGTTTCAACAACGGTTATTGAGGTTGGTGTCAACGTCCCCAACGCCTGTCTGATGATCGTTGAGAATGCAGAGCGATTTGGTCTCTCTCAGTTACATCAGCTGAGAGGTCGCGTGGGACGTGGAAAACGCAAGTCCTATTGCGTGCTTGTTTCGGATATAAATTCTCCAAAATCAAGAGAACGTCTTGAGGTTATGAGAACCACCTACGACGGCTTTGAGATTGCTGAAAAAGACCTGTTGCTTAGAGGTCCCGGAGATTTCTTTTCTTCAATTTCGGATAATAATATGCGGCAGAGTGGTGGATTTGAGTTTAGGTACGCTTCTATGTGTGATAGCTCGGAGTTGATGACCACAGCCTTCTCAGTTGCAAAATCCATAGTTGAATCCGACCCAAATCTAAGCCTGCCAATTCACGCGGAATTAAAGAAAGAAACCGACAGACGAATTAAGGTTTCTCAATCTACAATTTCATAAATGCATATAGAAAGGCATTGATATTATGGCACAAAAACCACTTGCCGACAGAATGCGCCCAACCTGCTTTGACGAGATAGCAGGACAGGCTCACCTTGTTGGAAAGGGCGGCATTCTTCGCCGTCTTTTAGAAAACAACAGAATACCAAATATGATCTTTTTCGGCCCTCCCGGCACGGGAAAGACTACGGTGGCTAATATTATCGCGGAAATGTCGGGAATGCAGCTTTATAAGCTTAATGCCACCTCCGCTTCTCTGTCCGACATAAAGGAGGTTATTGCCTCTACCGATAATATTTTCAGCGAGAACGGTACGCTTCTCTACCTTGACGAGATTCAGTATTTTAACAAAAAGCAGCAGCAGTCGCTGCTTGAATTTATGGAAAATGGCAGAATTACTCTCATAGCATCTACCACCGAGAATCCATACTATTACGTGTACAATGCTCTGCTCTCAAGATCCTCGGTATTCGAGTTCAAGTCTGTGACCCCTGAGGACTGTATTCCCTCACTTTACCGCGCGCTTGATCTCTTGAATGCTGATTTTTCCACATCAAAGACCGCTGAGCAGTCGGTTATGCTCACTATCGCACGGGCTTGTGCGGGTGACGTGAGAATGAGCATCGGCGTGCTTGAGAATGCTTTTTACATTTCTGACAAGGAGATTACAGGTGAGGCTGTTACCGCCCTGCTTCCATCCGTTGTAGGTCATTACGACAGGAACGGTGACGTGCATTACGATCTCCTATCCTGTCTGCAAAAATCAATAAGAGGCTCCGATCCCGATGCGGCTTTATTTTATCTTGCAAAGATTCTTGCCTCGGGTGACCTGCTATCTGCCTGCAGAAGAATTCTCGTTATAGCAAGCGAGGATATCGGCTGTGCCTATCCCCAGGCTGCCTCCCTCGCATATGCCTGCACCGAGAGTGCAAGAGCGCTCGGACTTCCCGAGGCGGCAATACCGCTGGCAAATATCGTCACAATACTCGCAACTGCTCCGAAATCCAACACCTCATACCTTGCGTACCACGCAGCAAGCGAGGATATTGCAAGGGGACTTGGCGGACAGGTTCCGAAGCATTTGCAAAGTCCTAATTTTGAAGGTTATCTGTACCCCCACGATTATGAAAACGACTACGTCAGACAGGATTATCTTCCCCGTGATCTAATCGGCAAACGTTATTATGAATTTGGTTCTAACAAGACCGAGCAGGCGGCTAAGGCTTATCACAACTTTATAATTTCAAGCTGTAAAAACCAGAAAAAACGGTAAGCTTTTTCCTCAAGGCAAAGAGAACTTGACAAAATCTTTTATATTTGATATAATAAGGTATTGTTAACGGAGGATTGTTTCCCATGATCTATCATTTTATTCTTAATCCCAAGTCGGGCAGAAGTCCACAGCAGAAGAGGATGGAACAGGATATCGTCGATGCCTGCCTTAAAAGACAGCTCAGCTATCACATGTACTACACTACCCGTCGCAAGAATGCTATTACTTACGTGCGCTCCATGATAAAGGAATATCCCGACGAGCGTCAAAGATTTATCTGTGTCGGAGGCGACGGAACAATTAACGAAATCGCAAATAGCGCGCCCGCAAATCCGAACATCGAGTTTGGCGTTATTCCTAACGGCTCGGGCAACGATTTCGTCAGAAACTTCAGGCACAGAAGAAAATTTTCCGATATTGACGCACAGATCGACGGCGAGGTTAAGTCCTTTGATCTTATCAAGTGCAACGACGACTATTGCGTTAATATGGTAAACATCGGCTTTGACTGCTCTGTTGTAATCGAAGCGGACAAGTTCCGCAAATACAAGTTTATTTCCCCCGGTATTTCCTACGTACTGGGTGTTGTCGTCGGCTTCTTCTTTAAGAAGTTTGGAACGAATATGCGCATAATCTTTGATGACGGTGAGGTTATTGACAAGACTCTTACTCTGACCGCTATCGGAAACGGTAAATTCTGCGGCGGCGGGTTTAAGTCTGCGCCTAAGGCCTGTCTTGC
>JAZNZI010000017.1:0-8919 GCA_045594865.1 Eubacteriales bacterium | reverse complement strand
AAGCGCATCGGCAAAGCCTGCCAGGGCAAGCGCGTCAGCAAAGCTTTTTTTAAGCTCTTCAATTTTAACTTGCATTTTTCTATATCCTTAAGTCGGATCGTAGCCATGTCGTTCTGTGAGCCCAGGAGTTGGCTGTGGGTGTTGTCTTCCTAAGACCGCTTGGCCTCCGACTTAAGCGCATCGGCAAAGCCTGCCAGGGCAAGCGCGTCAGCAAAGCTTTTTTTAAGCTCTTCAATTTTAACTTGCATTTTTCTATATCCTTTTTAGTAAAAATTTTCTAACTTTATAATTATATATCAAAGATTTATGTTTGTCAACCAATTTTGTGGAAATTGCACTTCGCATTCTGAATTCTGCACTCTGCACTCTGAACTCTGCACTCTGAACTCTGCACTCTGCACTCTGAACTCTGCACTCTGCACTCAACAAAACTGTCTTATGGGCTTTATCGCACTTCCCTGCTCGAATTCTCTCACCTCTCCGAGAGCGAAGAAGCCCTGTTCGTCAGAGAGACGGACGCGGGCGCCGAGGGGCAGGTCGAGATTTATCTTTTTAAGATAAATTTCAAGGCCCGAGTGGGCAAGACGCGCAAAAAAGGCAGGCAATTTTACCTCTGGGAGAGCGCGGAAGATATATTCCACGGGGAAAATACAGCTTTCCCTCTCTGCCTCGGTCATATTTTCAAGCTCTGCGAGGGTATGTGCATCGGCAAGGCTGAAGCCAGATGCGGATGCGCGACATAGGGTTTTCATACAGCCGCCCGAGCCAAGACGGGCGCCGATGTCGGCGCATAGGGTGCGGATATAGGTACCCTTTGAGCAGTGGACGTCAAGGGTATACTCGCGCTCGGATATTCTCTCGGCGGTGAGGCTGTGGATAGTCGCCTGACGCGGCTGGCGCTCAACGGTGATGCCCTCGCGGGCAAGGTCGCACAGCTTTTTGCCACCCACCTTCAGCGCCGAGTACATAGGCGGTGTCTGCATATATTCACCGACGAAGGAGCTGACGGCAGCCATAACCTCTGCCTCGGTGGGAATCAAATCGCTCTCGGTGAGGGTTTCGCCCGTCACGTCCTCGGTGTCGGTGGTAAGCCCAAGCAGGAGCGTCGCCACGTAGTGCTTGTCCGAGGAGAGCATAAACTCGCTGGCCTTTACTCCACGCTCTAAAAGTACGGGCAGAACTCCCGTAGCCATCGGGTCAAGAGTGCCCGTGTGGCCCGCCTTCGATGCGCCAAGCAACCGCTTTACGCGATTGACAACGCCCTGAGAGGTGGGGCCGATTTCTTTGTTGATTATTATTACGCCTGATTTCATTTATTTTTCCTATCTCACGGATTTGCGAAAGCAATATCCGTATATCGATTTTTCGCTCTGCGAAAATATATCGAATGGGCCTGCGGCAGCAGAGTCCATATATCGAATTGATGTAAAGCAACGAGGCGTTGTTTTGCGTCAATATATCGATCCGTCGTAAGACGGAATCTCAACTGTTGTTCGTCGATATATTTACTTTTGCATTTTTCAAAAGTAAATTCGATATGCGCCACAAGGCGCGATGAAATAAGCCGCGCGGCTTATTTCAGATCATATACGCTGCGGAGCTGCAGCACGTCCTTCAGATGATAGCTGGTCTCAACGCCGCCGATAACGGTGAAGTTGATCTTTACGGGCGCCTCGCTTGTCAGGTCAAAATAATTGTCCTCAAGCACCACGTCCACGCCGTCAAAGTCGATCTCCAGATCCTTTACAAAGCAGTCGGAGGAGAGGGTGATGCTGTATCTGCGCTCCTGACCGCTGATGACGGTCTTCATCTTCGGCTTTTTGAAGCTAAAGTGCTTCTCGGGCATGAAGAGAGCGGTGCGCCTTGATACGACCGACGAGCCCTCCTTTAAGTAGAACTCGATATAGTACTCCCTCTCGTGACCTGCGATATACTGGGTGAGGTCTGCGGTATGCAGCTCGCGTGAGGTCATCGCGGTGATCTCACAGGGAATGGAGTCGGTAAAAATAGTGTAGTTTGCCGAGTCGGCAATGCGGTATTCAAGCGATCCGATAAGGTCGGTGCGGCGCTGGCTCGACACCGAGAAGGTGACTCTGCCGCCATCGGTATCCGCGTAGAGCGCCACGGGGGCGAAGTGACGGGATGCGTAGTATTGCAGGGGCTTCCATCTGCCGCGGCAGTCGATAGCCGATGCGGAAACAGCCATCTCGGTATCGCGCAGGCGATAGAAGATAGGTCTGCCCGATGCGCCGAGGGAAAGACGGCTTGCCTTGATTGCATTGCCCACCTTATGCGCCGCCGCAAGAGCCGAGGCGTAGGAGAACTCGGCAAGGTTCTCGGGATAGGGATAGCGGTCTGCCACCGAGAGAAGCATATCGCGTATCGCGCCCTCCTCGGCGATGGACTCTATTTCATAGGAGAACAGGCTGCGCTCGCCCTCGGGGATAGCCGCGCGAACCGTCTTCATCGAAGGAAGGGAGGGCAGGCCGAGGTAGGCAGGTCTCTGCTCGGTAATATTCATTTTAAGGTTGGGGAGCTTGGCTTCAAGCCTTGCTACGTCGGCGGCGGGATCAGCCGAGCCAATAAGGTCGATAAGGCAGAGGGATGGGTGATATCCTCTGGTATGTAATGCCTCGGCATCCGCCTCACTTACCGCAGAATGCTCCTCGATCACGGTGATGCCGTGGATATCGCACATCTCAAGCAGCTTTTCCGACGGAGCAGGCGCGCCAAGAGGAATAAGCAGGCAGTTGTAGCCAGCCATAGATGCGGAGGTGACGCAGGCTGTCGCGCGCTCATCGGCAGTAGTAAAGTCGGGATCGCGCTCGGGAATAAAGACCGCGCCCATGGGAAGCATAGAGATGCCGTTTACAAGGAGCGCGCCGTTTTCCCCTGCCTCTACGGTGCGAAGACCTATGCGGAGAGTTGCGCTGTCCTCAACGTCACTCTCGCCCCAGAGGTTGACTGTCAGGCGGTAAAGATTCTGCACTCCCTGCCCCTTTGGCCACCAGTAGAGCGGATCGTTTATCTGTATGCTGCCCTCGCCCTTGGTAAGACCTGCGTAGTATATCTGTCCTGTAGAGGAAACGAGAGTTGCCACCGCGCGAACCGAGCCCGCGTCGCCTATCAGATCAAGCTTTATTCCCAGGCTGACCGCGCCATCCTGATGTGTCTGGGAGATGTAAACACGGTCGATTATTGCGCCCGAGAATCGAATTATCTCGGGTGCGGCGGAAAGTCCCGCGTAGGTAAGATCGCCCGCGGTTTCCGCGTCAAATCGAATGGACAGGGTGTTGTCCCCACGCTCCAGCTTGCCCGCAAGGTCAATATTATAAACGGGGGTTCTGCCGTCAACAGAAACCACCTTATTCTCGCCGACGTAGATGTCCGCAGGCATAGCTATGCCGCGAAGGCGCAGATAAAAGTTCTTCATATTAAGCGCCGCCTCGTCAACGTATATCCTGCTCTCAAAGCGCACGCTTGTAAGCTCCTCACTCTGCACTCTGCACTCTGCACTCTGCACTCCCAAGGCTGATTTCACCGAGCAGGGCACAGCGCATGACAGGCGCTCCTCTCCGTATACAAGCTCAAATTTCTTTATTTCTCGTCTTACCATTTTGTTTCTCCTTTTCACGTCACCATAGGTGACATATCGCTTCGGCAAAGCCGAAATATAACGCGCCAAAGGCGCATATCACGTCACCAAAGGTGACATAAAACTATCTCCGCCCTATTCGCCTTACCTTTCTCGGCAGGGGCGTACCCTCGGCAAGAGCGCCGAGGATGAAGATTATCTCACTCGCACTCTCGGTGCTGAAGATAAGATGCTCTGCCTCTATGCGATGGGCAGAAAGCTCTGCCACGCGGTCGCCCATATAGGTGGGGTGGCTGTTAAAAATTATATTTCTGTGGGGGTATTCCCTCATCATCGGGAATTTCTCGCCCTTTCGGTCAACGAGGGAGGCTTTTCCGCACCGATCGCAGCCGAAGTTCTCGGAAATGAAGCATCGCTCGGTCAGCATCAGGGGAATTCGTCCGTAGGTGATAAGCCCGCCGCCAATATCCCTCGCCTGTGGGAGAGTCAGCTCGGGGGAGAGGATAAGGTGGGTGACACCCATTTTCTCGTAAGAGAGTCGGCTCTCGCAGTTGGTAACGTTAAGTCTGAAGTCGCCCAAAACCTCAAATCCAAGGTCGCGAGCAGCTCTGATTTGACCGATATTGCTAACTAAAGCGTACATTATGCCGATATTTCGTATATTTTCAAGGGATTTTCTCACCCCGTCCCACTCATTATCGGTGATAACGGGAGGTAGGTAAACGCCGCCTGCCACCGCCAGCGCATCGAGGGGCGCGGTGTGGGGTAGGAAGGCTATATCAACCACATGCTTAAATAATCCGTGGCGGCTTGCCTCAAGGAAGGCATCCACCGAGAAAAACTGGGCGGTGGTCAAAGGCTCGCTTTTCTTTCTGCCCGCGGGCTTATAAGTAAAGCTGACTAAATCGCGCTCACAGCTCTCAAGCTCCTCGGCGGCATCGCGGCGCAGAGCGTTCAGGGCAGATGGGGGCAGATTTATATTATCATCAAGGGTGATCTCTATATCATTCTGGGAAAGGGACAGGTTTGTGTTGCCCATTTTGGACAGGCGGGCAGCCACACCCTCGCGGGTGAGTGGGGAGTTCTCGGCTACCACAGGTGACGCGCCGTAGGCGGTGACGGTTTTTCTGCCGTCGGTCAAGGTCATCTCCGAGGGCTTGCCAAGGGCGAGCCTTACAGTCGCGCGCACGGGAGTGCGTCGGGGCGAGAGGTCAAGCCCCTCGATAGAGAGAGCCTTTGTCGCCGCCTTATCGGCATCAGAGCGCACGCCCGTCATACCTCTCTCGGTTCTGCCGACGAAGTATCCGTCGGTAAAGCCTCCGCGGGAGAAGGCGCGGCGCAAAAGCTCGCGCTCGTCAGCATTTGCCGCCCTGCCCTCATCAAGCAGGCGGCGGTATATTTTCGTCACCGTATAGACGTAGTCGGGTGACTTCATTCTGCCCTCGATCTTCAGCGACGCAACGCCCGACTCGATAAGGGCGGGAATATGATCGGCAAGCGAAAGATCACGAAGGGACAGAGGGTATTTTCCGTTATTGAATGGCAAACGGCAGGGCTGGGCGCACTCGCCGCGGTTTCCGCTGCGGCCGCCGACCATTGAGGAGAAGAGGCACTGCCCCGAATGGCAAACGCAAAGCGCGCCGTGGAGGAACACCTCGATCTCGGTGGGCGAATTATCCACCACCGACTTTATATTTTCGAGCGAAAGCTCGCGGGCAACGACCACGCGGCTGACGCCAAGCTCTGCCGCGGCGGCGGCACCGAGAGAAGAATGCACCGACATTTGCGTCGATGCGTGCAGCTCAAGGTCGGGCACGTAGCGGCGGATAGCCGACACTACGCCGAGGTCGGCAACGATCAGCGCATCCACGCCGATGCGGTAAAGCTCGGCGGCATAAGCAACCGCGTCCGCCATTTCCCTGTCCTCGATAAGCGTGTTCAGCGTGACGTAGAGCTTAACTTCGTTAAGGCGGCAATATCGCACCGCCGAGGCAAGCTCGTCTATATCAAAATTCTTCGCAAAGGCGCGCGCGCCAAAGCGTTTGCCGCCCACGTAAACCGCGTCGGCACCTGCCGCTACCGCGGCATAAAGACAGTCCATATCGCCCGCAGGAGCAAGCAGCTCGGGCAATTTATTACGGCGAAACATCGCGCACCTCCTTTTTGAATTTTAGGGACAATAATGCAAAATGCAAAATGCAAAATGCAAAATGCAAAATGCAAAAACGCTTAATGCATTGCAATAAATTATGTGCAGAGTTGTAAAGTTTATAGTAAACGAATTTTACTTATAAAACCGTATCATATACTTTCTTTGTATTTTCTCAATTCTTTTGCTCGGATTTTTAATGTTCGTAATTATAAGCATAAAAATACAAAAAATAATAAGCGGACAAACAAAAATCGCAAGCAAAGCTATAAAGGGTTCTAATTCGCCGATTGCACCTATGCACATTTGATAGATAAAATATGCGAAAGCAGCAAGAAGAAGCAAGAGCAGACAAACGAAAACCACGTTCCAAAAGCTACGCGACCTGCGCTTTTGCATAATTGCCTTTGAAATTCGACCTGAAAGACTCGAAATTGACATAGGGTTCTCCTTTCGATTGCTTTTTCACCTCATCCACCGCCCAAGGCGGTCCCCCTTCCCCAACAGGGAAGGCTTTATCTGACGGATGAATTTTTGAGGGAAACAAAAATTTGCCTAAACATCCCTGACGAAGAGATTTTGAGATAGAATTCGTGGCTCTCAACCCGAAGCTGTATCTCTTTCTGACGGAGGAATTTTTGAGGTTAGATTGTTGAGTGCGGTCCGAAGCTGTAGAAATCTACTGCGAGCTTGACCGCAGTCGGCAATATAAACCAAAAATCACCCGTCAGGTTATCTCTTCCAATACTTCCTATCCAAACTCCTATACATTATCGCTTCGGCGATATGATCCTCATTTATCTGCTCTGCGCCGTCGAGATCGGCTATAGTTCTTGCTACGCGAAGTACTCTGTCATGTCCTCTTGCGGAGAGGCCGAGGGACTCAAACGCCTGCTTCATCAGGGCGCTGCCCTCCTCGGTGGGAGTGCAGTATTTGCGGAGAAGGTCGGTGGACATCCTTGCATTCAGGACACCCGGCTTATCGCCGCCCGCCATTAAACGCTCGTCGGTGAATTTACGCGCCGCGTTGACGCGTTCACGAATGACGGCGCTGGACTCGCCGGGGGCGGTCCTGCCCGAGATCTCGTTATATGTGACGGCGGGCAGCTCTATTTCAATATCAATTCTGTCAAGGAGAGGTCCTGATACGCGGTCAAGATACTTGCTTATTGCCCCTGGAGCGCAGCGGCACTGCCTTGTGGGATCGCCGAAGTAGCCGCACTTGCAGGGGTTCATAGCGCAGACCAGCATAAAGGAGGAGGGATAGGTGACCTTTGCCACCGCGCGAGTGACTGTGACAGCGCCGTCCTCAAGGGGCTGACGGAGGGCATCGGTGACGGTCTTGGGGAACTCGGGAAGCTCGTCAAGGAACAGTACGCCATTGTGGGCGAGGGAGATCTCGCCGGGACGGGGATTTGCGCCGCCGCCGATCATACCGACAGGGCTGACGGTGTGGTGGGGCGAGCGGAAGGGACGCTCGGTGACAAGATTTGAGCGCAGAAGCCCGGTGACAGAATGCACCTTTGTGGTTTCGACCGCCTCGTCAAAGGACATATCGGGGAGAATTGTTGCAAGGCGCTTTGCCAGCATAGACTTACCCGCGCCGGGAGGGCCGATCATAAGCACGTTATGACCGCCTGCGGCGGCTATTTCAAGAGCGCGCTTTGCCTTCAGCTGACCGCGCACGTCGGAGAAATCCACACCGCCCGCGTGGCTTGTCAGATCGAAAGCCGACGGATCAAAGTGCATAGGGGTTATGGGCTCGATGCCCTTTATATGATCAACGAGCTGACGAAGGCTCTTTACGGGGAAAACGGCAATTCCGTCCACCACGCACGCCTCGCCCGCATTTTCGGCAGGAACGTATATCTCGCGGCGGCCGCAGTCGCGTGCGGAAACGGTCATAGGCAGAATTCCGCCAACCGCCCTCACGTCACCCGAGAGCGAAAGCTCGCCGAGAAAGCACTTGTCCGAGAGGTCAAGCGAGCGAGGTATCACTCCGTCCGCCTGAAGCAGCGCCATAGTGATGGCAAGGTCGAATGCCGAGCCCTCCTTTTTTATGTTAGCGGGGGCAAGGTTTATCATTATTTCAAGGGGCGGGAAGTTAAAGCCCGAGTTCTCACAGGCAGAGCGCACCCTGCCCTTTGCCTCCTTGACCGCCGCGTCGGGCAGACCTACCAGGTCGAATTTCGGAAGCCTGTCCCACGCCGAGCATTCGACGGCAACCTCAAAGCCCTCGATGCCGAGGACGCCCGCAGAATATATCTTAGAAAGCATAAGCCACCTCGCAAAGTTAATTTTTCTTGCCCTTGACCTTAATACCCTTTTCCTTCAGAAAGGCGATAAAGCCGTCAGAGGTGCCGAGGGTGAAGGAGTCGCGCTTCAGAATTATCATAAGCCTTGCCTTAGTGACGAGGACGATATAGCCCCCCGTAGCAAAGGCGAATTTTACATTTTCAAGTCCGATGGCAGTCCTACTGTCAAGAGCGGTGACCACCGCCTCGGTGTCATCGACGGTGACTGTGCATACAAGCTCGCCTCCGCCCGACATCTCGGCATCACGCTTTACCATCGCCCTCACCTGCGAAAAATAGGAGAAGGCAAAGGCGGCGACGCAGATCAGAATACAGATAACGATAGGAATGACCTCGCCCACGCTCTCGGGTGTAAAAACAGCCGCCAGCGCAAAGAACAGCATATATATCGCCATATAAACGTAAACAAAAACGAACAGCGGTCTTTTATAAAACCACCAGCCGTAGATCTCCCTTGCGGTGCTTTTATCGCGAACGAAGCGATTTTCAAAGCGAGCTTCCATACCTTCCTCCAAAAGTGTATAATTTTACATATATATTATACATAATAAAATACGCAAAATCAATAGCTTTTACCTTAAACTGCCTTAAAAATTAGTCTTTTTTGACAAAAATTTACGCGATTTATTCACAAATCGGACAAAGTTTTTTAACAATAAAAGCAAAAAGTAAACTAAACTGTTGATTTTGGGCTTAAAATATGATAATATGATGAATGGTTAGCCAACAACAACCGAAATCGAATACGTTTTGAGAGGCGGATTTCTCGTAATAATGCGCCAAAACTCCTTGTAATATCCGCATATTACTGCGTCATTTCGGCTTTTCTTACAAAAAATACGCTCTCCCAAAATCTACAG
>JAZNZI010000016.1:0-5950 GCA_045594865.1 Eubacteriales bacterium | reverse complement strand
GGCGACGTGCAGGGTAGAGTACATAAGTACACCGAGGAGCTCTTCGGCCACGGCCACGTTTTCCGCGCGGGAACCATTACAGGCCTTGCCGACAAGACCGCTTGGGGCTATATTGCAAAATACCTTGAGGACAAGCGTATCAAGATCCCCAAGGCGCAGATCGGCTATATGGCGACGAGAATTATGGGTATCAAGAAGACCACGGGACAGCACCCGGGCGGTATCATCGTTGTTCCTAACGAGTACGATATCTACGATTTCACCCCCGTTCAGCACCCTGCCGACGATCCAAATGCCGATACGGTGACAACCCACTTCCAGTTCTCATATCTTCACGATACCATCCTTAAGCTTGACGAGCTTGGACACGATATTCCCACCAAGTACAAGATGCTTGAGAAGTACACGAACACCAGCGTCCTTGACGTTAAGATGAACGATAAGACCATATACGTGCTCTTCTCGTCCACCCGTCCCCTCGGCATCACACCCGATCAGATCGGCGGCAGCCAGCTTGCCACCTTCGGTATTCCCGAGTTTGGTACAAGATTTTTACAGCAGGTTCTTCTTGAGGCAAAGCCGAAGAACTTTGCCGACCTTGTGCAGATTTCGGGACTTACCCACGGTACTGACGTATGGCTCGGCAACGCGCAGGAGCTTATCAAGAACGGCACCTGCGATATTTCGGAGGTCGTTGGTACGCGCGACAGTATTATGCTTTATCTTATTGCCCACGGTCTTGAGAGTAAGCTCTCCTTCGATATAATGGAGTCGGTAAGAAAGGGTAAGGGACTGAAGCCCGAGTGGGAGGCCGCTATGCTTGAGAAGGGTGTACCCGAGTGGTACATCTGGTCCTGCAAAAAGATCAAGTACATGTTCCCGAAGGCGCACGCAGCCGCATATGTTATGTCGGCTATCCGTCTTGCCTGGTATAAAATATATTATCCTATGGAATTCTACGCCGCATTCCTCACCGTCGCACCCGGTGGCTTTGACGCCGAGATCGTCGGCAGAGGCTACGAGGGAGTAAACGCGGTCATCAAGGAGCTGGAGGATAAGGGAAATGATGCAACGCAGAAGGAGCATCAGACCTGTCAGACGCTTTATCTTGTAAGAGAAGCGCTCGCCAGAGGCGTAAAGTTCCTGAACGTTGATCTAAAGAAGTCGGACGGCACCGCCTTTCTTCCCGAAAACGGTAAGATAAGAATGCCCTTTAACTCGCTTCCCGGACTTGGCGAGACCGCCGCGGAGAAGATAATCGAGGCAAGAGCCAAGTACGATATCTACTCCATCGAGGATCTGCGCGAGCATACGGGTATATCCAAGACGGTTATCGAGCTTCTCAGACGTAACCACGTTCTTGACGGACTTTCCGAGACAAATCAGTTCTCACTGTTCTAAAAAAGCAAAATCGGGTGTTAAAACACCCGATTTTGTAAACTAAAGAGTACAAATTAGTTGATTAATAGCAGTAAAAGCAGAATTATCGCGCTCTCCTTGTCGCCATCCTTTGAGAAAAACAGGAATGCCGCCGTGGCGATAATAAGTATCTCCTCTGTGCCAATTTTCGGCATCTTCAGATTAAGCCCGCCAAGCAGCCCCCCCTCACCGAAAATCCCGGATAAAAAGGGCGTTTTCCCAAGGCTTGTAAGAACGCTTTCCTCATCCCTTGACTTCGGTTGCTTTTCTTCGTAGTTCTCTGCAAATGACACCTCTGCTGCATCGCTTGAAGGTGGCAGAGCCTTTTCGGTAAAGGCGGTTCCGTCGTAATTCTCGGGCGGCGTCACTTTGACGCTACCGTCAGGGTAATAGCTTCGTGAATACATAGCGTCACCTCGTCCGCATCATATCGAGAATGTCGGCTATGGAGATCATCGAGTCTATCGCCTTTGCCCGCTCGCTTGATACATAGGGCTTCAGCGCCCCCAGCAGATGTACGCGGTTTGATCTTTCACTACTCTTGGCGTATGTAGGCTGATTCACCGTCGGCGTCACCTCTACCTCTGCCGCTTCCTCGCTCTTTTCTTGCTCTATCGGCTTTTCCTCGGGTGCACCTCCGCTGCCTTTAGCCAGATTTGCTATCTGCTCTATAAGCTGCGGGTTTTCCATTATCAGCCCGATAACCCTGCCTACGTCAATATTTTCCTGATCACTCATAGGCACCTCATTTGTTCTTGTACTTATTTACCAGGCGCATAGCCTCTGATACGTTTATTCTGTCGCTCTTAACCATATCGCGCATCTTCTGCAGATCGCTGTGGGGCGGTGTTTGCTTTGGCAATGAATAGCCGAAGCTGTCTGCTATTTTCAGTACCTCAGCCCATAGCTTATCGTCGGGCAGGGCGGCAAGCGCCTCAAGTTTTGCTCTGTCAAATTTCATATATTTCCTCCTTTGCGTATTCAATAGGAATTATATGAAAAATTCACTGAAAGGTGATTTTTATGAAATGTCTTGTTTTCTCCGACTCTCACGGTAGCGCCTACGGTATGCGCCGCGCGCTGAATATGCATCCCGATGCCGAGGTAGTATTCTATCTTGGCGACGGGCTTCGTGATCTCGAGAGCTTCATTCACGATAAAAGTAAAATGTGGATCGCCGTCCGCGGAAACTGTGATTTTTCTGCTCTCCTCGGTGACGGTATGGTAAAAAAGACCGACAGCATAACACTCCTTGGCACCCGAATATTCCTTACTCACGGCGATCTTTACGGCGTGAAGTACGGCTTAGACGGAGTCATGAGGCTCGCTGTCGATCATAATGCTGATATTGTTTTGTTCGGGCACACCCATATACCCCTTGAGAAATATATTCCCACCGAAAAGGGCGGGTATTATCTCTTCAACCCTGGCAGCATCGGCGGCGGTCTTGGTAGCCACGCAAGCTACGGTGTGCTTAATATTACGGAGCAGGGAATACTCCTATCCCACTGCACCCTTTAATTCGCGAAGGCGTGCCTCAATATCGTATGCAAGCTTCTTGCACACCTCCTCGGCAAGCCCGTTGTCCTCTCCCTCGGTCATTATCCTGATAAGCGGCTCTGTGCCTGAGGGACGGATAAGTATTCTTCCGCTATCTCCCATAGCGCGCTCACCTTCGGAAATATGCTTCATTATAACCTCGTCGGTTTTTAGAAGCTTTTTTTCGTCGGCATCTGCGCCCACGTTTATAGTATATTGCGGATATTTTTTCATAATTGCGGCAAGGGCTGAGAGGCTTTTGCCGCTTTCCTTTAGGCAGGAGAGTAGCATTATAGCGGTAAGCTGTCCGTCACCCGTGGTGCAAAGTCGGCGCATAATAATATGTCCCGATTGCTCTCCTCCGAGAGCATAACCATTTTCGTTCATCAGCTCAAGGACGTATCTGTCACCCACCTTCGTGGTGGCAAAGTCTATACCGCTTGCCTCACAGAACTTTTTAAGACCGAGATTGCTGGCAACCGTGCCGACTACGGTGTTTCCGTCAAGCACCTCTGCCTCCTTCATCCTTTTCGCTAAAATAGCGAGAATAAAGTCGCCGTCAACGTCACGTCCCATCTCGTCGATAGCAAGGCATCTGTCCGCATCACCGTCAAAGGCAACTCCCGCGTCAAGCCCCTTTTCACGAACTAACGTGCGAAGTCCCTCAATGTGAGTAGATCCGCAGTTCTCGTTGATGTTCATTCCATCGGGCTTATCGCCGAGCATATGGCACTCTGCGCCAAGAGAGGTAAAGATCCTTTCAGCCGTTTCGGCAGCCGAGCCGTTGGCGCAGTCTATACCGATGCGCAGTCCCGATAGCGAAACCGCGCAGGAAGATATCAGATGCTCCACGTAGCCGTTTACCATATCGAAATCATACTGCAGAGTACCCATCCGATCTGCTCGCAGAGCCTCTGTGTCACCGTCGAGGATCATCTCCTCGATCCTATCCTCCAGCGCGTCTGAAAGCTTAAAGCCGTCCGAGCCAAATATCTTTATTCCATTATAATCCCACGGGTTGTGTGATGCCGATATCATCACGCCCGCATCAAAATTATATCTGCTTACCAGATACGCGACAGCAGGGGTAGAGCATACGCCGATAATGACCGCATCTCCGCCCGCATCGCAAACTCCCTGCATAAGCGAGTCTGCAAGGGTATCCGAGGACAGCCTCGTGTCCATACCGATAAGCACGCGGGATTTTCCGTCCTCACCCTTGGGCAGAGCGTGGACGAGCGCCCGTCCTACGTATCTCGCCAGAGCAAAGGTAAGCTTATCTCCAACGATACCGCGGATTCCGTCAGTTCCAAATAGTCTTCCCATTTTCGTCACCCGTGGATCAGAGTCTCTCCTTGAGAGTGCTTCCGTCAAAAATCGTTCTCTCCGGTATAGTTCCTCTCACTCTGCTGAGCGGGTAGATCATAGCCTCTTTGCCTACAATGCTCCCGGGACACAGCACGCTGCCGCAGCCAACCTCAGCACTGTCACCGAGAAATACGCCGATCTTGTTAAGACCGCTTTCGATCTCCTCCTCGTTGTCGCGAAGAATAATTTCCTTTTTGTCAAGACGGAAGTTGGAGGCAATAGCCCCTGCGCCCATATGCGCGCGATATCCGATAATGCTGTCGCCAACGTAGTTGTAGTGCGGAAGCTGCGCCCCGTCAAAAACGATAGCGTTCTTTATTTCGGTGGAGTTTCCTATTACCGCGCCGTCACCGATTATAGCGTTTCCACGGATAAACGCGCCCGGGCGCACCTCCGCGCCGTGTCCTATGATAGCAGGACCTACGATGGTCGCGCCATCCCATATTTTCGCATCCTCAGCCACAAACACACCCTCACCGATCTCCCTGTAGGAGCTATCGAGCAGGGCAGAGCGCTCCTTGATAAAGCCCGAGATCTTAGGCAGAGCCTCGTGGGGATACTCGCACCCTTCAAGAAGATCTGACGCGATAGTGTGACGTATGTCAAAAAGCTCCTGAGTCTTTAAAATCATAAAGCAGTTTTCCTTTCTTAATTGATTGACACAATTACAGCGCCTGCCGTAATTGTGTCAATGCTTCTGTGATAATATTCTATTCCGAAAAGCGGGAGAGGTTATCTGCCGAGTCCTGCCGCGCCAACGATACCCGCATCGTTGCCAAGGGTTGCAACCTTGATCTGAGTTTTCTTGTTGTTGGCTCTGGTGTACTGCTCGGATGCAACAATGATGGAAAGGGGCTCGATAAGCTTTTCCTTTTCACCCGACACACCGCCACCGATACAGATTATCTCGGGCTGGAAGGTGTTTACAAGATTTGTGATACCAACCGCCAGATTGTTTATGTACTCGTTTACGATCGCCTCGCCGTGAGCATCTCCGCGATACTTCGCGTTAAATGCGGTTCTCGCGCTTACCTTTCCCTCGCGGTCAGCACAGTCAAAGAGCAGGGAAGGAATACCCTTTATTTTAAGCTCCTTCATCTTTGCCTTTGTAATGTCGGTGAGAGCGGATGCAGAGGAATATGCCTCCCAGCAGCCGCGTCTGCCGCAGGAGCACTGTCTGCCGCCCGCCATAATAACCGTATGACCAAGCTCCGCACCCGCGTCGTTAAGTCCACCGGAGAAAATCTTGCCGTCGAGGATAATTCCACCTCCAACACCTGTGCCTAGGGTGACCATTATAGAGCTTTTGCTGCCTCTTGCCGCGCCTACCAGCGCCTCGCCGAGAGCCGCCGCGTTTGCGTCGTTGGCAATATATATTTTAGAAATGGGCATATGCTTCTTGAATATCTCTGCCATCGGGAAGTTTTTGAAGGGCAGATTGTTGGAATATTCAACCATACCGAGTTTTGAGTTAGCGATACCGGGTGTAGCGATACCAACGTATTCAATGTCAGCGAGAGTGAGGTGGTTTCTGACAACCAGCTTTAACGCCAGCTCTGCCATATCTGCCACGATCTCCTCACCGCTTCTGTTGGCGAGGGTGGGCGCAGACTCCTTGTCGATA
>JAZNZI010000015.1:0-8023 GCA_045594865.1 Eubacteriales bacterium | reverse complement strand
AGTAAGCGTTCTACCACAACAGATTCGTTCGCCGTTTCGGTACTCGAATGAGTCCACAAGAACACGCTGTGTTGTATTTTCATAGGGCAAATTTCGATCAAGCGATAGCTTGTCCTGAAGCTTAAGCAGCTCTTCCATTCTTGAGTCCTTCACTTCTCTGTCAACAGCCCCCTCCATTTTAGCAGCCCTCGTTCCCTCTCTCGATGAATAGAGGAATGCATAGACGTTGTCAAATTCAACAGAGCGAAGAATATCCATCGTATCTGCAAAATCCTCCTCAGTCTCTGTCGGGAATCCGATAATAATATCGGTGGATAGAGCTATACCCGGAATGCTGCTCTTCAGCTTTGCTACGATCTCAAGATACCTTTCTCGCGAATAGGTACGGTTCATCTCTTTCAATATACGGTTGCTGCCGGATTGAAGTGGAAGATGGAAAAACGGCGCAATCTTTGGCGTATATCTTTTCATTACCGAAATCAGCTCGTCCGATGTATCCTTAGGGTGACTTGTCATAAAGCGTATGATAAAATCGCCGTCTATCTCGGCTATCCTAGAAAGCAGCTCGGGGAAAGTAAGATCCGCATTGTAGGAGTTTACGTTCTGCCCAAGCAGGGTGATCTCCTTGACACCAGAATTTACAAGCCCCTGACACTCGAAGATAATATCCTCGCTACATCGGCTGCGCTCTCTGCCTCTGACGTACGGAACGATACAGTAGGAACAAAAGTTATTACAGCCGTACATTATTGACACCCAGGCTCTGTGCCTTTCGCGTCTTACGGCGGGAGAATCCTCGTATATATCCCCCTCGTCCTGACCGAAAATGAAGGAGCGCTTTCCGTCATTCAATTTTCGCGCCACAAGCTCGGGTATGCGGTGAAGCATATTTGGCTCAAGGGTAAAGGTGACGTAATGAAAATCCTTCTTCAGCATATCCGCCCGATGAGGCTCGGCAGCCATACAGCCTACCACACCGACTATAAGGTCGGGATTACGCTTTTTCAGCGCCTTGAATCTGCCGAGAAGAGAAAGCGCCTTTACCTCTGCGTGCTCTCTGATAGCGCAGGTGTTGATGATAATTATGTCGGCAATATCAGCATTGTCGGTTGGAGTATATCCCATCTCTTTAAGCAAGCCAAGTACGGTCTCGCTGTCTCTCTCGTTCTGCTGACAGCCGAAGGTGATTACATGAGCGTATTTCGTCGCTCCAAGATTTATTTCTTTAACGAGGGAGATATACTCTCTCACGTTCGTATCGTTTATGCTGCGGATCAAGATTTCTCCCTCCTTTTCTTAGTTTTGCATTTTCCGGGCAAGCTTCTCTGCCGAAAGACCTACGTAATCGTAAAGATCACAGGGCTCAGTGGGTGAAGCAAAGCTATCGTCTATGGCAGCAATTCTGTAGTCGGTAGTTTTAGCATCAATGCCGCGAAGAATCAGCTCCTCACGGATAATCTCGCCTGCGCCGCCGTTTTTTATTCCCTCCTCAGCGAACAATACTCTCTTTGCACCCGAGACTATGGGAATAAGCTTTTCTGCCACGGTGCCGTAGGGCTTCAGGCTTTCGAGGATAATAACGCCAACGTTCATTCCCTGCGAGCGCAAAACATCTGCCGCACTAACAACTCGCGTAATGAGCGTGCCGTAGGTAATAAATATATATTCCGGCTTAGTATCTGCCGAAAAATCTGCGCTTATTCTGCAGGTGATATCCTCGCTTATATAGCTGAAACGGGATAGAATGTCGCAGGGCTCCGATGCATTGGAATAACGGATGGCAACGGGACCGCCGTGATTTTCGGCGAAGCGTAGCATCTCACGAAGCGATGCGTAGCTCGCAGGCGCAAGAAGCGTCATATTCGGTATGTGGGATATAAAGGACACGTCAAAAATACCGTGATGTGTTGCTCCGTCGCCAAGGGCAAGCCCCGAGCGATCTATCATAATCTTGACGGGTAGATTCTGCAGAGCAATATCGTGAAGCAGGCTATCGTATCCCCTCTGCAGGAATGTGGAATAGAGAGCGACGAAGGGGCTATGCCCTGCTGCCGCCAGACCTGCAGCAAAGGTAAGCGCGTGCGCCTCGGCAATTCCCACGTCAAAGTATCTGTCGGGGAATTTTTCGCCAAAGTCCTCAAGTCCGGTGCCAATGCCCATAGCGGCGGTCACACCGACTATTTTTTCATTTTTCTCTGCCATTATGGCAAGCTCGTCGGCAAAGACCTTGCCATAGCTATTTTCGGCAGATACGCTGACGCTGTGATATCCGTCTGGCGAGCTTTCGGCGGGCTCATAGCCTTTACCCTTGACTGTCTTTGCGTGTACGACGCAGGTCTTTCCCGATCGTTTGGCAAGAGTAAGCGCCTTGCAGAGCGCATCGTAATCGTGACCGTCTATAGGTCCGATATAATAAAGTCCAAGCTCCTCAAAGTAATTTGGTTTATAGATCAGTTTTTTAATAATTCGCTTGATAAATCTGAGCAAAGCTCTCACAGGCTTACCGATCAGAGGAAGTTTATCAAGGAATTTCTTGGTTTTTTCCTTGAATTTTGCATACCTTGGAGATACGCGAACCCTGGAAACATAGGACGCAAAGGCGCCCTTGGTAGAGGAAATTGACATTCCGTTCTCGTTAAGAATAATAACGAGGGGGAGTTTTTTGGGACAGTTATTGAGCGCCTCGTGAGCCATACCGCCCGTCAATGCTCCGTCACCCGTCACACATACGGTGTGACAATCCCTGCCCGAAAGGCTATCCGCCCTTGCCATACCGAGCGCGGCAGAAATGGACGTTGAGGAATGCCCTGCGCCAAACGCATCGTGCTCACTCTCTCGCATTGAGGTGAAGCCGGAGAGACCTCCCGTTGTGCGAAGCTTATCAAAATCACCCTTTCTTCCCGTCAGGATCTTGTGAACGTAGGATTGGTGACCAACGTCGAAAATGATATGATCCTTAGGCGAGTCGAAGACGGTGTGCATAGCAAGGGTAAGCTCTACAACACCGAGATTTGAGGCGAGATGCCCTCCTCTCTCACTCGTGCTTTCAACGAGAAAATCTCTTATCTCGCGGGAAAGAGCGGGAATGTCGTCTTTATTCAATTTTCGAAGGTCGGACGGAGAGTTTATTCCGTCGAGCAATGAATATTTCATACCTGCTCCTTTCCGTTTTTTGTGTGTTTACTCTGCCGTGGGGGACTTTCCGACTATTTTAACGTAAGCGCGATAGAAGGCAGAATAATCTCCGTATCCCACCTTTTCCGCAGCTCCAAGAGCCGTGACACCCGACTCAATAAGTCCCTTGGCATATATTATTCGCTTTTGATTAACGTAAGCGTGCACCGAAATTCCGCTGTAGCTCTTAAAGGCTCGGCAAAGATGATATTTGCTGACGAAAAATCTGCGGGCAAGCCTGTCAAGGCTTATATTCTTCTTGAAGTTTGCATTCAGATATCTTGCAACTCTCGCACCAAGCTCATCCTCAGGCACGACCGCTCGCTCTCCCTCTGTCGCAGAGAGAAGAATAACGATTTCCGAGAGTAAGGCTTGCGTATAGGCGAGTCTTTCCTTCTCGCCAAGGCGCTCTGCCATATCGAATCTATCAAATACCGAAACGAAGGCATCGGAGGAAAGCTCGGGATAATAGAAGTGACCGTGGTTCTCGTCATCACCGCTTAACAAGTCAAGCATTTCGGCAACCGCCTCGGGAAGTGACGATCGAGTAAAGTGTACGGTATATCCCTCTGCATACTCCGTCCGATCGGGCTCTACTCTATGATATGCCATTGGAGGAATAAGGATAAGGCTTCCCGGCGTTGCCCTGTACTCGCCCCCCTCTACGATATATCTTGCGGAGGCTGACAGATGGTAGGTAATCTCAAATCTATCATGACAGTGATCGCCACCAAGGCGCTCAACATATTCATCAGACGAGAAGTAATTTACAGAAATGTTCTCGCACGAAAGCTCGTATCCGTTTTTCACCTGCCCGCGCCCCCTTTCAAATTTCAATAATATTTCATATTATTGTATCATATTTGAGCAACTTTTGCAAGGGGATTTATAAAAATAGCGCACATTTAGAGCATTTCTCTTTTATTCTATGTGTTTCAAAGGCGAAATAGTAGAAAAGTAGGGGTTGATTTTTGCTTTGGTGTAAGATATAATGTAAATAAAAGGAGGTAACGAAAATGAAGAAATTTATAGCGTTAGTGTTGTGTATGCTGACCTTGTTTGCGCTCTCTGCTTGCTCCACTCCTATCTATCCCGGATTGCCCGATATAAGCGAAGAACCGATGAAAGGCATTGAGATCTACTGTTGGCAAGAGGTTGGCGAATGGAAATGCGGTGGCACAGTTGGCACAAATAGAATGAAAACCGACGAGGAAATACGCGCCTTGCAGGTTGTAACGATACCGCAAATGAAAAGAATCCTTGAACGAAAAGGACTGACCGACTGTTTCCACGTGATGCTTGTTGACCTTTCGGGCGACGAGGTTGTATATCTTGACGTCGAGGACAATATGACGCAAATTGCAACACTTGAAATGCAATTAGGCAAGGCTGAATAATAAGGAGGTATAGCGAATGAAAAAACTATTAACTTTAGTATTAGCTTTGGCGGCATTTCTGTGTTGCCTCACTGCTTGTGATACGTTTAATAGCATTTTCGGAGGAAAATCCGGCGTTAGTAAAGAATATTACGAAAACTGCGCTGTTTTCACCTTTGATGATTTTGAAAGTAAAACTTGCATTGAACTCGCGCGCACAGGTCTTGGCGAAGGCACGATCTATTATCAAGTAAACCTTAATGAAGGCGCTTTGAGCGTCAAATACGCAGATGTCGGTCTCTTCAATGAAAATCAGCTACTTTCCGAATTTACGGCAGATGATGAAATGCCAATTAACGGTTCAGGCGGATATATTGAAGGAGATAAAATTGCTATCACATTTGAAGCATTAAGTCCCGTAAGCGGTGAAATCATTATCGCGTTTACCGAGGATGCGCTGAAAGCCGTTCACAAAGATAAAGAGTTGCACGAGCATACTTTTACATATACTTCTGCAGGCAAAATAGGTCATTACGCTTCTGCTACATGTGGATGTCCTTCCGAGGAAGGAACGACACCTCATTATGATGGGGATACCGACTATATCTGCGATTTTTGCAAATGCGATATGACGGAATTTGCTGATGAATGGCTATTTGATGAAACGCATCATTGGTATGTTTCGGATGATGAAGCAGTTTACTGTTACGGTGAACACCAAAACTTTGATGCTGACTTAAATTGTGACATTTGCGGATTTAATATGTCCGAGATTCCTACCCCCACAAACTATTTTCTTCGCAATCAGGCAGGCTGTGAGTGGTTGAATGAAATCACTGCCGAGGATATTGCGAAAATAAAGATAATCAGCGGTGCTGTGGGCGTTGCTCCCGGCAATCTTAATAACGTTTCAAGCTCCACCGATGAAGCCGTAATCGCAAGAATTTTCGAAGAATATTATTGGCTTGATACCGCACCTATTTCCAAAATGGAAGGCCAGATCGACGGCGGTGGCGGTGTTACGGTAAAGTTTATTTTGAAGGACGGAACTGCAAAGGAGCTGTATATAAACAACGGAAATTACCTCGATACAAACGGCGATTACTTTGAACTGCTTTTTACTCCAAAATTCAAGGATACCGACAACGCAACAAAAGCCTACGGATTTATTACCTATCTTGGCACAGGAACTGTCTATGACAAGGACAACCATTCCGTATGTGAAATTCCCATAGACGAGCTTGAGTTTGTTGAGTCTGATGGCTGTGTTGATGCTATAGTTACCGGTTATTACTATACAGTAGAAACAGAGTTTGGAACTCTGTACTTCGATTACAGCAACGATTTGTTCTATCTGCAATTTGAGGAAGGCGAGGTCGATTACAGAGAATATTATCGAATCGTCGGCAAAAATCTTGACGAATTGATTGCTGAATACTCGGCAACTGCCACCGATTGACTATGAAAAAGATAATATCAATCATTTTACTGCTCTCGCTCTGCTTTTCATTTACGGCATGCGGCAAGTCAGAGGTGAAAGAAATATCCTGTGAGGAAATTATAGCGGCATACGAGGATGCAGGATATTCTGTATTGTACCACGGGCATGAGAATGATGAAAGCTATAACGACCTTGGTATGTACTGCTGTTTTGAAATACGCGATCCTGACAATGAGAACAACTATATGTACGTTAACCGCTATTTCAACGTGGAAGATGCAAAGGAGGCAAGCGAGGAAGAACGGTTTCACCCTATACTTTGGCTATTCTTCGGCATATTGGGTGAATGTCGTTGGCTTCACACAGGATGCTATGGAGATCTGACCTACTCAACCTTTGACATTAAAATGATAAGACCGTTGAGAAATCTGATAAGGAGTAAATAATGATAAGAAAAAGTGATTTTCCAATACTTGAATTTGATAATGACAGAGATGCGCTGATAACTCCGCAGATGTTCGGCGAGGTACACGGCAACCTTGGGACAGACAAGCTGATAATCAGCTTCTTCAAGGATGCTATCAATACTCTGCTTGACGAGGGTAAAATAGTTGTTCATAAGGCTATCAAGGGCGAGAACGATCTCGTTTTATACAAATTCGTGGACGATGACGTTCTTCTGATGCACGGTATTATCGGCTGCGCGGCAACGGGCGGTTATCTTGACGAGCTTACGGGCTGCGGAATAAAAAAAGTTATGTTCTGCGGTGGTGGTGGCGTGCTTGATAAGAACATTGAAGTAGGCGAGCTGCTTGTGGTTGAGGGCGCAATACGCGACGAGGGCTTTTCTTATCACTATATTGAGCCGACTAGAATTGTTTACTCGCAGGCAGAGGTAAGGGAGAAAATTTGCAGCCACCTAACCGAAAGCGGTGTTCCCTACACAACAGGTATCGTGTGGACAACAGATGCCTTTTACCGCGAGACAAGAGAAAAAATTGCCCTCAGAAAAGCCGAGGGCGCGCGTATAGTCGAGATGGAGCAGGCAGGATGTCTTGCTGTTGCGCAGTTCAGAGGGATTAAGTACGGAGCGATAATCTACGGTGGCGACGACGTATCGGGCAGCACGTGGGATTCAAGAATGTGGCGCGACAGAGGAAGTATTCGGTATAATATGATCGAGATCTGTAGAAATCTCGTAAAGGATATTTAAAATGAGGCAGAAATTGGTTTTAATGAAGGTGTGCTTTGAGTATGCAAAGCAGATAGCAGAATACAGGCAGGAGTTTCTTGACTGTGGTGACTCTATGAACGGATGCGGGTCGCTCCGCAAAATCGAGGATCCATACGAGTATATACAGCGAAGCATTGACTGTGAAAAAGAGGAGACTATGCCTGCGGGCTTGGTACCTGCTACGCAGTTTATGCTGATAAGGAAAACGGACAACCGACTTATCGGTATGATACAGGTTCGTCATTATTTCAACGACTACCTGTCAAAGTTTGGTGGACATATCGGATACTCGGTAAGACCAAGCGAAAGGCGTAAGGGATATGCCAAGGAGATGCTGAAGATGGCTCTTCTCTATTGCAAGGAAATTAGGCTTGATAAGGTAATGATCACCTGTATTGACTCAAACGAGGCGAGTGAGAAAACCATTCGTTCGTGCGGCGGTGTTTACGAATCAACCTTATACGAGCCAGACGAAAAGGTGAATTTAAAAAGATTCTGGATCTCTCTATAAAAAAAGCAGATTGCAAATGAACGTTACTCTAAAGGACAGTTTTGATTGTACGTTACCTACCGACAGGAAAGAAACTCAAATTTTCTATCGTTCCCAACAAAAATTGAAAACATAGAAACCGCAGATTGATTTTCTGCGGTTTTTGTGCTATAATTTATTAGGTACGAATGATTAATTAGAATTTGTATAGGAGATAGGCAATATGTTTTATTATCTAAACAAAGACACAGTTCCAACAATACCTACACCGCACGATTGTAAAATAAAGAAAGTGACTATACAAGGAG
>JAZNZI010000014.1:0-9023 GCA_045594865.1 Eubacteriales bacterium | reverse complement strand
CATTTCTTGTCGTCAGACCCCATTTTTTTGCGACCTCACTTATGCTGATATACTCCATTTTTTCCTCCCGATATATCACGGTATTCTTCGCTTGTACGAATAATGTATTTTTCGCATATGCGAAGTTTGTTTATTTCGCCTGCGCGAAATATATTATACATCTTTTTGATCGGTTTGTCAACATTTTATAAAAATTTGTTTTAAAAAGAAAAGTGCCACACGTGTTGTGCGGCACCTAAAGTGTTTATATTAATAGTACATATAGAATTGCGGCAAGGATCGCGGAAAATAGGGTTCCGAGAAGGTTGACCACGTCGTTGTTTACAAATCGGAGACCGCTGTGTTTTTCGGTAGCTTGTCCGCAATGCTCTTCTCTCTCCACTATCTGTAAGCACCTCCTGCATCGGTACTTTACCTGAACGAGAGAACCGAGGAAGCTATCGAAAATGGCGCCGAGGATCGCGGATATTGCAATCAGGAGTGCGGTGATTATGCCTATACTATCGAAGAGCAGTGAGATAGCAGAGATAAGCAGCGCCGCAATAGCCGATGACACAGTTCCAAGCACCGACATTCCGCCGCTGACGCCCGGTGTGCAGGGGCGCATACGTAATAGATCGAATGCTCTGCCGTGTAGTATTCCGATACCAGATGCGGCAGTGTCTGCAAACGCCTCTGCAAGAGAGGCAACGAAGGCAATTACGAACACTTCTTCCCCCGTTATCAGATAAAGAACAGAGCATACGGCAGCCACCGATCCGTTGGCTAAAACCTGAACGTGATCGCGGCAGTCACCGCGCTTTTCTATCTCCGTTTTATCATTCTGCTTTGATTTTTTATGTCGTTTTTTGATTTTATCGACCGCCACGCCGCCTGCGAAGAAGATCAGTAGAATTAAGAATCCAAGGTTTCCGAGGCTGATGGTGATAGACAAATCAAGCACTGTTGCTGCCATAATTCCACTGACGGTCAGGGCGCGCTTTTTATATGCAAAGGCAATAATTGCAGGTGTCAGAAGTATGGGAATAACGTAATTTCCTGCTCCCTCAAAATGAATGAAAAAGTATGAGAGGAGAGATGCCCCGAGGGTGACGGTGACGTTATCAAGTCCACTGCCCGTGAACAGTTCAAGCTCGGTGGCAAGCAGGGCGATAGCAAGCATATGCCAGACCTGCATACCGAGCGAAAAGGCACGGTTAAACACCCCTGCGGTTATAAAGCAAAGAAGAAAATTAAAGAGGGTGCCGTATATAGTTTTATTGCCGTATATTTTAAGGTTCTTTGGAGTATTCATCATCTGTCCCATAAGACCTGCAAATCCGTCGCCGAGGGAGGTGCAGAATACACCGATACCAAAGGGTATGATCATATCGGGCAGAAATAGAGTTATCAGCGCCATAATCGACATAGCAAGAGCATAATAGACTGTACCCGGAGAATTGTCGCCGTCTGAGGAGATCATAGGCATAAGCTTAAATCTGTGGGCGACAAACAGAATCGCAAGGAAGAGCAGGCAAACCGCAAGGAAATGAATACCGCCGCCGAAGAAATGATACAGTATCAGCCACTCTGCACCTACGAGGATATGAACGACTTTCCTCGTTATTTTTTTATCCACCCGAAGCTTGTACAGTCCGAAGCCTATACTTAAGCACAGCAACGCGTAAAGCAGGCTGAAAAGATAACCCTGAAGTATCATTTACTTTTTCCTTTCCTTGTTATTTTCTACATATATTATAATTTCCAAATCAACCAAAGTCAACAATAAAAATGAGCCGCCATACCAACGTAAGACAGCTCATATTTATCGAAAGGCTTACACCTCCTCGTTATCGTTATTCTTAAATCTGCCCTCTTCCTCATCGGTATCTACGTTTACGTTTTCCTTGCCGGGAATAACGATACCGCGTGTCATTGCGCGAATGTTCTCCTCATTCTTCTTATCAAGCTCTCTCTTCTTCTGCGCCTTGGATGCCTCAAGATCTGCAGCTATCTCTGCGCTGACGCTGCCGTCTGCGAGAGTAAGGAACTTCTCAAAGATATCGGGGTAAACAAAGATCTTCTGCACATTTTCAAACTTAACGGTGATATATTTGCCGTTTGCAGAAATAATAGTTCCCTTTCCAAAGGACCTGTGCAATACTTCCAAATTTTCCAGTAACATAACGCCCCTCCGGTGTTTTATTGTTCCGTGAAACGATTGCTTTTATCCATATCTTATTAAATAATCGACAAAAGGTTCACACTTTATAGCGGCGACTATTATAGCAGATAATTGTGTCCAAAGTATGAACAAAAGTAATGTTTTGAAATAATTTTTAAAATGAATGAAAATTGTTTAAAATTCGGTGCTTTTTATGAGGCAAATTATGCTTCTGCCTCATATTTTACTATACGACCGATTATTTTGCATCCATGGAATTAGGACGCTTCTCCCTCATAGCCTTATGGTATATAGCCTCGGTGGCGAATGCCATTTTGGTGACCACGTTCTTTGCATTCTTGAAATAGCAGTAGAAGGAGTCGTTTTCGGTAGAAATATCAATACAATCTTCCCTTCTTATACGGTACCAATCGTACTCAATATGCAGGCTGTTTATCTGCAGGGGGAGGCGGTGAATTCGGTAATCCGCATCATTATATCTGCCTTCAAGGATAAAGTCGTTCTCTGCATCGTGGGTAATTTTCGCAGAGCCGAGGTTCTCGAACTTATAGCATCCGGGCATAGAGAACACGTCAACCTCGTCCGAGAAGAAATACTCTTCGCGCTCGACCTGTGCGGTCACCTGCTCTCTTTCCCACTCGAACCAATCGGGGACCTGGGTGAACTCGGTCTCGCCTCGTTTGCCTAAAGCGTGCCGTTCTCATTAAGAGTCCAGCGTTTACCGCACTCGGTGCAGAAAAGCTCGGTACCCTCAGAGTCCATTTTATGCTCGGTATTACAGTGAGGACAGTGATAGAGTATCTTATGAAGTCCCTCTGCCCTATATGGCTCTTTGATAAGAATACCGTTGTCCTGCTGATACTTATATTCGTTATAGGTAAGCGCCTCTCTGATCTTAATATTGATCTCCTCGGCGGTCATATTTTCTATCTGCTCGGGTGTGAGGATCTTTGTAAGAGTGGTATGAAGCGGAACCTTACGCTTGCGGCGAAAGTCCCAAAAGGGAGAATGAAGATAATTTCCTCTATGCACCACCGCAACCACGGGAATCTTATTCATCTTAACCAGCATACCGACCGACTCGGGAATATAAGACGTAGTTCCACAGGGAGAATATCTCGCCTCGGGATACATACAAAGCACGTCACCGCGGGAAAGCACCTTACGGATAGATCTTACAAGATGAAGGCGGTGGCAAACTTTCTCGTGCAGATAGCACCAATCCACTCCATAAGCCAGGCACGTTGATAATATCCGTCGATATTAACCATGTTGTTTATACGGTGAGGATAAGTTCCGAGAGCCGCAAGCTCGAAGTCGATAAAGGACATATGATTAGAAAGCATCATATACGGGGGCTTTAGTCCCGCCATATTAATCCGCTCTACCTTATGTTTTTTAAAGAGTGTAGCGAAAAAGGAAAGCACCCATATAAGCCAGCTGAGATAAATTGGCTGTCTTATAGGATACCTTGCCGTGTTATAGCGGTTATTCTTTTTGTACTTAATGTCAATGCTTGAATTTTTAATCATAATAGAGTCTCCAATCTCGTACATTATACATTATTTTGTAAACAAAAGCAATATTTTTTGAATTTTATTTGAATTTTGCGTTAATAAGTTGAAAAAATATAAATTTAGTGATAAAATATAACTATATAAACACAGAGGTTTATTTATGGACATAGGATGGATAATTCTTATTTGCATAGCTGCGATCCTCGCTATAGTGCTTATAACGGCTGCTATATGCTTTTTCAAGGTGTTTTATTCACCGAAGCGAAGGGTGCTCGGCGAGGGTGAATACGACTTCCCTGACGGAGAGGAGTACAAGCGTCATTATCCCAAAATGATGGAGTGGACCGACCGTGCAAGAGCGCTACCACACAAAAAGGTAGAGATAAAAACCTTTGACGGTCTGACCCTTCGCGGAAGATATTACGAGAAGAGCCCCGATGCACCCATAGAAATTATGATGCACGGATACCACGGAAATTTTGAGAGAGATCTTAGCGGCGGAATATTCAGAGCGCTTAATCTCGGGCATAGCGTGCTTGTCTACGACCACCGCGGAAGCGGTCTCAGTGACGGTCACGTGCTGACCTTTGGAATTAACGAAAGCCGTGATTGCAGGCGCTGGATCGACTATGTTTTAACCGAGATCAATCCCGATGCAGACATTATCCTTTCGGGTGTTTCGATGGGCGGTGCGACGGCTATGATAACCTCGGGATATGAGGATCTGCCCGAAAATATCATCGGAATTGTTGCGGATTGTGGCTATACCTCGGCAAAGGATATAATCAAAAAGGTTATGCGTGAAATGAAGCTTCCGCCCGATCTTCTCTACCCCTTTATCAAGCTTGGAGCAAGGCTGTTCGGCCATTTTGATATAGACGAATTTTCTCCCAACGAGCAGGTAAAAAAGTCTAAGATCGCCACAATATTCGTACACGGTGACAAGGATGATTTCGTTCCAATGGAGATGAGCGAAAAGAACTATGCCGACTGTTCTGCCGAGGTAAAAAACTCTATATTGTTGAGGGTGCTGAGCACGGACTTGCATACATATACGCAGGCGATAAATATATCAATGTTCTTCGGGATTTCTTTGCCCCCGTGATTGAAGCGAGAAGAGCCGAAAGACAAACAATAAATAAAAACAAGGAGTAAGAAGATGCTTTCTAATTATGAAATTCGTAAAAGAGCGAGAGAAAATCTCGGTGGGGATATATTCAAGGCACAGTGGCTATACCCCGTTTTAGTGCTTTTCATCATATCTGCTATCTCTGCCGCTGTTGGCTTTACTTGGGTTGGACCTATCGTGCTTGCAGGCGTGCTTGGCTTGGCATCGGCGGGATATTTTCTCGGACGTACAAGAGGCAAGGTTGATCACAAAAACATAGAAGTGACTATCGGTTGTGTCAAAAACGATTTTACAGGCTCGATGATCACGGGAATACTCGCAAATCTGATTATTGCTCTCGGTTCTATTCTTTTTATCATCCCGGGAATAATTCTGTCATATGCATACTCTATGATCTACTTCGTCAGACTTGATAATCCAAGCCTTGGTGCTTGGGAGTCGCTCAAGGAGAGTGAGCGACTGATGAAGGGACATAAGATGCAGTACTTTAAGCTACAGCTTTCCTTTATCGGTTGGATGATAATTGGTGCTTGCTGCCTCGGTATCGGTACCTTCTGGGTTTCTGCCTATATGAACACTGCAAACGCGATATTCTACGATGAGATATTGGCACAGGACGGCGGTTATTATAATGCATCGGCACAAGAGATGTAAAAAAAGGAGCCAAGCGGCTCCTTTTTTTGCGTTTATAAAAAGAATATTCCGTGTCCCCAGCCAAGCGTACCGCCGTTTTTTAAATGGTTTACGTAGGCTCTGCGCATTGTGGTATCAGCAGTAAGTCTGTTCGGATCCTTTTCATCGGTGTCAAAGATTCGCCACAGGTCGTCAAGGCGGGGATCGTCCGCTGACTCAAAGACGTCAAAGCGGGACATAAATTTATGGACGTTGGTCGTTTCGGGTAAAATGTGCCTGTTGGCGGGATAAAGCATCCAGGAGTGACAAATAAATGGGGTATCCCGCCCTACCTCACCTGCAAAAAATTCCTTTGCCATTGCAAACGCATCATCACAGCTTTCGGGAGTGAGGTGGGTAAGAGTGCGGGGGATATGCACGTTAATAGCCTTACTTTCGGGAGTCATTACGTGACCGTTCTTTTCATAGTGACGACCAAAGCCGTCCACCTCGAACTGAAGTCGACCGAGGGCAAAGCGCTCGAGCTTAAAGAAACGGTCAAACCAAAAGGCAACGAAGGAGCCAACAACCCCCTTTACTGCCTTACATTCAGCAAGCTTGTACTTCAGATCCAGCATACTGTTGTGGAATATTTTAAGGTCTATTCCACGCTCTCGGTACAGTTCTTTTAAATGCTTTGACAGGCAGATAAAAATGAGCAGCTCGGCAGTGTATCTGTGCATATCCAGACGTTGGGCAACCTCCTGTGCCAGAGATATAATCATATTGTAATCGCAATTGATATCCCTCTCGTATATTGCGATAGCCTCATTCCAGACAGCAAGGGTGTCCGTTCTGCTCGCTATTCTGTCGTAAGTAAAAAGCAGGAATTCGGCATCGCCCTCATCATATTCAAAGGTTAAGAAAAAATCGGTAAGATATGCTCTCATCAAATTGCTCCGTTTATTTCAGCTTTGTTTTTATGTAAATAGACGCGTGGTCGGAGGAATAGATATCGCCGTGAAGATTATTTACCACGTGATACTCGTATACCTCGGCATCGCCCTTACTGATCATAATATAGTCGATGCGGCGAGGATCGGCCGCCGCGCCCCAACCGTGAAACGTAGGGGTATCCTCGGTAATGGGGGAAATGATCTTGGAGTCGTCAAAGCTATCCTTGGTAAAGATAATGGTATCCTCGTCCTCTTTAGCGTTAAGGTCACCCATAAGATAGGAAGGCAGATCGCCAAACTCGCTTATTTTATCAAGCACCACTTGAATGCCGTTTATACGAGCGAGATCGCTGGTATGGTCAAGGTGTGTATTGAATACGGCAAACTCCTTGCCTGTTTCAAGGTCGCGGAGAATTACGTACACGCAGATACGGTAATGCTCACTTCCCCAATCCTTGCTCATTACCTCAGGGGTCTCTGAGAGCCAGAAGGAGCCGCTCTGCACCTTCTCAAATCTGTCGGTACGCCAGAATATCGGGCAGCCCTCGGAGAGAACGAAGTCGTCACGGTATGCCATCTCGGAGTCGTAGCCCGCCATAAACTTTTTCAAATAATCATAGTGAACAAAGGTAGCCTCCTGGAAGCCGATAATATCAGGGTGTACTGCCTCAATATCGTCAGCAATAAGGTCGGCGCGGTAGAACCAGGCTTTTTTGAAGAAATCATCGTATGCAATATATCGCACGTTGGTGCTCATTATCGTCATACTGCCGTCGCTTATAGGATCGGCGGGAGATATTACCCTGTCGGATGCAAGATAACCGGGTAGATAGAAGGTTATCATAGATAAAAATACAATTATCGCTACGAGTAAAATAATTCCAACAATCGCTAATGCTTTTTTCATAAAGATCTCTCCTTTTTTATTCAACTACATTATATCAATAAATATTCAATAAAGCAAGTTTTTTTAAAAATATCTTTACAAGTTATCAACCAAGTGATATAATTAAGCTAAAAGTTTTACATAATAGGGCAAAATCAGATCGAGAGGAAGAAATATGATAGGAAGAAATATAATAAAAAGCAGAATGAGACGCGGAATGCTCAGCCGAGGCTTAGTAGGGATTCTTGTTTGGATTCTCTCGGCTATACTTATTTTATTTTTGGCTACTGCCGCAGCCGCGCTGATCGGCGGCGACGAGTTTGTGTCGGCGATAGTAAGTGATATTTCCTCTGTTATAGAGAGCTTCACAAAAAAATAGCCTGCGGGGGCTTCCCGCATGCATAGAAAAGCCACGGCTGAGCAGCCGTGGCTTTTTTCATCCTTCAAATAAACCTTAACGACTTGGCATCGTGGCATATTAAAACTTCATAACTAATAGTAGAAATAAAGCTTGAAAAGGCAAAAGAATGTTTTTTATAAAATATCTTTACAAATCTAAAAAATAGTGGTATAACAACTATGCCAAACAAAAACGAATAACGATAAATGGATTGACTCGCTATTTTTATAGGGGGTTTTATACCCTTTTTATTTTTTTAACGATAGTTGTTAATAATTCGGTAAAAACGCGGATTCTGCAACTATCGTGAGAGTTATATCTTATCGTTGTTGTTTTTGTTTGGCGACAATTGGAGTCTGCGTTTTTCGGTGCGGTGACTTCGGTTGCCGCACTTTTTGATTTTGGAGAAAAAATATGGCTGAAAGAATTTCAAATATATTTAGAATATTACTAAAAATTTTAGTTAGCTTTATTACATTTTTTATTTTTTTAATCGGACTTTCTTTTTTGCAAGATCATAGGATTTACGCTTCTTTGCCATTGCTAACGGTAAGCTCATTAAGCTATTATGTCGTTATCAAGGATCATAGCGAGGACTTTTGGAAACAAAAAATCAATGATGAGCCGTTGGTCGAAAACCTTTTTATGATAACGGTATATATTTTTGATTTGCTTGTTATTTTGTTTGGTATTGTTATAGCGGCACATATGAATTAAATAAAAAAAGGTTAGCCACGCACGTAGAAATGATGTGACTAACCTTTTCTTTTTGAATTAATTATTTATGCTAGAAGCGTTTTTGAGGGAGCAGATTTTGTGGGATAAGCGTCGTTCTTACGACCGAAGCAATAGTGACCTATTGCGAGCTTGTCGGAAAACGGCGGTTATCACCGAAATATGCCCGTCAAAATTACTTGCAAGCTTCCTCAATAGCAACTGCTACTGCAACAGTCATACCAACCATGGGGTTGTTACCTGCGCCGATCAGACCCATCATCTCAACGTGGGCGGGCACGGAGGAGGAGCCTGCGAACTGTGCGTCGCCGTGCATACGGCCCATGGTGTCGGTCATACCGTAGGAAGCGGGACCTGCAGGCATGTTATCGGGGTGGAGGGTTCTACCTGTACGGCCGCCGGAAGCTACGGAGAAGTAGCTCTTGCCATTCTCGTTACACCACTTCTTGTAGGTGCCTGCAACGGGATGCTGGAAACGGGTGGGGTTGGTGGAGTTACCGGTGATGGAAACGTCGACACCTTCCTTGATCATGATGGCAACGCCTTCCTGGACATCGTTGGCACCATAGCAGCGAACCTTGGCACGGTCACCCTCAGAGTACTTGGTCTCATTGACAACCTTGA
>JAZNZI010000013.1:0-7746 GCA_045594865.1 Eubacteriales bacterium | reverse complement strand
CCGCCAAGGTCGATTCCTATAGTATACATACTTTCCTCCGAGGATTTTATTTTATTTTAATATATACCATATAAATTATATATATTTTTGTCCCCAATGTCAAGTGATTATTTCAAAATTCACAAACTAAGCTGTCAAAGGACTCTGTTCACAAAAAATTAACAATTATACCGAAGCAAAGCTATTGAAATATTCACAAAAATAGTATACAATAACTACGTTAAATATTTAAGTATATTTTGAAAGGAATTATATAGCATTTTGGCAAGATTTGTATATGCAGATAACGCGGCGACAACCCCCGTCAGCCGTGAGGTAATAGAAGCTATGATGCCCTGCTTTGAGAGCGAATGGGGAAATCCCTCAAGCCCTCACTCTATGGGTATCTCGGCTAAGGATATGCTTGACGACGCGCGCGAGAGAATCGCTGCCGTCCTCGGCTGCACTGCTGGTGAGATCTACTTCACCTCCTGTGGCACCGAGTCGGATAACTGGGCTATACGCGGCGCCGCTATGAGAATGAAGGCAAAGGGCAGAACCCACATCGTCACCAGCAAGATCGAGCATCACGCGGTTCTCCATACCTGCAAGGCTCTTGAAAAGGAGGGCTTTGAGGTCAGCTACGTGGGAGTTGACGAGTACGGTGTCGTAGATCTTGATGAGCTTCGATCTCTCGTCACCGAGAAGACCGCTCTTGTGGCAATTATGTTTGCCAACAACGAGATTGGCACTATCGAGCCTATTGAGGAGATCGTTGAGATCGCCCACGCAAAGGGTGCTTTGATGTTCACCGACGCCGTTCAGGCGGTCGGAAACGTTGACATCGATCTCTCAAAGCTCCGCGTAGATATGCTTGCTCTCTCAGGACATAAGCTCCACGCCCCCAAGGGCATCGGACTTCTCTTTATCAGAAAGGGAATCGTTATCAACAATCTTATCGAGGGCGGCGGTCAGGAGAAGCGTAAGAGAGGCGGTACCGAAAACCTGCCTTATATCGTCGGACTCGCAAGGGCGCTTGAGATGGCGAAGGAGAATATGCAGTATCTTCCCGAGGTGGCAAGAAAGCGCGACAGACTTATCTCCGCTCTTACCAAGATCCCCTATTCCAGTCTGAACGGACATCCTACCAAGCGTCTTCCCGGACTTGTGAATATCGGCTTTGAATTTATCGAGGGCGAGAGTATGCTCCTCTGGCTTGATATGAAGGGCATCTGCGCCTCCACGGGCTCCGCCTGCTCCTCCGCATCTCTTGATGCATCTCACGTGCTTCTCGCCATCGGCGTTCCTCACGAGAAGGCTCACGGCTCTCTCCGCCTGTCCATCTCCAAGGATACCACCGACGAGGATGTAGATTACATTATTGAAAACGTCGCTCCCATTGTAGAAAAGCTCCGTAATATGAGTCCCCTTTGGGAAGATGTCATAAAAAAGGAAACTGCTAATAAATAAAAGAGGAAAAAATAAATGAAATACAGTGAAAAGGTAATGGATCACTTCACCAATCCGAGAAATGTTGGTGAGATTGAAAATGCCGACGGCGTAGGCGTTGTTGGAAACGCAAAGTGCGGCGATATTATGAAGATGTATCTTAAAATTGACGAGAACGACGTGATCACCGATTGCAAGTTCAAGACCTTTGGTTGCGGCGCGGCTATCGCCACCTCATCTATGGCTACCGAGCTTGTAAAGGGACATACCGTATCCGAGGCTCTCAGCCTTACCAACAGCGCGGTTGTTGAGGCTCTCGACGGTCTTCCCGCGATCAAGGTGCATTGCTCGGTTCTTGCCGAGGAGGCTATTAAGTCTGCGGTGGCAGATTACTATAACAAGATCGGCAGACCTATCGATTTCGACTACGATCCCGACCACGACGATGACCACGATCACCACGTAGACGAGGATTAATCAATGTATTTGACAATAATTGTTTGCAAAAATCCGCGCATCAGAGCGGATTTTTGACTTTCCACGGAGAAATTAAGATGAAAATTCTTGTTGGAATAAGCGGCGGTGTTGACAGTGCCTATGCCGCAAAGAAGCTTTTGCTCGACGGTCATACGGTCGAGGGCGCGGTGCTCATAATGCACGAACACACCGAGCTTTCTGCCGCCCGCGAGGCTGCCGCATCGGTGGGGATACCACTTCACGAGATAGACTGCCGCGGTGATTTCGAGGCTATAAAACAGAATTTCGTTTCAGAGTATATAAACGCCAGAACTCCCAACCCTTGCATCATCTGCAACGAGCGGGTGAAGTTCAGAATGCTCTATGACTATGCTATGCAGCGTGGCTTTGACGCCATTGCTACAGGTCATTACGCAAGGCTTACCGAGCTTGACGGAAGATTTGCCCTCGCTATGCCCGAGGACAGTCGAAAGGAGCAGACATATATGCTCTACCGTCTGCCTCAAGAAATATTGTCAAAGCTTGTTCTTCCGCTTTGCGAGGGCACTAAAACCGAGATTCGTGAAAAGGCGTCGGAGCAGGGCATATCGGCTGCTGATCGGGCGGACAGTCAGGAGATCTGTTTCCTCCCAAACGGCAATCACACCGAGTATATTGAGCAGATGGCTGGCAAATGCCCCGAGGGGAATTTCGTTGATTCCCAGGGGAAAATCCTCGGCAGACACAAGGGGATCATACATTATACGGTCGGTCAGCGCAAGGGGCTTGGCATCTCGCTTGGCGAGCGTGCCTTCGTCACCCATATCGACGCGCAGAATAATACCGTCACCCTCTCTCCCACCTTGCAGGGCAAAAGCGAGGTTGAGCTTATCGACGTTGTGTATTCAGGAATGACAGAGAACGCGGGTGAAATAACGGTCGAGCTTGACGTGAAGCTTCGCTATGCCGCACCCCTCGTGTCTTGCATCGCTCATCTCTATCCCGACGGCAGAGCCACTCTTACGCTCTCCTCACCGCAGAAGTTTGCTCCGGGTCAGTCCGCCGTTCTTTACCGCGACGGCGTAGTAATGCTTGGCGGATTTATAAGATAAAATAAAAATGCGACGGATTTTCCGTCGCATTTTTTGTTTATAGCACCTCTGCTATCTCGTAGATCAGCCTCTCGGTCTTTTCCCAGCCGATACAGGGGTCGGTGACCGACTTGCCGTAAATGGAGTTTTCGCATATCTTCTGCGCTCCGTCCTCAATATAGCTCTCGATCATAAGGCCCTTTACGATGCTTCTTACGTCCTTGGAATAGCGGCAGCTGTGAAGTATCTCCTTGGCGATTCTCACCTGCTCAAGATACTTTTTGCCGGAGTTTGCGTGGTTGGTGTCAACCACCACCGCGGGATTTTCAAGTCCCGATGCCATATAGGTCTCGTACAGATCGTAAAGATCCTCGTAGTGATAGTTGGGATGCGATTTTCCGTGCTTGTCCACATAGCCTCGCAGGATCGCGTGGGATAGAGGATTTCCCTGGGTCTTAACCTCCCAACCTCGATAGAGAAATACGTGGGAGGACTGAGCCGCCTTGATAGAGTTCATCATAACGCTGATATCTCCACCCGTGGGGTTCTTCATACCTACGGGAATATCAAAGCCGCTGGCAGCAAGCCTGTGCTGCTGATTTTCAACCGATCTGGCACCTACCGCAACGTATGCAAGCAGGTCGGAGAGATATCTATAGTTCTCGGGATAAAGCATCTCGTCAGCGCAGCCAAATCCTGTCTCGGCAATAGCTTTCATGTGAAGCTGTCTTATGGCAACGATACCCTTAAGCATATCGGGATCCTGGTTTGGATCGGGCTGATGAAGCATACCCTTGTAGCCCTCGCCGGTGGTTCGGGGCTTATTGGTGTATATTCTCGGCACAATAATTATCTTATCCTTAACCTTCTCCTCCACTCCGCGCAGACGGTAGATGTAGTCCATAACCGCATCCTCTCTGTCGGCAGAGCAGGGACCTATTATAAGTATAAACCTTTCGCTCTCACCCGAAAATACGGCGCGAAGCTGGTCAACCCTTGCCGCAAGAGTCTTTTCGCTCTCTGCGCTGAGGGGAAACTGTGCCTTTATATCCTTCGGTATGGGTAGCTTTCTGTAAAATTCCATATTCATATCGGTATCTCCTTGGTATATGCTATTATTTTGCGGGCTTGTCAAACAGCGATCTTCTCGCGCTTGACGAGCGCATTTTTTCTCTCATTCGCTTGCCGTCCTCGGCTGCCAGATAGTCGCGGAACTCGGCAAATTCCTCCATAAACCTGTCCATCTCCTCAAGCAGAGCATCCTTGTTCATAAGGAAAAGCTCCGACCACATTCGGTCGTTTATCTTGGCGATTCTGGTCAGATCGCGGAAGGAGTCACCCGTATACTTCTCAAGTCCGTCGGAGTCGTTGCAGTTCATCAGCGTGACCGCAATAATATGCGTCAGCTGGGAGAGAAAGGCTATCATTCTATCATGCTCCTCGGGGGTAAGCTCGCTGATTCGGAGGAAGCCAAGCTCCTCGCCCAGTGCCTTGCAGAGCCTTATCGCCTCAAGACTGTTTTTCTCGGTAGGAGTGACTATATAGTTTGCGCCGCGGAAAACACTTGGATCTGCGTACTCAACTCCGCTTCTCTCGCGTCCTGCCATAGGGTGCGCCGCGATGTACTCAACGTCATCTCTGAGCATTTCCTGTACTTTATACACCACTCCGCTCTTGACGCCCGTCACGTCGGTTATAACCGTACCGGGAGAGAAAAGATGCTGATATTTCTCTATCCAACCGATAAACGCGGCAGGGTAAAGCGCGAAGATGATAAGCTCCGCCTCGCTGACAAGCTCGGGCTCAACCTCGCAGGAGCCTTTGTATATCATTCCGCTCTCAAGACCTATTCTCAGGTCTGCCGCCTCCTTGGTGATACAGCTTACCTTGTAGCCTTGATCTGTCAGTGCCTTGGCATAGCTTCCGCCCATAACGCCAAGACCGATTATAAGTATTTTCCTGTCCTTAGTTAGTTTCATACGTGTCAATTCCTAAAGCTTTTATATCCTTAAAGAAATCGGGATAGCTTTTGCATACTGCCTCGCAGCCGTCGATCTCACCGCCAAACAGGGTGCATATCACTGCCAGCGACATAACTATTCTGTGGTCGTTGTGACCGCACAGCCTATCACTGGGCGCGTGAAGCTCACGGCTTATAACCGTCACCGCGTTTTCCTCGACTAAAAGCTTCGCTCCAAATTTTTCAAGCTCGGTCTGCATAGCCGCTATTCTGTCGCTCTCCTTGTCGCGTAGCCTTCTCGTGCCGGTAAACCTTGCACCGCTTTTTATAGCCGCAAGAGTAAAGAGTATAGGCGCAAGATCGGGACAGTTGGCAATATCCATCTCGGCATAGCCCCTGTCAAGCCTTGCAAATAGCTCCTTGCATACTCGATCGCCCTGCAGGCTACCTTCGTTCATTCCCTCGATTACAACGCTGCCGCCAATATGATTAAGCGCTTCAAGAAAGGCAGCGCCCGACCAGTCGCCCTCGACCTGAAGCTCTTTTCCGCGATGGACCTGACCGCCAAAGGTGAAGAAAGAGTACCTGTCTTCTCGGTAAACCCTCACGCCAAACTCACCCAAAGCGGCTATTGTCATATTGACGTAGGGCTCGCTCTCAAGCTGGGTGTTAATAATAATGCGCGAGTCACCGGGCAGGGTAGAGAGCGCCATAAGCAGACCGCTGATAAACTGGCTGCTCACCCTTCCGTCAATAAAATATTCCTTTGCCATAAGAGGACCCCTGACGGTTATACCGTCGGCTTCCCGACGGAAAAGAAGTCCCTCGTCCATAGCTATTTTTTCGTATATGCTCTGCGACCTTGCCATCAGCCTTTCACTGCCGACAAATTTTACCTCATTCCCCGATAGCATAGCCAGGGGGATAAGAAATCGCAGTGTGCTGCCGCTCTCTCGACAGTTAAGCTCTGCCGTGGGCTTTGCCTCTGCAAAATTAATGCCCACAACCTTGGCGCGTTCGCCGTCATATTCAATTTTCACGCCTAGCGCACGCAGGCAATCTATGGTCGCCAGCACGTCCTCGGAGGGAGTGATGCCGCTGATAAGGCTGCTCTCACCCACGCAGGTTGCCGCCGTGATCAGCAGACGGTGTGCTACGCTTTTTGACGTGGGGGCAGAAATGCTGCCGCAGGCCCGACCTTTACTTACGAATCTTGTCATATAAATAATCTATAGCTTCGATATATCCCTTGAGTCCCTTGCCGCTTATGGTCTTGGTGCAGGCAGCTCGGATATAGCTTATCTGTCTGAAATTCTCTCTCGTATCCACGGCAGAGATATGAACCTCAACCGTAGGCAGACCTACCGCCTTCACTGCGTCAAGCAGGGCAATGCTAGTGTGAGTGTAAGCGGCGGGGTTGATAACGATGCCGTCCGCCCCCTTAAAGTACGCCTCTTGAATCTTGTCAACAAGGTCGCCCTCGTGATTGGACTGATAGTACACCGCCTCGATTCCGAGAGCTGCGCAATGCTCCTCTATCATTCGTATAAGGCAGGCGTAATCCTGCTTTCCGTAAATATCGGGCTCGCGTATGCCCAGCATATTAAGATTAGGTCCGTTTAAAATATATAGCTTCATAGATAGTTCTCCAGTATGTCGTTTGCAACCTCGCGGGGCTCTAAAACAGAGGGAACAGCCGCGTCGCAAACGATTTTGTAAATAGGATAGCGCTGATTGTACAGCCGCTCAAGAGCCTCTCTGTCGGATGACAGAGGACGGGAGTCGGTGGCTATCAGTTTTTCGAGAGGACGGTCAAGAAATATAATTTTTCCGTTATATTTCAGGGCAGAAACGTTTTCTTTCCTGAGTATCGCGCCGCCGCCCGTAGCGATAACCATACCGCCATTTTCTGCAAGTGCGCGTATTACCTCGCTCTCTACTTCTCGGAATTTTTCCTCACCGTATTTAGCAAAGAAATCCTTGATAGGCATTTTTATTCTCTCAACTATAAGCTCATCGGTGTCGGCAAAGTCGTAGCAAAGCTTTTCTGCCAGCAGCCTTCCCACCGTGCTTTTACCCGATGAGGGCATACCGATAAGCACAATATTTTCTCTCTCGCCCTTGACCGCGTCGAAAATCACGTCGATCATATATGCGGGGCATTTCACACCTGTAAAAAGCTCTGATGCGCCGATGGCCTGCGCCACCAGCATATAAAGACCGTCCTCGGCATTGATGCCACGCTCCCTCGCACTCTGCACAAGAGTAGTGTTAATTGGATTATACACCGCGTCAACAACGCCCGAGAGTCTTTCAAATTTTGAAATATCAACAGGACAGCCGAAGATTTCGGGGTACATTCCGACGGGGGTGGTGTTTACGATTATCTCCGCGTCAGTGTGGTCACGGTACAGCTCATCATAGCTTATCGCCCCATCCTTGCCGCTTCTGCTTACGCGCATAATCTCACTTGCACCGAGAGAGCTAAGCACCGCTCTCGCTGTCTTTGAGGTACCGCCCGATCCGAGAATTACTGCCTTCTTACCCTCGGGATCTATTTCCGCATGGTCAAAAAGCATTCTCATTCCGTAAAAATCGGTGTTGTAGCCGTATAGCTTTCCGCCTCGGTTAACAACGGTATTTACCGCGCCGATCTCTCTTGCCGCCTCGTCTATTACATCAAGATAGGGAATAACCGCTTCCTTATAGGGAATAGTCACGTTTATGCCCTCGAACGCGCCCTCGCGCATAAAGCTCTCAAGCCCGTCTCTTGCTATCTCCCGAAGCTCGTAATCATATCCGAGCTTTTCG
>JAZNZI010000012.1:0-5589 GCA_045594865.1 Eubacteriales bacterium | reverse complement strand
AGCACTGCATTTGTGTCCACAAATGCAAAATGCGGCATACCTCTTTCGAGATATACCGCATTTTGAAAACTGTCCTTTAGGGTACGACCCTAAATGCAATCTGCTTTTTTTATTCAACCTTGAGTCCAAAGCCAAACATTATAAATAATCTTGTCAAATATCCTATTGCCACGGTTGCATCAGAGGGATCATCAGGTGCTTTATCACGGAAACCGTAGCCGCCGCCCGTGGCACCAATGATATCGGTTCCTGACGGTATAGTAAGGCTGTCAAGGTATTTGGGACAAAACACGTTTCCACCATCGCCAAAGGCATTAAATGCCAGCTCAACAGTCTGTGAAGGGATTGTATAAGCAGATTGATTATTGGCAATCGGATATTTTATTAGAGTATAAAGCGACTTAGTGAATAAAACGCCGTCCTTCGACGTAAAGTGTGCATTATCATCGCTTACCGAATAGCTTTCGATGGTATTACAGTTATCAAAGGCGAAATCCCATATAAACTCTAAAGTTTTAGGAATACTTATCGAGGTGACGTCAAGATTTACGCGGTTAGTTTTGTCATACTCTATTACAGATCCCGAGGTCAAGAGTCTGTTTTCCTGATCGTATTTTCCAATACAAACGACATTAAAAGCATCTCCGTTATAGCTTACGGTTTCGGGAATTATTACGTCTCCCTCGCAAGCAATATCAATCAGAGCCAGGCTCTTAAAACCGATAAGAACATAGCTAAGACCGTCTTTTTTGATTATTTCATCGCGCAACATCAAGCCATCTCTTTCATACGGCGTATTGGCGCGCTCGGGAAGCTTGTAGCTATAGTTTACGCCCGTGCCGCCAGGAGCCTCAGGAGTATGATCCTGTATAAAAGTTGTGCTTTTAACAGTGCCACCATCGCTCCAGTTTACAATAGTATCATCGGTGACGCAAAAATAGTTGTGGCGAACGCCCATCATCCATCTCGGCTGGTCGTCCCAGGTAAGATCATACCAATACCACTGATCGTCATCAAGCTTAACGAGGTTCCACGCATGAGCCTCGCCCGAGTATCCCGTGACAAATATATTCTCTATATCGCAGTAGTTCAAAATAAGCTGGAAGCTCTTGGCATAGGATTCGCAAACGCCCTGCCCCTCAAGAAGCGCACCTAAAATATTATGTGCGGAATTCGCGCTTGAGGGAGTTATGCCGTCTGCCTCGTATGCATAGTCGGCGGCTTTTATTATTTGATCGTGAAGTCCGAGAGTAATTCCGTAAGCATCTGCCTCGCCGTCAAGGGATGATATATGCTCCTCAACTGCTTTATAAATATCGGCATTGATCTGCTCGCGCACCTCGCCGTCAATGTATTCCTCGTCAACCATAAGAGTGATATATTCGTCGGTGTAGGTAATTTTACCGGATATCCAATAATAAAGTGGGTGATCCTTTACATAGGCGCACCATACGGTTATGGCGTCGGTGCCTGTTATTCCATTGTCTGAAAAAACAATTTCTGCCGCGTAATAAATATCTGTATTGCCATTTTTCTTCATTTCAGCATCATTTACAGAAGCGTGAAAATTCGATGCTGCAAGGTCGATCTCCTCATAGAAATCAGCCATTTTCTCTCCATTATCAAGATCAAAAAGCGACTTATATGCATAGTCACCGTGATAACGCTCAGGTGTAGAATAATTGCCTGAGAATATGGACATCTGCTTGATCAGGATCTCGCCGCAGGTAGAGCAATGCTTTCCCTCGGTTCGTCCCGGTGCATTTTCAGTAAGAGGTATTGCAGGATCAATAACCTCGTTGTGCCCAGTGGCACTTATGTCTTGAATGCCCGAAATAATTACAAGGCATTCAGAGCAATACTTTCCAGCAGTCTTTCCCTCCTCTGTACAGGTAGCGGGATAGCCTTCATAATCTGCCTCGGTATGAGCGATCTTATTTAGAGCTCGAGTCTGTGTTTTATCACAATAAATGCAGAATCTTTCCTCCTGTCCCTTTTGCGAGCAAGTCGGCTCCTCGGTTATTTCCCAATCGGTATATTCACATATATGGCCTCCGACAAGAGTGGAAAGGATGCTGCATCCTGTTAATAGCAGACTTGCCAAAAGCACAAGTATCAGGGTTAAAGCTTTTCTCATAGAAATTCCCCCTCATTAATTAATGTAGAAAAGATCAGCAGAATCTTCTCTTTCCCGTTTCAAGATTTTTGAGAACTCTTACAGCCACGCCAACAACGTGCACCTTGTCAACAACGATGTCATCAAGGCTGGGGTTTTCGGGATGAAGAATATATCTGCCGTTCTTCATATCGCGGTAAAATCTCTTGAGGGTTGCGCTCCAACCGTCAGAATACTCATCCTCGACCATTGCAACAACAATCTCGCCATCTATAGCGGTATTCTGCTTACGCACATATACAGTATCACCGTCATTGATTCCCGCCTCGATCATAGAATCGCCGCGGGCGATAAGACCAAAATACTCACCGTAACCAAGTAAGCCAACGTTAATGGGAATATACTCCTCTACCTCCTCGATAGCAAGCACAGGCTGACCGCAAGCGATAGAGCCAACCACGGGCATCATAACGTAATCGGAAGGAAGAACGGGCGAATCGGCAACGACAGTCTGATATCTGCCGTACTTTTCAATAAGGCCGTCATCCATAAGTCGGTTCATATACTTAGAAACGGTCGATTTAGCCATACCAAGCGTATCGCCAATCTCCTGAGTGGTGGGGCAAACTCCGCGATCCTTCATAAAGTCGGTGACGAAGCGATAAACCTCCATTTTTCTCTCATCATTCTTAGGTCTCATAATAAATCTCCTTTAGTTTTCGTGGGGGCGAACAGGAGTTCGTTAGCTTATTATAACATACGAACAGGAGTTTGTCAATAGAAAAAGGCGAGAAAACTCGCCTTTTTATTATTTTAATGCGTCCGCCTTATATCGCTCGGTTTCAATATAGGGCTTGTCATCCTTGGAATAACCCCAATCCTCTCGCAGACATTCAAGGATCCTGTCATAGGTTACGGCTACCTTTTCCTTATCGCCGAGTATTTTATAAATCGTTGCAATGCCCTGAAGAGAATCTGAATATCTTGGTGCTTTTTCGTATTTCCATGAGCGCTCGTAAAGCTCAAGTGCCCTGCTGTAATTGCACTTTCTTGCATAATACTGCGCCGCCTCAAAAAGATAGCTGCAATCCTCGGGATGATCGGCAATGCCAGACTCAATTATCGAGTCAGCAGTGGCAACGTCATATCTGGCAAGCGCAATATACGCCTTGTAAACATCTACCAAAACAGGATTTGCCGACGGAAGTGTAGCAAAGATCTGTAAATATTGCTCAGCCTCGTCAGCTCTGTTGTCTGCCAAAAGATTGTCGATAAGATAATAGTATGGCAAAGAGGACTTCGGCTCGCCTTTATCCGTAGAAACAACTTTCTTATAAAAATCTATCGCACCCGAGTGGTTTCCTATGTTCCAGTCCCAAATTGTATGTCCTTCTGCCTTGTTAAGCAGCCATTGGCAGTCCTTTTTGGCAGGATCTGAAAGTATTGCTTCCCTGCCGTATTTACTGACTCTGAGACTGTCAGCCTCCATGCGATGATGATAAAGATTAGCTAACAAAGAAAGTACTGAAGTCTTGTTTTTCCCTTCTTTAAGCTGATCATACAGAAAGTTCTCATACTCCTTAAAGGTCTGTTCTGAAAACTCCTCCTCTATCTCTATTCTGTTTTCTATCCGTCGAAGCTTTTGCTCGGTTGTCAGATCAAAAAGCTCGTCAATGCTTACGCCAAAGCATTCGGCGATGTCTGGAAGCAAAGTAATGTCAGGCATCGTAACCCCGTTTTCCCACTTGGAAACAGACTGTGCACTGATACCGAGCTTTGCAGCTAATTGATCCTGTGTCATCGACGCCGTGGTTCGCATCTGCCTTATTTTTTCACCTATTTTCATATATTTTTTCCTTTCAAAACTTTGGTAGAAACGTTTCTTTGATTTAATTATACTCTCAAGCTTGGGCAAAGTCAACAACTCTTTTTTATATGCAACTCAACCAAACGGATAAAAATAAATGTAAAAAATGATTTTTCACCTTGACTACGATATATAAAAGAAGTATAATATAGAATATCAGATTAAGAAAGGAGTGGTAAAAATGTTAAAAGTAAAATATGTTTCAATTCTTGGTGATAGTATTTCAACATATCAAGGTGTCTCCAATGATGCCTCGGTCAACTCTACCCTTTCCGCGAATCCTTCCTATTACAAAGGTAATTTTCCTCTTGAGAAAACCTATTGGATGCAAGTAATAAACGATCTCGGTCTGACTCTGTGTGTAAACAATTCCTGGTCGGGTGGTAATCTAAGTGGCATTCACGATGAAACCGCCGGCGTAAACCGTGCGCATCAGCTATCCAGAGATTCGGGCGAGATTCCTGATCTTGTTATAGTTTTTATGGGCATGAATGATCTTGGACGTGGAGTTGACGCCAGCGTGTTTGCTAAAGATTACTGCAAAACGCTTAATATAATTAAGGAAAGCTTCCCGCTTGCAAAGGTTTGCTGCGTAAACCTCCCCGACAGGGATATTTACCTCAAAGCTCGCGCAGAACTTTTTAATAAGGCTATAGAGAACGCCGTGAAAGTCGCAGGTAAGAATTTCTTTATAGCCGATCTGTATCGCAGCCGCTTGAACAACGACTTCTACTATATGAATACCGTAGACGGTCTTCATCCAGACGAGGATGGAATGAGAATAATAGGCGAGATTGATGAGGAAGCAATTAAGAAATTAATATAAAAGGGTTGGTTATTAGATTAATTATGAAAAAGAAATTCAAACAATATAGAATCACTAAATATAATCCTATATATAGGATGAACGGAATTTATACTAAGGATGAATGGATATCTATGTACGATGTGGGAAAAATGTACGATGGAAAAACATTCACTTTTGAAGAATACTTAACGGTTGAAAAATCCTACCTTAATGTTATAAAGAAAATTTTACAAGAAGTAAATATTAAGAGAGTAATAATCAAACAAGGGGAAAACATGTACTCCAAGTTGAATAATTCTGTATTATGTTCTCAAGAAGAAGTTTTATTAGTAGCTAGAGGATGCTTAAGAGAAGAATTTTGGTGTAAGCTTGTATCAAAAGATTTTTTTGTTCATTTCGGATATGACTACTATATGTATATAGGCGCAAACATTGAAGAAGATCATATGTCTGAAATCGCACGCGAAAATGGTTTATTTTCGGAATTAATTCAGCAGTCTCCGTACTATATTTGATAATTAGTTGAGTTGTTTTTCACAATGTACAAATATCACCAAAGGTAAAACACTTCATATTCACTGTTTGTTCGAGCCCAAAGACGAATACAAACAAAAAAGCAAAGAAAAAACACCGCATAGTTGCGGTGTCTTTTCTTTATGGCTCCCCGAACTGGGCTCGAACCAGTGACATCATGCATACCGCTTGCGGTATTGGGCGAAGCGAGGAGAAGTTGTTAATAAGTAGTGCAACAAGTGTAATCAGATGAAATATCATCCCGAGCCGCCCTTTCACAGTCCG
>JAZNZI010000011.1:0-10330 GCA_045594865.1 Eubacteriales bacterium | reverse complement strand
ATAATAATAAATATTTAATACACAAAAAGGGGGTATTTGTCACATTATTTTATCGCTCTTTTGATTTTCAAATATTAAAAATGCTAACAATCAGTAAAAAATACTTTATATTACCAAGGAAGAAAACATGAACAATTACGTTATATTTACAGATTCCTCCTGTGATCTTTCTCAGGAGATGCTTGACGCGAGAGGCGTGCACTCCGTATCCCTTACCTTCCGCTTTGATGATAGCGAAAAGGAATACTCTAACAACGAGATGCCCATCAAGGAATTCTATGACAAAATGCGCGAGGGTGGCGTTGCCAAGACCGCTGCTGTAAATGTTGACGGCTTTGCGGTAGAATTTGAAAAGCTCCTCAAGGAAGGACATGATATTCTATACATTGGATTTTCCTCGGGTCTCAGCACGACCTATAACTCTGCTCGCCTTGCTGCAGAGCAGTTAAAGGAAAGCTATCCCGACAGAAAGATCTTTACCGTAGATACCCTTGCCGCTTCTGCAGGTATTGCCCTGCTTCTTGATATGGTTATCGAGAAGAAAAACGCAGGCGCTACTATTGAGGAGGCTGCTAAATACGCAGAGGATATGAAGCTTAAGATCTGCCACTGGTTCACCGTTGACGATCTTGTTTACCTCAAGCGCGGCGGAAGAGTTAGTCCCACCGCGGCATTCTTCGGCAATATGCTGGGAATCAAGCCTGTGCTTCACGTTGACAACGAGGGTCATCTTATCAACGTTTCAAAGGTAAGAGGCAGACGCGTATCTATTATAGCTCTCGCAGAAAAATACGGCGAGCTTTGCGATGACGAGGGCAATAAAAAAATCTATATTTCCCACGCCGACTGTCTTTCCGAGGCAGAAGAGCTTGGCAGAATTATTAATGAGAAGTATGGCGCAGAAACCGCCATTATCACTAACGTTGGTACAGTTATCGGCGCTCATTCAGGCCCCGGAACTATCGCACTCTTCTTCGTAGGAAAGGAAAGATAAACACCGATATCACTGTCGATCAGGCAGATTGGAGAATTTTATGTCTAAAAAAACCGATGAAAATAAGCAGGACTCTATTCAGCAGAATAAGCTCGAAAAGAAAAAGCCTACCGATAAGACGGCAAAGTCTGAAAAAACCGAAAAGTTAGAAAAAAAGATAATCGAAATGGTTAAGACAGACAAGGAGAAGACCGAAAAGAAAAAGCCTAAAAAGGAAAAAACCGAAAAAGAAAAGGCCGAGAAAAAGGTAGAAAAGAAGCCTGTGGGCGAAAATAAAAAGCCCCAAAAAGCAGAAAAGAAGTCTGTCAAGACCGATAAGGCTGAAAAGGTCGAAAAGAAGACTGATGCGGCTAAGCAACCTGAAAAGAAGACCGAAAAGGTTGAGAAGAAGGTAGAAAAAAAGCCTGCTGCTAAGAAAAAATCTGCTAAAAAGGTAGAAAAAAAGCCTGCTGCTGAAAAAAAGTCTGCTAAAAAGGTGGAAAAAAAGCCTGCTGCTGAGAAAAAGTCTGCTAAAAAGGTGGAGAAGAAGCCTAAGGCCGAGAAAAAGACCAATGAAAAATGGAGTATAAATCAGCTCGGAGGTTATCTTTTTGCTAAGATGATGCGTGGCGGCGCAAGCGAGCTTCGCGCAAATGCCGAAGAGGTAAACAAGCTTAATGTCTTCCCTGTTCCCGACGGAGATACGGGCGACAATATGCGTATGACTATTGAGAGCGGCGTTGCTTCTCTTGAAAACATTGATACAGACGATCTTGCAGAGGTGCTTAAGGTTGCTTCCCGCGGAATGCTTCTCGGCGCAAGAGGAAACTCCGGCGTTATTCTCTCCCAGTTCTTTGCAGGTATGGCAAAGGGCCTTGAAAACGTAGAGACCGCCGATGCAGAGAAGCTGGCGCACGCTCTTGAGCTTGGCGTTCAGCAGGCATACGGATCTGTAATGACTCCGACCGAGGGTACTATCCTCACCGTTGCGCGTGAGGCCGTTGAGTACGCCGTTCGCCGAGTAAACTCAAAGAGCACGGTTCAGACGCTCTTTGCAGACCTTGTGAGCGAGATGAACGCATCACTTCAGCGTACTCCCGAGATACTTCCCATTCTTGGCGAAGCGGGTGTCGTTGACTCGGGTGGAGCAGGTCTACTCTACATTATTGACGGACTAAACAGAGTTCTTAACGGCGAGGATGTGGAGGACAGCGAGGACGTCATTCTTCCCGCTACCAAGCCCGTTTCCGTCAGCGAGGGCAGCTTCGGTCCCGACAGCAAGATGGAATACGGATATTGCACCGAGCTTCTCGTTCAGCTTATGAACAGAAAAATGGAAGAATATCCCTTTGATCTTGACGCGCTCAAGCTCTATCTTGCTAACTACGGTGACTCCATAGTGGTATTCCAGACCGACTCCATAGTCAAAATCCACGTTCATACCTTAAGACCCGACAAAATTATCAGATACATGCTCAAGCGCGGCGATTTCATTTCGGTTAAGGTTGAGAATATGTCGCTCCAGCACACCGAGCTTGAGGCTGCAGAGCAGCCCAAGGAAGAACCCAAAAAGAAATACGGCATTGTTGCGGTAAGCAACGGCGCGGGTATCTCCGATCTCTTCCGTCAGCTTGGAACCGACCAGATCGTTGAAGGTGGACAGACAAACAACCCCTCTACAAATGATTTTATAGACGCCTTTGACAAGATCAATGCCGAGAATATATTCGTATTCCCTAACAACGGCAATATTATTATGGCGGCAGGTCAGGCAGCAGAGATCTATGAAAAGGCAAAGGTTTACGTAGTTCCCTCCAAGAGCATTGGCGCGGGCTACGTAGCAATGTCCTCTATGAGCTTCGATTTCTCCGAGCCTGATGCACTTATGGCAGAGGCAGAGGATGCTATATCCAGAGTGACTGCGGCATATGTTTCCCCCGCTGTAAGAGATGCAGATATGAACGGCGTGCACGTCACGGACGGCGACACTATGGGCATTATCGCAAAGGAAATCGTGATCTCGGGTCCCGATAAGATGGTTTCCACCTACGGACTTATTGACATACTTCTCAAAGATCATAACAAGTTTATGATCACAGTTTTCTTTGGCAAGGATGCCACCACCGAGGAGCGCGATATGCTTTCGGAGTATATGACGCTGACCTATCCCGACGTTGAGGCATACTACGTTGACGGCGGCCAGGAGATTTATCCGTTCCTCTTTGTTGCCGAATAATCGGCATTTAAAATACGGCAGAATTAATTTTCCGCTATAAAAAGCCTGCTTGGATTTCCAAGCAGGCTTTAATTTTTTGTTTATATCATCTTATTCTTTGACTCAACGAAGTAGGTAGCCTCGCTGTCTGCGGTAGAAAGCGCAAATGCCAGCGGGAACATCTCAAAAGCGGCAGAGACGTTTCTCGCATCCTCGGTTGATGAATAACCCATATGATATCTGATAGCAAACGCCTCCTCGCGAGTAAGCTTCATATATCCCGAGATAATATAAACGCTCTTCTCTCCGTGACCGTAGGGCAATTTGTCGTCGTACTCAAAGGTATCAACCCTCTGCCATACGCCCTTTTCATCCTTAACGTTGCGGAAACCTTTTTTATAAATATTGACCTTACACAGATCGTGAAGCAGGGACACTATTGCAATGCTCTCGTCGGTGTATTCAAAGCCGAAGCTCTGCTTTACTCTATCCGACTTAAGATAGGAATCAAGGCACTCGTACACGTTAATAGAGTGATCGCAAAGACCGCCCTCGTAGGAGCAATGGAATCTGGAGCTGGCAGGAGCAACGAAAAAGTCGGATGCAGGCGAAAGAAGATACTCAAGCAGCTTATCTGCGCCCTCGCGCTTTATATGTTTGTTGTAGATCTCGACAAATCTTTCTTTACTTGTCATTACTTTTCTCCTTGAATTATTCTATGATCTCAAGCTTTTTTAGTACACCTGCGCCCGCATACCTTTCGACGAAGTCCTTTACGTCTTCGGCATCGATGAGATAATCCGCATCGGTAATTCCCCGCTCTGCATCATAGTAGAACAGCGAGGGGTCGGTGTCAAACCCCGAGTAATTAGTCGAGCCGTCGGGCTTACAGCTGTTGCTTACCTGCTGATCACGGGAGGTCGCAATAGTCTCAGATCCTGCACTTGAGGAAAGGAAAATATCTCCGTAGGACTTTACCGCACCGCTCTGTATGTCAAAGGGCTTGTTGCAATTAAGGTAATAGTTTGCCTCGCTGAAGATATAGCTATTCACTCTTACACTCGCACAGCTTGAGCAATTAGCGAAGTAGTTATTGTAGCTATGCACGTTTGAATTACGAACGAGAGGAAGGCGAGAGCCAACGCTGTCAAAATAATTGTGGTGAATAGTAATATTCATACATCTTGATGAATCCGCATTTCCAACAAGCATAGTCTTCTTGCAGTGATCAAACTTATTATATGACAGCGTGACGTTATGCACGAATGCCATATCTATCGATCCGTCACCTGCGTATTTGTCGCGCTCACCTGTGACGTCCCAGGCGTTGTATCCTTTGTTAAAGGTGTTGTTATGAATCCAGTAATTACCGTATGCCTTAACACCCTTATCCGAATCAACCATAAAGTTAAGCGCATCCTCGGGGTAGTTTGTAAAGGTAAGATTCTTTACCTCAATAGAATTACACTCCTCAAAGCCTATACCGAACTGGAAGAACTCTGCCCCCTCGCCTACACCCTCAATGGTGATATTGCTCGCAGCCTGAACCTCGATAACGTTGATAAAGGAATCGTCGTCATAAACGGTCTTGCCATAGAGCGTAGGGAAATCGCTTCCTTTATAGGTAGTAGTGGATCTTCCGCTGCCGCTTTCCCTGACGGGACCGAGGCCCTCTGCAGTGGTTCTATATGTATAGGTCTTGCCAGAACACTTATCGGTATATCTAACCTTAAGTCCTACAAGGTTCTCGCCGTACTCGTTTGAGAAGGTGTTTTCAAAAAAGCTGTCGTCCCAATTTGAACCATCTGTAAGACGAGGAGCTACGTTCTTATAATTCCACTGATTAGTGGTGATCTTTCCGATAATTCTTACAAGCAGCGGAGTATCTGACAAATACTGTTTCTGCAATATGTCAACAAGTCCTACGTACTCTGTGCCAGCAATAGTCATTGTTATGGTATTCTTATTTTCGTTTGTGACGTAAAGGACGGTTGTACCATCTTTTACGGTACCGTCGTTATTATAAGCGCCGATTCCGTCGGCATAGCCAAAGTGAGCATATCCGCTTCTGTCCTGTGCCGCCACCTCAATATCCTTTATCGTGCGGCGCGCAACAGAAGTTCCGCTTTCTGCCTCGATTTTTATGTCATATTTCCCTGCTGATATGCCGAGGATATAAAATTCCAGCTTGCCCAAGGTTCTGAATATCAGCTCAGATTCAAGCATAGTGTATTCGCTCTCACCGCTCTTTTTATAGAAAATCTTATACTCATATCCATCAAAAGCAGTAAGCTCTCCGAATATCTGCTCGTTAAGTCCATCAAGGGTGATAAGGTCAACAAGCGCGGCATTTTTATCCGCCTCGGGATCCTCTTTATCATTGGAGCCACCGTCGGCATTGCCGCCTTCGTTATCGGTGTTATCTTCTTCGCCCGAGTCGTCCTTGTCATCTTCACCATCGATGTCTTCGTCATCACCGCCGTCGACCTTGTTATCGTCATTCTCCCCCTGATTATCTCCGAACAGACCGTCGGGTAAAAATTCACAGGATGCAAATGACATAATTGCCATTATTAAAACAAGTAAAAAGGCTATTTTTTTCATGATAGTCTCCTTTAATCATTAGTTTAATTTTATTATATCACTTATTTTTTTGAATTGCAATATATTTTTGCGAGGTATCTAAAAATACAATCCTAAAACCTTGATTTACAAAATGAATTGTAATATAATTATCTAACCGTTAAATTGGATTTATAGGTATGTAAAAGATTCTAATTGGGAAAATGCAAAGTCTTTGCCCGATATTATAAGTGTTATGAAGTTGAGCGACCTTTACAAAATCAGCGTTGATGAATTATTAAAGGGCGACCAAAAGATGCAGAAAAAAATAGAAAAAGATGCAAATATTGCAAAGACAAATAAAAGAGTAATACTTGTAACCGCTATTATTACGATGGTAGCTTTAGCTATATACCTTGTCAGCATTTTTGTGGGAGGTTCATTTAATGATTTTTGCGAAAATGCTATTAAATGGGTGCTCGTTGTTATTGGTATTGCATTTGCTATAACTTATTTTAGAAATATGAATAGCAACAATAAACTTAAAATTAAGATAGGCGTTTTACAAATGAAAAAATTACAAATTATATCCATCGTTCTCTTACTGTTCGGCATTTGGTTAAGTATTTTTCCTCTGGGGCAAAGCAGCAAACTTGACGAACTTGTCGCTATTGTTTCGGCAATTTCCGGACTGCTATGCGGTGTGATATCATTGTTTGCAAAAGAAAAATAAATTCAAATTTATCGGGGTGAGATACAATTCACTCAACTACAAAATAAAATAGGGTTGGAATTTTCTGTCCTGCCCTTTGGTTATTCTACCGAAGGAATTGCATCCGAAGAAATCTCTTGTAAATAAAAATACGAACCTCGATTTATCAAGGTTCGTGTTTTTCCTGTTTGGTGCGGGAAATGTCAGGCGTCAAGAAAACTCTTGATAAGAGTTTTTAGCCTGAAGACCGAAAGCCTGTCTTGAGGTCTGTCCCGTTTCCCCCAGGATAAAGACCGGGAGGATTTAGGTTATACATATATGTCCCTCAAAACAAAAAATAAAGACCAGAATTTCTCCTGGTCTTTATCCTGGAAGATGCTTATAATATGGATACAATGCTATTTTTCGTGAAAACGTTTCATTTATCGTTTCACGCTATGACACTTATCTTTCATTCAAAAATGAACCTCCTCGATATGGGACTCATCAGCGATGACGAGTTCCGAAGCGAGACAGGAACATTTATCCCGCCTTTGGCAACGATGGAAGCCGGGATACCGTGTCTTTTTTACTGTTCATAAGCTTCTATCCCCTTCTTATAAAGCGGAACGCTTATCTTGCAGGAAACCCAGTAAAGCAGAATTGAAACCACTAGGAAAATGCTCATAATAATCATTGCCGCATCACCTGAAATCAATGTCATAATCGTTTCCATTAAATTTTCACTTTCTAAGATAAAGGAAATATCTCCGAAAAGGAAATAGATAACCCCGATAGCAAGCAGAACACCGAGTGAACCGTACTTTACGGTGTTTCCAAACTGTATGCCAAAGCGCAGATAAAAGGGATTGGCGAAAGCGGTGTAGAGGATATTACCACAGAACAAAAACATCAGTACCGAACCCGAGAAGTACATAGTACTATTCGCTATAAGATAGATAACCGTGTCTGTAAGGAAACAGATTACAAGGGTAGCGATGTTTACAATAAGAAGTGTGTAATACTTACCCGCAACGTGTCCCTTTGCACCCGAGGGACACGAAATAACGAAGTTGCCGATCGCACGCTTTTCATCAGCGGCAAAAAGCTGATGGTCAAATATGTTTGACATGAAGAACATAAAGAAATAAATCATGGGATATATACCCGTAAGCATTACTTCCGGACTATGAGCAGGGGCAAAAGCGGTAGCGAGCAAGATCGTAATAACGCAGAGTGCGTCTATGATTCCTAAAGCGATTAAATCCAGCTTGTATGCGAGGAAGTTTTTATAGAGAATACCACTCATTATTTCTCCCTCCTTTTGAAAACAAATAAGAGTAAGATAAACTGAATCAGAACTACACCTATAAGTATCAGAGGAGTAAACGGTGCAATATTTGAAATAACGTCATTTAGGTAGGCTTCCATTATTGCGCCACGTTGGGGGTGGCTTGGAGGAAGTGATGTAAGCTTTCCCGTTATGGGGATCATAAAGCTGAACACGAAGGCAATCATAATGCCTGTTAGAACAAGTGCGCCTTTATCAACGGATTTGAAGAAATATATAGCCGCACTGAAAGCTACGCTCATAAGAGATATAAAGGCAATACACAGTATTGACAAACTAATATCGTTACCTGTAACCATAGTGCCTGCTGAGTAAGTAATGATATATGTAAGAGGAATTGAGATTATTAAGGGTACAGTTATGCAGATAATATTCATAACAGTTTTGGAAAGAGCAAGTCTTACGGCACTTACCTGCGCCGTTCTGTCCGATAAAACCCATGATAGAGCCTTTCGGCACATTAAAGCTTACATTATCCAGAGTAAAGCCGTCATATTTTTTAGTAAGACCGCTTATTTCGATAGCGTATTCATAATCATTCATCACATTTCGCCTCCGTAAAGCATATCAATCATTTCTTTGAGGTCGTCAGCGGTAAGATTGCATAGTTTCGCTTTTTCACACGCTTTTTTCAGCAGCTCTTCTGTTTGTCGCACGCTTTCCTCTCTGAGAAAATCCGTGTTCTGATCCTTTACAAAGCAGCCCTTGCCCGGTACAGAATAGGTATACCCATCACGTTCCAGCTCCTCATAAGCACGCTTGGTTGTAATAATACTTATATGAAGCTGTGCTGCAAGAACACGCATTGACGGCAGGGCATCCCCCGCTATAAGCATGCCATTCATAATTTGAGCCTTTATCTGCGAGATAATCTGCTGATAAATCGGCTCATCTATTGTGCTATTTAAAATAATATCCATTAGCACACCTCTGTTAAAACTGTGTATATACACTATGTACAGTACAGCACGTGTATAGGCAGTTGTCAATAGTTTTTTTAAAAAAATTAAAAGCCTTATAAACCAAGGCCCCTGATAAAAAACAAGCACCGTAATTACGATACCGTTCGTATCATAATTACGGTGCTTATTTGCGTGTAATCTAAAATTTTGATACTATTTTTATATGGGTGCAAATTTTAGAGTTATGGGTGCATTTTCCTATAAGGCTTTGCACCCGTTTAAGTTCGCGAACTAGAAATTATCAGTCTTCTAAAATCGAGATTTTAATATCTCCCGTATCAGTGGTAATTTCGCATCTCCCGCCGGTAATGGAATTCGGGACATTAATGCGGCCTGTATCGGTTTTTATGATAAATACTTTATTGGTAAGCAAACTGCCTTCAACATCGCCGGTACTTGTCATTATAAAAAGCTCTGCTGCATCCGAGCGGTCAAGCGTTACGTCACCCGTGCTTCTTTCAACAGAGATCTTTTCTGTAGAAATAACATTTTTCAGTGATAAATCGCCGGTGCTTCCCGTTGAAGTAAGATTTTTGCACGCAACATCGGTAAGATAAGTTTTTCCGGTTGATACACCGATTGTAATATCTTCCTCACAAGTCACAGATGAAACAGTCACATTGCCTGTAGACACGGTAAGATCAAGCGAGCTTGCTGATATACCTTCCGCATAAATGTCACCGGTACTCGCCGCTATTGTAATATTCTCCACAGCCGAAGCATAGCACTTAACATTACCTGTACTAAGTGAAATATCAATACTCTTAAATTTAAAATCCTTTGATATCTCGATATCACCTGTGCTTTCTTCGATGACAAGCGAAGAATACGCTGCTTCGGGAAGATAAACCGTAATCTTCGGTGAGTCTATATTAACCCCGATATAGTCATACCATTTTTTATTGTTAACCACATTAATCATAAGAGTACCATTTTGTATTTCAACGGAATGGATACTCTTTGCATCCTCATAACAAGCTACTCTGCACATTCCGTCATTAGACGGAACAAAAGCAATATCCGCTGTATCTGTTTTTATAGATACATTGTCGAATTCTTCATTGATTTTGTGGATGTTGGTTTCATAGTCACTTAAAGAGCAGGCTGTCAATGTTAATAGCCCTATACTAAAAATGATAAACAAAAGCAATCGTAATAAGGCTGAGTGGCGCATTGAATTTTTCCTTTTAATAAATTCGTATTTTTCAGTGAGTTTATTGTATCACAAAAATCAATAAAAATCAAGGAATTTTTATAAATTAATAATTGAACGATACCCCATAAATTGAACGAAAGGGGTATAAAGTGAACGGTTTATATTTTACCGTTAAAAACAAAAAAGCTCGCAAGAACGAAAAATATCCCGGCAAACCCTATAAATTTAATGAAATCCTGCTTTGCAGGATGAAATCCGAGTGAACTCGGATGAAATCTTCGGTGTGCCACCTCAGATGAAATCAAATCCGCCTAAAATAACCTTGCGAAGCAAGATTTCATCACAAAGTGATTTCATCCACGAAGTGGATTTATTCCGCAGAAGGCGGATTTAGTTGAAAAAGACTCAAGATTGTATCCA
>JAZNZI010000010.1:0-5315 GCA_045594865.1 Eubacteriales bacterium | reverse complement strand
GTGCGAATTACAGAGAGATGAGGCGCGCAGAAATACGCTCGCACTACTCTGTGGCTTTACAAAAAGCGCAGATATTTGAAGGGGCGGTCCGCGACAATATTAAAATGGGCAAGCCAGACGCTACCGACGAGGAGATAACCGAGGCTCTCGGGCTATCGAAAATGGCAGATTTTCTCTCCTCACACGAGGAGGGGCTTGATTACACGCTGGTCGGAATGGGACAAAACGTAAGCGGAGGGCAGAAGCAAAGGATAAATATGGCGCGCACGGTAATTAAGGATGCCGACGTATATATTTTCGACGACAGCTTCAGCGCCCTCGACTTTCTGACCGAAAGCGAGATAAAGGAAAACTACAAAAAGCGTCTTAGCGGTAAGACCAAAATAATAGCCACCCAGCGCGTAAGTACCGCCATGAGTGCAGACCGCGTTTACGTAATGGATAAGGGGCGGATTATTGGCGAGGGAACGCACGGAGAGCTTCTTCATACCTGCCCGATATACCGCGAGATAGCCGACTCTCAGCTTGGAAGACGCAGAGGGGAGGTGCGCGGTAATGAGTAAAAGCAACAGAAAAAGCAAAGCTTTAAGCTCGGGAAAGGTGCTTCTCAGAATACTGAAGGACTCGCTTAATATCGCGCCGTGGCTTGCGCTTGCTACGCTGCTGAGCATTGGATCGGCATATCTTGCCATGCGAGCGCCCGAGGTGCTTGGAAATCTGACCGATCAGATATACGTTATGATCGACTCGGGTATGGAAATGGACGAGGAGCTCTTTATTCGCAGGGTGATCCTGCTTGCGGCTCTCTATCTTTTATCCGCAGTTTTGGGCGGGCTTACCACTGCGATAATGAATTACTCGGTAAGCAGCTTCTTCACATGCCGTATCAGAGTAAAAATGAGTGAGAAAATTGCAAAGATCCCCATAAAAACCGTGGACTCCACACCAAACGGTGAGATAATATCCCGTATGACCAACGACGTGTCGGTAATGGGCGGCTCGGTTCACGATATTTTCGGCATACTTATCAACGGAGTGATAAGGCTCGTTATGATCTCGGTGATAATATTCACCGCCGATCCGACTATGGCCGTGGCGGTTATTGTCTTCGTGCCCCTGTCGCTGATAATTTCTGCCGCTCTCGCATCAAAAAGCGAAAAGCACTTTAACAAATCCCGTGAGGAAGCCGGAAGACTCTACGCGCTCTGCGAGGAAAATCTCACCTGCTTTGATGCGGTAAAGACCTTTTCTATTGAGGACTCGCAGAACGAAAAATACGGGAAGGTGACAGATAAGTACGCCGCTCTTTCCCAAAAGGGATATTTCGTATCCGGGCTTGTAGGACCGATAGTCAGCTTTATTAATAATTTATCTTATATAGCTATTTGTATTATCGGAGCATATCTAGTTATTTCGGGGCAGGTTGACGTAGGAGTTATGGTGGCGTTTATTATGTACACCAAGCTATTCTCTGGTCCTCTTGAATCTATCGCAAATGGAATGAGCATGATCCAATCTACCGTTGCATCCGCTAGACGAGTATATGACTACCTTGACGGAGAGGAAATGAGTGAGGAGGCGAGCGAGCCGCCAAAGGATATTCGCGGTGAGGTTATTTTCCGTGATGTATGCTTCTCCTACAAGGATGATCAGCCGCTGATTGAAAATCTTAATCTTCACGTACATCCAGGTGAAAAAGTAGCTATTGTAGGCCCAACAGGTGGCGGAAAGACAACAATAGTTAACATTTTAATGCGTTTCTACGATTCGACGTCGGGTGAAGTGCTTGTAGATGGCCAGGACATTACGAGGATGGATCGGTCCGAGGTGAGAAAAATTTTCGGCATGGTTCTTCAGGACACGGTGCTGTTCTCCGGCAGCGTTTACGACAATATTGCCTACGGTAAGGAGGGCGCGAGCTACGATGAGGTCATAACGGCGGCAAAGCAGGCGCATATTGATAGCTTTATCGACGCTCTGCCCGATGGCTACGACACACAGATAAACGAGGATAGCACCAACATCAGCGCAGGTCAAAAACAGCTGCTAACCATCGCCAGGGCATATCTGTCAAACAGACCGATACTGATTCTCGATGAGGCTACCAGCAACGTTGATACCCGAACCGAGCTGCTGATACAAGGGACGATGGACGAGCTGATGCGTGGACGTACCGCCTTCGTCATTGCCCACAGACTATCAACCGTCGAAAACGCCGACGTTATTCTCGTGGTGAATAATGGGCGTATAGTGGAGCAAGGCACCCACAGCGAGCTGCTTAAATCAGGTGGATTATACGCCCGCATTTACAACAGTCAATATCCTAAGGATTGATTTCCTTATCTTTATTTACAAATACCGCTTGCAAAGCAGAGAAAATAGTGCTACAATAAATGCATACAAATTTATTTTCCGGGAGGAAAAGATATGAGTTTTTCTGAATTTTTGAATTCAAGGCGCAAGGTATGCCGCGCGCTCGTAAACGAGCTTGGCAGAAGCTTTGCCTACGTTGGGATTCTCGGCTCGGACGTCAGGTCCACGGCGATCCGCGTAAACCGCGCCACCTCCGACATCGGCGAGGGCGGTGCTGCCGAGTGCGGCTTTGTTATCAAGATGCATAACGGTCGCGCATTTTTCGAGTATTCTATCGATGATATTTCGGGTGATATCCCCACCCTTGCGGCAAGGATAACCGAGGCTGTAAGGACCGAGCAGTCGCTTACCGACAGAGAGATCTCCGTTCCCCTGCCAAAGGACACGCCCTTGGTAAAGTCCTTCGAGCGACCCTGTGATTTTGAAAGCTTTTCCGACGAGGAGCTGCTGGCAAAATGCGTAGAGATAAGGGATGCTATTCTTGCAAAGAGCGATAAGCTGCTTAACGCCACCGTGGCTCTGATGCCCTTCACCGTATCGAAGCTGTTCATTTCAAAGAACCGAGAGCTTGACCAGTTCTACTCCTGGGTGAACGCTATGGCTGTTGCCGTTTACCGCGAGGGTGAAAAGATGGTTATGGCACGCGAGGGTACATATTCAAACCTTATGGCAGAGGCTATCTCTACCCTGCCCGATCATATTGACAGGCTGGTGACAAAGTGCGAAAAGCTCGCCACCGCGAAGCCCATCGTACCGGGCGTGTACGACGTTATCACCGATCCTTCCATCTCCGGACTTATCGCCCACGAGGCGTTCGGTCACGGCGTTGAGATGGATCAGTTCGTAAAGGACAGAGCGCTGGCAAAATATTACCTTGGCGACTACGTTGCCTCCCCAATCTGCAATATGCGTGACGGCGCGGCGGCAACCTTCTCCACCGCATCCTATTTCTTTGACGACGACGGCGTGCTTGCCCAGGATACGCAAATAATCAAGGACGGAATTCTGGTGTCGGGCATATCCGACCTGGTATCCGCCACCGAGCTTGGCACCGAGCCTACGGGCAACGGCAGGCGAGAGTCTTATAAGAGAAAGGCGTATTCCAGAATGACAAACACCTTCTTCTGCCCGGGAAATGACAAGCTCGAGGATATGATAGCCTCAATAAAGCACGGATATATGCTCTTTGAGACCAACAACGGTATGGAGGATCCTAAAAACTGGCAGATCCAATGCACCGCCGAATACGGAATTGAGATAATTGACGGAAAGCTTACCGACAATTACGTTTCTCCCGTGGTTATGAGTGGCTCCGTTCCCGAGCTGCTCAAGTCCATATCTATGGTTTCGGACGACTTCAAGATCATAGGCTCGGGCTCCTGCGGAAAGGGATATAAGGAATGGGTTCGCGTTTCGGACGGTGGACCTGCGCTGAAAGTGAGGGTAAAGCTTGCATGAGAAACAGAGTAATTGATATATTAAAGAACACCGATGGCATCTCCGACTGGAGAGTGCTGTCCACCAGGACCGAGTCCACCGAGCTTTTCTTCGTTCACAAGAGCCTTGAGACCGTGAGAAGCACCGACACCACCGACATCAAGGTGACCGTTTATCTGCTTCACGACGGGGCGATGGGCGAGGCGACCTTCTCGGTATACTCCTCCTATGATGACGAAAGGATCGCCGAGGAGATCGAAAAGGCGAGAAAAAAGGCGAGCATTATTTCAAATAAGCCCTACACCATTCCCGAAAACGAGCAGGGTGAGTATGCCACCGCATCGAATTTTACAAGCTACGCGCCTGTGTCTCTTGCGGCGAAGATAGCCGACGCCTGCTATGAGGCGGACGATATGGAGGGCGGATCTATCAACGCCCTTGAGATATTCGTATACAAGGATACAGTTTTGGTCACTAACAGCCGCGGAATCAATAAAACGCAGGTAAAGCACAGAGCTATGGTTGAGGCGATACCCACCTTTACCGCGGGTGAGAGCGTGGAGCTGTACGAGCAGTATAACTTCACCGAGTTTGACCGCGACAGAGTGCGCGACGAGATAGCGGTAAAAATGCGTGAGGTTAAGGACAGATACGAGGCGAAGGCTCCGGAAAAGAAGCTCTGCTGCCCTGTTCTGCTCGATGCGCCCGAGCTTGAATCGCTATTCTACGATTTCGCATACAACCTTAACTTCTCGGCTGTATATCAGCACTCAAACGCCTTCTCTGTCGGTGACGATATTCAGAAGGGTGCCAAGGGTGACAGATTCAGCGTGACAATGTGCGGCGCGGTAAAGGGCAGCGTTTCCTCCTCCGCCTTTGACGCTGACGGCTACACCCTGACCGACAGAAAAATAATTGAGGACGGACGCGCGGTGGCGCTCTTCGGCGGTGTGAGATACGCCCAGTATCTCGGGCAGAAGGCTACGGGCAATCTCGGCTGTATCTCGGTGGAGTGCGGCAGCCTTACCGACTATGAAAAAAGGTCTGCGCCCTACTTCCGCTGTGCCTCTATGTCAGGGCTTCAGGTGGATATTTACAACGACTATATCGGCGGCGAGGTTCGCCTCGGCTACTACTTCGACGGTGAAAGAGAGATCCCCGTGACGGGCATCTCCATCAGCGGCAAGCTGAGCGACGCTATCGCGAATATGCGCCTCTCAAACGAGGCCGTCACCTACGAAAGCTACGTCGGCCCAAGGTATGCTATCTTAAAGGGAATTGAAATAGTTTAAATCACCCATTCTTACTTCAACAAAAAATAGCAGAAATAACGCAAAGATAATAAGCATAAACGCAAGCATTATTTTTCTTTTTGCGAATTTCGAAAAGTAAAAAGGTGCTATCACATTTGACGAGAACGAAAAAATCCGAAAAGGATATGAAACCGAACAAAAATTGTAAATGAGACAGTAAAAGGTTGAAATTCTGCGAATTTCTTCGGTTTT
>JAZNZI010000009.1:0-12186 GCA_045594865.1 Eubacteriales bacterium | reverse complement strand
GGATGAGGTCGTGGGGTTCGGTCTCTGCCTGCCCGGAATTGGTGATGCAGTTAAAGATAGCGGAGGACGCTTGACACCCACCACGCTTATCAAGCTTCTCTCTGCAATAAACGAGCCAAGGGTTATCGACCTTGCTCTCGTAGCAGTTCTTCCCGAGTATCAGATGGCGGGAATCAACGCGATCCTCGTTGACGGAATACTTGAAATTCTTGAGCGCGGCAGGGTTGAGAGCTGCGAGACCAACCTTAATCTTGAAACTAACACCGCCGTGCAGGCACAGTGGAAATACTTTGATGCCCGCCAGCACAAGCGCAGACGCGCATACAGAAAAAGCTTGTAATAAGAAAGGAAACATAAAAATGCTTGAAAAGCTTAAAGAAGTTCTCTCAAAGGTTCTTCCCGATATGGATATGTCGGGTGTCACCGAAAGCACGAAGCTTATCGACGACCTCGGCTTTGATTCTCTTGCTCTTATGATGATGTCTATGGAGATCGAGGATGCCTTCGGCTTCAGATTTACCGAGTTCGTAAAGTTTGAGACGGTTGGCGACGTTTGCCACTATCTTGAAGAAAAAATCGGCTAAAAAAGTACTCTATTATTTACATAAAAAGAAAAAATCGGCGAGATAATCGCCGATTTTTTTCTTTTTTTAGCTTTTAAAATTATTTACCTAAATACTGATAAACGCTCTGATCGCCGAAGTCGTATACACCCATAAAGCTTGCTATAGTGTGGGCGATCTGTATGTTCTCCATCTCCACTCCGTCAAACAGCTCTGCGCCCTTACCGTAGGTGAATACGGGCACGTTGTGGGCGGTATGCTCCTCGGTGTGATATTCAAGAGCGCCCTCGTCATTCGGACAAAGGTCGCCTGTCTCGTGGTCCGCTGTAATAAGCACGAAGGTCTCGGGATTGTAGAATGCATATTCCATAGCTCTTCCGATCGCCTGATTGAATCTTACCATAGCCTCGAAGGTGGCTTCAAGGTCATTGTTATGGCAATGCTTGTCAATATAAGCCTCCTCGTACATAAGGAAGAAGCCGTCCTTACCCTCGCTTATCTCGCTTAACATAGTATCAAGCGCGGTCTCGATATCATTTACTCCGCTTTCGCTGTACTGATTGAAGCCGCAGTTTATTTTGATGCCGTAGTTCTTCTTTGCCTCCGACTGACTGAGTCTTATATCATAGCTGTCATCACGTCCGTCCGCGTGGGCAGAGAAGGAGGCAGGGGTTGCGCCCGTGTTGGTCTCGGTGGACATAACGCCCGCTCCCATTCCAAGCTCGCTGGCAAGCTCGGTAAGCAGCTTTACGTCCTTCTGATCCCTGTCTCGTCCAATATATTCGTTGTAGGTCTTGTGACCTGATGAAAGAGCCGTTCCGCCAGCCGCGCTGTCGGTCACACCCGAGAGCGACTCGGTTCTGGAATAACCCATATAGGGCAGGTAATAGCCATAGAAAATATCCTCGCCATCTCCGTACTCAAGGTCATTTTCCACATACTCAAATATCCTTGTCTGATATACACCCATTCCGTCGCCGATAAGCATTATAAAGTTCTTTGCGTCCTTGATAATAGGACTGTGTATCTTTACTTCCTCGGGGATGGTAGCATCAAAATCGTCGGTGGGAATGTAATTTTCAACGAAGAAATATGCCGCCGCTGCAATGATGAAGTAGTCGCCCTCCAGCGCAACGCTACCGCCCTCAGCGAGAATTGCAAATTCAACCCCCTCGGTATCTGCATCAAGCTTTGCCGAGATAGCTCTGTTTGTATTACCCACAACGATCTCGTTTGCCCTCGGACTCTCGTTGTCTTCAATAACGGGAAGCTCAAGCTCGGTCCTTTCGCTTATCATATCCTGAATATACTCAGCCGCGCGCTTTGAGTAATCGCTGTCCTCCTCCGAATAAACGATAGAGAACTCGCTGAGATTTACTCCGTTGATAAAGGACTTTGAGCTCTCGCAGCCGATTAAGGGCAGCGCAAGACAAAGCATCAGTAATAAACACAGTATCTTTTTCATTTTTTGGTCTCCAAAATAATATTTTTTCTTCATTATAACACAAACCGACCTTCTTTGCAACTGTTTAAAAAATATTTTAAATACCTCTTGACTTTTTTCTCAAAATAGCATATAATCTATTTAAAGAAATTTTTAAATAGGTGTTCAAAATGAGCGAATATAATATCTTTAAGGTGCTGTCCGATAAGCAGCGCCGCGACATTCTCGAGATGCTCCGCGAGGGGCGGCTCAGCGCGGGCGAAATTGCCGAGCGACTCTCGGTCACACCCGCTGCCCTCTCCTATCATTTAAAGCTTCTCAGAGGCGCGGATCTTGTAATGGAGTACAGGGAGAAGAATTTTATATACTATGAGATAAATACCTCTGTTTTTGAGGAGATTATCCTGTGGGCAAGGCAGTTTGGAGGAAATAAAAATGAAGATTAAAATAATAAACATAGCACTTTTTTTGATAACCGTTTTCGGCACACTTCTCGGGCTTTCATATATGCCAGACAGAGTTCCCGTGCACTTTAACGGCGCAGGCGTAGCAGACAGATGGGGCTCAAAGTACGAGCTGCTTATTATGCCCGTCATTATGGCTGTTATGCTTGTCATTTGGCTCATCTGCGACAGGATCTATGGCAAAAAGGCTGAATACTCCATAGACGAAAAGGCGAGAGCAGAGGCGCTCTCAAACATCAAGGTAATTAATATCACCTTTACTTCCATATCCGCATTATTTTTAGTGCTGACCGCAGGAGTTATGTATATGTCCTACTCCCAGCTTGACAGCACCGCCGCGGAGATAGATATTATGAAAATAGTGACTGTCGCTATGGGTATTACCTTTATTATTTTCGGCAACTTTACGCCTAAGTCAAGGCTTAACAGCCTCATAGGCTTCCGCTTACCCTGGACGATGTACAACGACGTCACCTGGGCAAAGAGCAATCGCTTTGCAGGCTACGTTATGATAATTGCAGGGCTTATCACCGCCATTTCGGGCATTATCCTCGGCGGTATGACCTCGGTTATCGTTATGATGATAGTCCTTTTCGCTTCGATCATTCCCATGATGATATACGCATATCTCGTCTACACCGATGAGAAAAAGAAAACAGAAAAATAAACCAAAACCGCAGTCTTGACCGACTGCGGTTTTTCTTGACTTTATTATATAATTATGGTAAAATTATTTTAATAACAACAGCGAGAGAGGGATGCCTTATGATTATCTATCAGCATAACGGACTTCGTATATCCTTAATAACCGAACGACTCCTCAGAACAGAGGTGGGCGCATTCACCGACCTGCCCACGCAAACGGTGCAAAACCGCGACTTCTGCGAGGTCAAATATGAGCTTTGCGAGGATGAAAAATACGCGAAGGTTCATACCTCCCGCGCATCCTTTAAGGTGAAAAAATCAAGCGGAAAGGTAGTCTATGCCGATTGGCCTCCCCACGTTTATACCAAGCATTTCGGTTGTGGCGCGCTCCCTGGAACCGCCCGCACTCTTGACCGAGTGAACGGTAGCACAAGGCTTGAAAAAGGCATCACCTCGCGCCTTGGCACATCGGTTATGGACGACTCGAAGAGCCTTCTTCTGAATCCCGACGGCACCATCTCTCCCCGTCCTGCCTGCTCCGACCGATATTGGTTCGTTTACGCTGGCGACTACCTCAGTCAGCTACGCGATTTCTTTAAGCTGACGGGCGAGGTACCCCTTATTCCGAAATTTGCCCTCGGCAACTGGTGGAGCCGCTATCGCGCCTATACCCAGGAGGAATATCGCAGCCTGATGCAGAAATTCATCGACCGAGAGGTGCCCATAACCGTCGCTACCATTGATATGGATTGGCATTGGACCGACGTGCTGTCCCGCTTTGGCAGCGATGCCAAGCCCGGACAGCCCTCCTGTCCCGAGGAGGCGCTGTTTAACACTGTTCTCCCGGGATGGACGGGTTATTCCTGGAACACCGAGCTTTTCCCCGATTATAAGGAGCTTCTCGCTTGGCTTCATTCCAATGGAATGCGGACGACCCTTAACGTTCACCCATCCCAGGGCGTGCGATTCTTTGAGGATAGGTATGAGGAAATGTGCGAGCGTCTCGGTAGGGATGCAGGCAACAAGCAGCTTATTCCCTTCGATCCCACAGATCCCGAGTTTATGAGGGCGTATTTTGACGTCCTTCATCATCCGCTTGAGGAGGACGGAGTTGATTTTTGGTGGATAGACTGGCAGCAGGGTACTAAGTCTAAGATGAAGGGACTTGATCCCCTATGGGCATTGAATCATTATCACACACTCGATTCTGCAAGAGAAGAAAAGCGTCCGCTTATCCTCTCACGCTATGCGGGTCTTGGCAGCCACCGCTATCCCCTCGGCTTCTCGGGCGATACCCACTGCACCTGGGCGAGCCTTGACTTCCAGCCCTACTTTACAAATTCCGCTGCAAACTCGGGCTACACCTGGTGGAGTCACGATATAGGAGGTCATACGAGAGGCGTTCAGGATGACGAGCTATATCTGCGCTGGCTTCAGTACGGCGTTTTCAGCCCCATCAACCGACTTCACTCCTCAAACTCCGACTTTATGGGCAAGGAGCCCTGGAAGCACAGCTATGCCGTGTGCAAGATCTCGGAGGACTTCCTGCGCCTGCGCCATAAGCTTATTCCATTTATCTATACCGCAAATTATCGCACTCATACCGAGGGCGAGCCTATCTGTATGCCTATGTATTACAGATATGATGACGCCGAGGCATACGAGCAGAAAAATCAGTATATCTTTGCAGGTCAGCTTTTGGTTTGCCCCGTCACCACCCCGATGGATAAGCGGCTCAATCTTGCCAAAACGAGAGTATGGCTGCCCGAGGGGCGCTGGACGGATATCTTCAACGGCAGAATCTACGAGGGGGACAAATACGTGGATATGTATCGCGATCTTGACTCTATCCCCGTTCTCGCGCCCGCGGGAGCTATAGTTCCTATGTACAGAAACGACCGTACAAACGACCTCTCCCTCGATCAGCCCCTTGAGGTGCATATCTGGCGTGGCAACGGTCACTACGAGCTATACGAGGACGATGGCGAAACCAACGCTTATAAGGATGGCAAATTTGCTATAACCACCTTCGATCTGACAGAGCAGGACAGCACTCTGCGCCTGACCGTCACCCCGAGCGACAGCTTTGGCATTCTCCCTGCCGAGAGGGAGATGTACCTTGTATTCCGCGACGTCAAGACCGAGGAAATTAAGATCACCTTGTCGCGCGAGCCTGTGACGGTGGAGCTTGAGAATATAGTTCCAAAAGAGAACGAGAGCGACGAGGAGCTTCGCTCGTCTATCCTCACTCGCGTGCAGGGAAGCAATGACAGAAAATCAAGGATCTTTGGCAAACGCCTGCCGAAATACGTTGCATCGGCTCTCGCAGAGCTTGATGCGCTGAAAAGGTAAAATGTGACACAGTCACCGAATAACTACCCGAAAATGCTTATAATATAGTCAGAAAAAGAAACGTAGAGGTTTATTATGGAGCATATTTACGATATGATAATTATTGGCGGCGGCCCTGCGGGATATACCGCTGCGTTGTACGCCTCTCGCGCCGGCTTTGACACCCTGTTGATCGAAAGAATGGCACCGGGAGGACAGATGGCTCTGACGGGTGATATAGATAATTACCCCGGCTTTGAGCAGGGTATCGACGGATTTACCCTGGGTATGAAAATGCAGCAGGGTGCCGAGCGCTTCGGTGCTAAAACCGAGTACGACGAGGTCACCTCGGTGGAGCTTGCGGCCGAGATAAAAAGAATAAACACCCTGGGCGGCAGCTTCCTTGGCAGAACGGTTGTGCTTTCCACGGGAGCAAATCCCCGTGAGCTCGGTCTCCCCGAGGAGCAGAGCCTCCTTGGCAGAGGAATCCATTACTGCGCTCACTGTGACGGAAGATTTTATAAGGACAAGACGGTCGTGGTTGTGGGCGGTGGCAACTCTGCCGCGGCAGATGCTATCTACCTCTCCCGCCTTGTGAAAAAGGTCTATCTCGTTCACCGCCGCGACACCCTCCGCGCCACGAAAATATACCACGAGCCGCTTATGAATGCCGAGAATGTGGAATTCCTCTGGAACAGCACGGTGGAAAGCCTAATAGCAGGCGACCGCCTTGAAGCCATTACGGTTAAGAATATAAATGACGGCAGCATTACAAGGCTTGATTGCGACGGAGTTTTCGTCAGCATCGGCAGAAAGCCCGCCACCGATTTCCTTGGAGGCGTAATTTCTCTTGACCCCGCGGGATATATTATTGCCGACGAAAGCACCAAGACCAATATTGACGGTGTTTATGCCGTTGGAGACGTGAGAACTAAGCCTCTGCGCCAGGTCGTCACTGCCACTGCGGATGGAGCGGTAGCCGTTCATATGGCAGAGGAATATTTAGCCACGAGATAAGAACTGAAGAATATGCTTGAGATAGGACAAAAAGCCCCAAATTTTTCCCTTGCGTAAAGATGGATACCAATGCTGCCGAGATTCTCGAGCTGCTATCCTGATTTGCCAAAAACCAAGAATTATCAAAGCCCTCGGACACTTAGCGTGAATGCTCCAAGCGGAGCATTCACGCTAAACGATGTTTGCCCCCAAGGGCAAATGATGTTGACTTCGTCAGTGATGTTCACTTCGTGAATGATGTTACGCCTGTCGGCGTAGTGGGCAAACATCACATCATTGCGAGCTTATATTTGCGTAGCAAATGGCGAGCAACATCATTATGTGCAGCATAACATCACTTTTGCGTTAGCAAAAACATCACTAACAGAAAAAGAGCAGACATACAAGATTTCGTCTTGCGTGTTTGCTCTTTCTGTTTGTAATAAGGGTTTTGGCATAGCCCATATTTGCGTTTGACCGGACAAATGCGATGCTCGCACTTAGCGATATTTTTTAATTCTCCGCTAAGGACATCACCCCTTTCTGCAGGCTTTTTTCTTAGAAAATAAAAAAATAAATGAATAAATATAAATTTTAGTCGAAATCTCTTGACTTTCATAGACTAATCGTGGATAATATAAATGTGTATTTATGTACATTTTTCGATATAATCTGACAAATTTATCACTTTGAACATTAAGGAGAACTGACGTGGCATTTGTTGAAACAGTTAAAAAGCAGCACTCGTCTATAAGGTCATCTGCTACCGTACAAAGCATTAATAAGTTTATCTACTCCCCCTGGTGTATAGGCGTTCTCGGCGTGCTTACCGTGCTTGCCTTTGCCTTCTCGCTGGAGGTGGTGTTCTATACCATAGTTGCTATCTATGCAACCTACGTTGGACTTTATGCGGACGATTTTACACCGCTTATCCCGCTGTTCGTCCTCTGCTACGTCACCCCCTCCATCAACAATAACCCCGGCAAGAGCGATCAGGGACTCTTCTACGGCGCAACGGGACTTTATCTCGTCTGTATCGTTACGGTTGCAGTTCTTGTTCTCCTCATCAGACTTGCCATTGATAAGGAAATTGGCGGCAAGCGTATCTTTACAACAAAGCGCACGCTCCTCCTCGGTATTCTTATCCTTGGCGCGTCCTATTTCCTCTCGGGCATAGGCCACGAGCAGTACCTTGAATATGCAAAAAGTAATCTTTTATTTGCATTCATCCAGTTTGCATCTGTATTTTTACTCTATTTCCTTTTCACCACCGCAATAAAGTGGGAGAAGTTTAATGTGGAATATTTCGCCTGGGCAGGTCTTATTATGGGACTTGTTGTGTCCTTGGAGGTAGGTATCATCTACATATATAAGGACGTTATAGTTAACGGTGTTATTAATCGTGGCCAGATCTATTCCGGATGGGGCTGTTATAATAACATCGGTGCTATCATCAGCATGTCCATTCCCTTTGCCTTCTATCTTGCCAGCCGCAAGAAGCGCAGCTCGGTATTCCTTATCATCGGCTTTATTCTTGTAGCAGGCGTTATCTTCAGCTGCTCACGCGGCTCTATGGTCGGTGCGGCATTTGCCTTCCTCGTTTCTTTTATCTACACCTTCTTTAAGTGCGAGAATAAAAAGGAGTTTCGTTTTACCGCCCTCGGCTTGCTGATTGTAGCCATCGTTGGCGTGGCAATTTTCCGCGAGAAAATCGCTCTTATGTTTAACGAGGTGCCCGATATTGCCGATGTGAACGACGGCAGCATCAGCTTCAACGATTCCAGCCGTTTCAGCATCTATTATAACGGCATTAAGGTATTCCTTAACAACCCCATCTTCGGTCAGAGCTTCTATCCTATCGAGTTTGACCTCTACGATTTCTCGGACGTGGATTCCTTCAGCTCCTTCTTCCCGCCCCGCTGGCATAATACCGTAGTGCAGATGCTTGCTTCCTGCGGCGCAGTTGGTATGCTGGCATATATCTACCACCGAATCGATACCATTCGCCTTTATATTAAGAAGCGCACTCACACCAACACCTATATCGCATTCTCTATCCTCACCCTTCTCGGTATGAGCCTTCTTGACTGTCACTTCTTTAACGTCGGCCCCGTTCTCTTCTACTCTATCTGCCTTGCAGTTATGGAGTTTGCCGAGAACCCCGCCGCAATCAGAAAAAAATAAATCAAAATATAAAAATCGCCGACAAATTGATATAACCCTCTTAAAGTAGTCTTGAAAACTTTTTGTTTTTTAAAGTGTCTACTCTAAGGGGATTATATCATTTTCAGCTTTGTTAAGTGCTTTTCCATTTTTGCCATTATATTAACTTAATGACATTGCCTTGCGGGAGCGTGTTTTTTTACTAACTATATAATTAGTTCTTAAGAGCAGCCTGCCTGCGAGCCGTTTCGTTTAGTACGAAGCCAAGCTCACAGCGGGCTCGCGGTGCATTTTCTTGCGAAAATGCCCTAAATTAGTTCTTAAGAGCAGCCTGCGTGGCATTAATCAAAGTATGGTGATCTAAGCTCTTTTTACCTAAAAACGCCCTTGATTTTAGACATCAAGGGCTATATTGTTAAATATGTATGCTGCATTTCATATCGTGCCATCTTGTCAGATTGATGTGATGAACATCCTTTCTTCCAGCTATGAATTCGAGTGCAAAAGCTCTGTCAACCATAAACTCTAATACCTTAACCGAAGTTACGATTTTGCTATATTCCTCTGTATCACCTATTCTCATGTGAAGTTCAAGGCTACCGGGATAAACAACAACCGCTTTAATAAAGGCCTCGAGAACGCTATGGGGTTATCTTTTTATCAAAATCTACTTTCGTATATTCATTTAGAACTTGAATTACTATTCAGTTCCTTCTTTGGCACGTAGCCCTCCTTTCTTCAGTATTTGCACTGACCGGAAGTGCAGTATTTTAACGATCGAACAGCTTCATTGTCAGTTTAGCATTTTAGCATTGTGATAAAAAAGGAACTATTGGGTAATCTTATTTAGCTAATTAACTTTTTCCTCAAAAAACTCAACAAAAGAAAAAATCATCTTACGAAAAATTGTCAAGGACAATTAAAGTAAGATGTCAGAAAAAAGATAATGGTGTCGGTTAGCTTTTAGTTTTCAGTCTTATTTTCTTCGAATACACCCTTGACAATTTGCAGAAGATGATTATAAAAAAATATCACCACAGTGATATAAAATCAATAGTTTCTTTTTAAAATATATTGACAAACTATCACTATGGTGATATAATATTGATAGCCAACAATAACCTAAAACGAACACGCCTAAAGCCATATAAATCTGTGCTTTTCGCAAAATTCTCGTTTGCAAAGTCCACACTGTGCTTCACTCAAATTCCGCAAAAATCATCAAATTTCTATTGGCTTTAGGTCAGTAGATTTTGAGAGAGCGTATTTTTTGTAAGAAAAGCCGAAACGACACGGTAATATGCGGATATTGCAAGGAGTTTTGGCGCATTATTACGGAAAATTCGACTCTCAAAACGTATTCATTTTAGGTTATTGTTGGCTAAAGAATGGAGGTATTAACAAATGGAGAAGATAATTACTATATATCACGGATCAGAAAAAATCGTTGAAGTCCCCACCTTTGGAGAAGGTAAGAAAAACAACGACTTTGGACTTGGTTTCTATTGTACAGAGAGCGAAGATCTTGCGAAAGAATGGGCGGTATCCTCGCTACGTAACGGCTTTGCCAATAAATATACATTAGATACCGAGTATATGAGAATATTAAACTTGAACAGCCCCGAGTATACTATTCTTAATTGGATAGCCGTTCTTGTAGAGCATCGTCTTTTCTCAATCAAGACCCCCGTAGCAAGAAGGGCAAAGCAATATCTTATTGATAATTTTAGTATTAACGTAAATGCTTTTGATATAATTACCGGCTACCGTGCCGACGATTCTTATTTCGATTATGCGGAAAGTTTCCTTAACAACGGAATATCTGTAGAACAGCTTGCAAGGGCTATGAAGCTTGGTAAGCTTGGCGAACAGATTGTGATAAAATCGCAGTTTGCGTTCTCTCGTTTACAGTTTGAAGGATTTGATGTTGCTGCAAAGGAAGAATTTTACGTTCTTAGAAAGTCCCGTGATGATGAAGCTAATAGGCACTATCTTGAAATGCTTGAGGAAGAGAGCGACGGTCTTTATATCCAAGATATAATCAGAGGAGGCATTAAAAACGATGATCCACGCATACCAAGAAATATATCTAAATAACGCTCAGGCAGCACTCGGTGAAGCCTTTGATTATGCTATAAATACTTGTAACATTTCGGGTGAAAATTTTGTAAAGATGTTTTTGGTAAGCTCTGTATCAAAGAAAATGGAGAAGGGCGAACCGAAATATGTTGCAGGTAAAAGCGGCATTGAAATAGCACGAGAAATCGTATTTGAAACTACGGGAAAAACCATAGAAAACGACCCATCTGAAAGCTTTGGCAGATCAAAGGAATATTGGATAGGCTGGGCGCTTGCTTATTATCATTGGTACACTTCAAGAAAGTATAGCGATATCTTCAAGGTTGTTTCCTTTAGCGAGCTTGAACAGATGTATTACACTTTACATGAAGCAGATATTTCAAAGTTCGTAGATGTAATAAATGGGCGAATGTTAGAGTATTTTCCCGAAACCAACCTAAAGCGTATTCGTACTGCATACGGCATAACCCAAGCGGAGCTTGCAAAGATGTCAGATGTAAGCCTTCGCTCAATTCAAATGTACGAACAGAGAAATAAGGATATCAACAAAGCAAACGCCGAAACTATCTATCGTATTGCAAAAGTGTTAGGTTGTACTATGGAAGATTTAATTGAAATATAAACTTTATACTTGATTTCAATTGTTGCTTGTGATATAATACTTATATACTTCAATAACGATTATAATAATATTTTTATTTATGCACTTGAAGTGAGAATTTAAATAGAACTAAAGAAATGGAGGGATTGTTAATATGACCGTAAAAAGAGATCGAAGTGTTATGTCAAAAGGATGGAAATATTTTGATGTAATGCATAAGGACAGAAGAGTTGCAAGAATTTATGAAAACGGTAAATGTACTATAAACTACCCCTCATTTATGCCATATAACCTTTATCTTGAAAAAGGCGATGATACCGATACGTGCATTAATAACCTAAGTAATTTCTATTATTGGTGTGCTTCAAGAGTGTTAACCTTAGACAGAAAGTATGCTAAGGAAATTCTAAATAGCATCGGTGCAATTCAAGTATATACAGACAGAGAAAGAGCAGCTATTGCCATATCTTATCGTGCACTAAGTCTTATGGACGTCTATTGGATTAGAGCAAAAGGTGATACTAAAACTTTCGCAGAAATCAGTCTTTATAATCATTCGCTTTCTGATGCATTTGTAGACGTAAGTCTTAAGGGTAAAAATTTAACTCTTGAAAATGCCGAATTTATCACAACGCAAGATCAGGCGGGGGATATCGGAACTCCTGGTGTTGCGCCTAAAGCATGGATTAGAAAAGACGGTGTGTTTTATCTTTTAAAGGATGGCGATGAGCGCGATGTGGATGCAGAACTCTTAGCATCCCAAATCGTAGGGTGCTTTGCTGTTTCTCACGTTTCGTACTTTGAATTTGAATTCAAGGGAACACGAGTATCAAAATGTCAGATAATTACGTCGGAGGATCAAAGCATAGTTTCTGCCGAGTACGTAGATATCTATTGTGT
>JAZNZI010000008.1:0-20567 GCA_045594865.1 Eubacteriales bacterium | reverse complement strand
TCAGTGCTTTCATCGGAGGGGTCACAGCCGTGGTCGGCGGTGATCATGAGGATATCATCCTCCTTCATGTTGGGGATAAAGTCACCCAGCCATGCGTCAAATTCGCTCATGGCCTTGGCGTAGCCCACGGCGTCCTGACGGTGCCCGTAGAGCATATCGAAGTCTACAAGGTTTGCAAAGCAAAGACCGTTAAAGTCGGTTTTCTGTACCTCGAGCAGCGTCTGCATACCCTCCTTGTTGTTGTGGGTGGGCAGGCTTTTTTTAATGCCCGCGCCCGAGAAGATGTCGTATATCTTTCCGATAGAAATTACGTCAAGTCCGCTCTCACCGATAGCGTCCATAGCGGTTTTTGCAGGGGGTGTCAGCGAGTAATCGTGGCGGTTCTCGGTGCGCTTGTACGCGCCCTCACTGCCGATAAAGGGGCGGGCGATAACTCGTCCCACCGCGTGCTCACCCTGCAATATCTCGCGGGCAATGCGGCAGTATTCATACAGCTGCTCTACGGGAACGTGGTCCTCGTGTGCCGCGATCTGAAAAACGCTGTCAGCCGAGGTGTAGACGATAAGGTCGCCCGTGTCACAGTGAGCCTTTCCGTAGTCGCGGATAACGTCGGTGCCAGAGTAGGGCAGGTTGCAGAGCACGCCTCTGCCTGTGCGGCGGCTGAACTCGTCAAGCACCTCAGCGGGAAAGCCCTCGGGGTAGGTGGGCATAGGCTTTTCGGACACGATACCCATCATCTCCCAGTGTCCCGTGGTGGTGTCCTTGCCGCGACTAAGCTCTCTGAGGCGGCATACCGCAGCCCCAGGGGTGTCGGTGGTGGGCAGATAGTCCACGCCGTCAATGTTGCCAAGTCCCAGCGAAAGCAGGGTAGGGATATTAAATTTATCCGAAGCGGAAATACGCTTCATTGTGTTCGCTCCGTAGTCGCCGAAATCAGCCGCATCTGGCGCGTATCCGATTCCAACCGAGTCAAGAACGATTATGAAAACTCTTTTTATATCCATTTCGTTATTCCTTGTTAGTTAGAATTCTGCATTCTGAATTCTGCATTTTGCATTTTGCATTTTGCATTCTGCATTCTGAATTCTGCTTTTTGCATTTTGCATTTTGCATTTATTAAAGTCTGATAGCGGTATTAGGCGCGATCTCCATCATCTCGGTAAAGGAGTTCTGTCTTGCATCAGCGTCAAGAGCCTCGCCTGTGATGATGTGGTCGGAGACGGTGCAGATAGCAAGCGCACGCTTGCCGAGATATGCCGCGTTCATATAGAGCGCTGCCGCCTCCATCTCAACGCCGAGAACACCGAGGCGTGCCCACTTCATAGTAGCCTCCGCGTCCGCGTTGTAGAAGGTGTCGGAGGAGAGGAGATTACCTACGCAGTATCTCGCGCCCAGCTTCTCAGCCTCCTCGATAGCGATCTTCATCATATCGTAGCTTGCGATAGGAGCGAAAGCGCCCTGGAGATTGTACTGAACGGCATAGTTGGAGTTGGTGCATGCGCCCATACCGAAAATGATGTCGCGCACCTTTACCTTCTCGCTCATAGCGCCTGCCGAGCCGATACGCATAATGTTCTCTACGCCGAAGTTATTAAACAGCTCGTAGGAATAAATACCGATAGAGGGCATACCCATACCGCTCGCCATAACCGAAACGCGCTCGCCCTTCCAGAGACCTGTGTAGCCGTGAATACCGCGCACGTTGTTTACAAGCTTAGCGTCAGTAAGGAATGTCTCTGCGATAAACTTCGCTCTGAGAGGGTCACCGGGCATAAGCACGGTCTTTGCAAAATCATCGGGTGTAGCCTTTATATGAGGTGTGTGAAATCTTGTGTTATCCATTTTTAATTACTCCTTTAATTCTGAATTTTAAACTCTGAACTCTGCACTCTGAACTCTGCACTCATCAATAACCACTAATGTTGCTCTCCGCCTTCGCGATCTTTACGATACGGCTGGTACCAAGTCTGTCTGCGCCAAGGTTGATGAAGTCCTCGGCATCGGCAAGCGATGCGATACCGCCTGCAGCCTTGATTCTCTTGCCATTCGTAATATGATGGGCGAACAGCTCTACGTCAGCCTTCGTCGCGCCCGCTGTAGAGAAGCCTGTGCTCGTCTTGATAAAGTCGGCGTCGGATGCGGACACTATCTCGCACATCTTAACCTTCTCCTCGTCGGTAAGCAGACAGGTTTCAATAATAACCTTGAGAATTCTGCCGTCGCAGGCAGCCTTGATAGAGTTGATCTCCTCAAGGATAAGGTCATATCTCTTGTCCTTCAGGTCGCCTATATTGATTACCATATCGATCTCGTCAGCGCCGTTTGCTACAGCATCAGCAGTCTCAAAAACCTTCACCGCGGTGGTGGAATATCCGTTGGGGAAGCCGATGACCGTGCAGATGGCAAGTCTGTCGCCTACGTACTCCTTTGCCCGCTTTACGAAGGAGGCGGGAATACAAACCGACGCGCAGCCGAACCTGATGCCGTCGTCACAGATAGCCTTGATCTCCTCCCAGGTAGAGCCCTGCAGGAGCAGCGTGTGGTCGCACTTTGCAAGAATGTTTTTAAGTTCCATTTTTATATGTTCCTTTCGCCTTAATAATCAGTTGTTTTTCTCTGCCGCGATTCTCTTTTTCCAGCAGCGGTGACACATAGCAACATAGCTGTCGTTGCCTCCCAGCATAAGCTGCTCGCCCTCGGTGACCACCTTGCCGTCGCTCAGACGGGCGTTTACGGTAGCCTTTCTGCCGCACTCGCATATGGTCTTGATCTCGGCAATAGAGTCGGCAATCTCAAACAGCCTTGCCGAGCCCTCGAAGCAGTGGGTAAGGAAGTCGGTACGCAGACCGAAGCACAGCACGGGAAGATTGCACTCGTCAACGATACGTCTGCAGCCGTCTATCTGCTCTCTTGTGAGGAACTGGCACTCGTCGCAGATTATGGCGTCCACGTCTCTCGCCTCGCGGCAGAAGGTCTCGAAGAGATCCTCGTCCTTTGCGATAGGGCGGCAGCCATGGGACAGACCGATACGCGATTTTATAACGTCGTCGCCGTCACGGGTGTCGGTGGCAGGCTTGATGAGCCAAACCCTCATGCCCCTTTCCTCATAGTTAAACTTTGTGATCAGCGCGCTTGCCGTCTTGGACGAGCCCATAGCGCCGTATTTGAAATACAATTTCGCCATTGTATAATAAACCTCCGATACTTTGTCATATATCATTATAGCATATCAAAATACAAAAGTAAAGAAATTTTTTAAATATATGCCATTTTGCCCGAAGGGCATTTTTGTATGTATGAATGATTGATTGATAGATAGAAAACTGTTGGTAGTATAATACTTACCTTTACTTATCTTTACTTACCTTATCTTTACTTACCTTTACTTATCTTACCTTGGGTGTCAAAAAAAGCCCTAAACCCCTTGAAAATACTGACTTTCGTGTGTAGCAAGACTGTATCAAGAGCGTTTTAACAGGTGCTTAACAGCGCACTCGGTGCGTTTTGAAATGAGCTTTGGGCGAGCGGGGAAGTGTCCGCCGCGCTCTTAGCCCGTCGCCGCTTGCATTCACCGAAGAACAGCTTTCCACATTTTCAACATTTTCGCAATAAAGACACCCCGAAAAAATATTTTTCAAAAACCTATGGAAATTTGCTCTGAAGTGTGGTAGAATAATTTTATTGTATGCGTAATGGTCGATATTCGCCGAGGGCGATCGATATTTGGCTCACGCCAATCGATATGCTGCCATCGGCAGCTCGATATATTGCGCCGCGCGAAATGTGATTGAAAGGAGAGAACCTATGGTACTCATCATAGCCGAGAAGCCCAGCCTTGCGAGGAATATTATTGCGGGCGTTGGCGAGAAGATGACCAAAAAGGACGGCTATTATATAGGCGAAAAATATATTGTCTCCTGGGCGTTTGGCCACCTGTTCTCTCTTGCGGATATTGAGAGCTACACCGGTGAGACGGGCGGCAGATGGACGCTTGACAATCTCCCCTGCTTCCCCGAGCAGTTCAGGTTCGAGCTTCGTCGTGCTGACAACAAAAAGGGCGTTGACTCGGGTGTTAAAAAGCAGTTTGGCATAATACAGCAGCTTTGCAACCGCGCCGACGTTGACACCATAGTAAACGCGGGAGACGCCGACCGAGAGGGAGAGATTATCGTCCGCCTCTGCGTGATGAACGCGCTGAAGAGCGAGAAGCGACAGCTGAGACTATGGCTACCCGACCAGACTCCCGAGACGGTTGCCAAGGCGCTTTGCGAGATGAAGGACGAGTCGGAGTACGACAACCTTGCAGGCGAGGGCCTGGCGCGCACATATATCGACTGGCTCTACGGCGTTAATCTGACGAGATATGCCACCATCAAGACGGGAAAGCTGCTCCGCGTGGGCAGAGTTATCGCGCCCATAGTCCGCGCCATCTACGACAGGGATATGGAAATACGCAATTTTGTTCCCGAAAAATACTACGTGATCTCCTCGGCTGAAAAGACAAATGGCGAGAAAATCGAGCTTACAAGTAAGCTAAAGTTTACAAAAGATGAGATTTTAAAGGCTGAAGAGTCGGCAAAGCTATATAATGACACTGGCGCAGTTGTCACAGACGTAAGCAGTAAAAAGGAAAATATCTTCCCGGGAAAGCTCTATTCGCTTTCCACCCTGCAAAACGTCCTCGGTGAAAAATACAAGATGAGTATGACCGAGAGTCTTGCCATTATACAGAAGCTCTACGAGGAGGGCTACCTCACCTACCCGAGAACCAACTCCGAGTATCTTGCCACCGCCGAGAAGGATAAGATGAAGCAGATCATCGGCATTATTGGCAAGCTGGGCTACCCCGTGAAGTTCAAGGACTCAAAACACATCTTTGACGACTCCAAGATAGAGGCCCACTCCGCCCTTACCCCCACCTACAAGATTCCCCCGAAGGAAAAGCTCTCGGAGAACGAGAGCAAGGTGTATTCCACCGTTTTCCGCCGCTTCGTTTCGGTTTTCTGTGCCGAGGAATGTCTGGCGCAGAAGTCCGAGATCAAGATAAAGGTGGGCGAGCTTGAGGAATTTTCTCTCAAGGGTACGGTCATTTTGGAGAAGGGCTGGACAAAGTACGACGATTATACGAAAAAGGATAAGATCCTGCCTCGCCTCTCGGTTGGCGACGCTGTAAACATCGACTTTAAGCCTGCCGAAAAGCAGACCACACCACCGAAGCACTATACCATTACCACCCTGAATAATTATCTGAAAAATCCCTTCAAGGACGATAAGGCGAAGGCGAAGGAGCTTGAGGAATCGGGCGAGGTTGACGATGCAGAGGATTATCGCGCGATCTTTGAGGGACTTGAGCTTGGCACCGAGGCGACTCGCTCGGGCATTATCGACAATGCGAAGAAGAGCGGATATATCGCCTTAAAGAAGGACGTTTACACCATTCTCCCGGGCGGCGAGCATTTTATCGAGTCGCTTGGCAGACTGTCCATCAGTATGGATAAGTATAAGACCAGCGAGCTTGGCAAGGCGCTGAAAAAGGTTTACCGCGGTGAGATGAGCGTCACCGACAGCGTTAATCTTGCCGAGAGCGAGATCGCGGCTGTGTTCGCCCGTGGCTCAGAGGGTGTCAGCGAGGTTCGCGGTGTGGATACGGGCAAGTACGGCGAGATCGTCGGCAGCTGTCCCGTCTGTAAGAAGAACGTGGTCCGCGGCAAGTTTAACTACGGCTGTATGGGCTTTGAGGACGGCTGTAAGTTCCGTGTCGGCATCAACATCTGCCGCCGCGATATTCCCATCGGCGAGGTGCGCCGTCTGCTGACCGAGGGAGCTACCGATACCATCAAGGGCTTCATCTCCAAGAACGGCAGATACTTCGACGCCCGCCTGGTGATCAAGGATGGCAACGCGGTGTTTGATTTTACGAAGCAGTGATGTCAGATTTTGTAAAACCGAAAAAGCCCGGAATAAAAAAACTTTTTAAAAACAAAAGAGAGTACGCCGTGGCTAAAGCCCTTTGTGCTCTCTTTTTTGTTTAATTTACTTCAGATTTCCTCGCTCTACCAGCGTCATCGGGATAACGAAGCCGCCTGCGTCGGCATTCGTCAGGTCGCAGGCAACCACCTTGCCTCGATAGATAAAGAGGTTTGCGTACACCTCGCCCTCGCACTTGTAATTGGTCACCCGATAGGTGTAGCGCGTCACCTTTTTGTTGTGGTATTTTGACAGGTCGAGCCCCTGCTTTTTCTGCAGCTCGTTGTAGCCCGAGATAACGCGGTCAAAGCTTTCGGGCATACGGAATGCCGCCTCCTCTACGCTTCCCTCGTCCACCTGTATGCCGAAGCCTCGCATAAATTCAAGGCGGTCCTCGGCGCTTTTTATACCGCTGTAGTCTACCTCAACGGCGCCGCTCGCTGCCGAAACCACGCCGCCCTCACCCGACAGGGCAATCACAGTCACAAGCACCGCCACCAGCAGAAAAAGCCCGACTATCCGCACCGTCGATGCCCGAACAGAATATATAAACATACATCTTTCCTCCGCAATAATTACTGTACTTAAATATATGCGCATCGGGGAGAAATAGAACAAACGCCCAAAATGCAAAATTTTAAATGCAGAATTGTTCTCACTTGTCTGTCATCCCGAAATCGCGGACACTGCTCGGGGACGAAAACAAAGCCTGAGGGATCTCCTCCTTCGAACCGCCTGCAAGTTAAGACTTTTTGCAGGCTCGCCCCCCGGAGAGCTCCCGCGTTAGCGAGTGAGAGGGTTATTTGGGATATATAATCGGTTCTCCTTTGCCAAAGTCTAAGCCGAAAAGGCTCCAACACGGAGATCCCTCGCCCGCCTGTATAGTCTCCGTATTTTGTCCCTGCCACTCGGGATGACAGAATAGATCGATCAAATAATTCTGCATTCTGAACTCTGAACTCTGAACTCTGCACTCTGCACTCCAAGTCCCGCCGCTCGGGATGACAAATTGCGGTAGCTTCGCATATTTGCACAAATCAGAGTATACAAAACAAAGGAAAAAACGGCTGGTTTTCCCAGCCGTTTTCGTTATGCCGTTATTTTAGTGGTTGCAGCAGCAACAGAAAACGATAACTATCGCAAGAATAATGATCCAGGTGCAGTTGTTGTCGTCAAAGATGTGGCATAAGCAGTTGTTGTTCATTATGTTTTCCTCCAAAGTCGCTTTTGAGCTTGTAGCCAACAACAACCTAAAAAGTTTTTGGTTGCTTCAGGATAGGCTCAATACTATTCTATGACGGAGGAATTTTTTTGTTATTATTCTCTCTTGCTTACTCTACAAAGTGAACTCTCTTTTCGTCAATGCCCGAGTGTGCCTCGGGGAATTCGTCGGGATAGCCGATCTTGATAAGAGAGAAGGGGATCTGCTTGTCGGAGAGTGAGAGAAGCGCGCTTATCTTTTGCATCATTCGCTTCTGCGGATGAACTCCGCACCAGCAGGAGCCAAGGCCGAGGGCGGTCGCCTCAATAAGAATATTCTCGCTTGCCGCGCCTGCGTCGTGGATCCAGTAGTCCGAGAGTCCGAGTGGCAGAGCCCGCGAGAGATTTCCCACCACGAGAATGATAAGCGGAGCCTTCATTTTCGTAAATCTGCCGCAATCGGAAATTTCCTTCAGCTTTTCCTCTCCCGTTATAACGTAGAAGTCAACCGTCTTTCGATTGCAGGCGCTGGGAGCGGCGCATCCCGCCTCAAGAAGTCTGTCAATAAGCTCACTCGGTACGGGTGTACCTTTAAATTTTCTGACACTTCGTCTTTTTAAAACAATGCTTTCGTTCATTCCTTTTCCTCCCCTTGTCTGTTGGTGGGATCAACGGTTTCCTTGCCGTCTTGGGTGTTATCGTCCGTGCCTACGGCAGCAGCCTCCTCGGGCATAAGCTCGGAAAGCTCGCTACTTCCGTGGGCGGAATCCACAAGCTTGAAGAAGCCGAATCCCGCCTGAAGCCCCAAGGTCAGCACAAGCATAACGCCGAGCAGATAGGCGGCGAGAGTCGCCTCAAAGCTGCCGAAAATGTCTATCATATATATGGACGCCTGACCGTAGGGGTCCATACCGAAGAAGTCGCGGTGGAAAATAAAGTTCATTATAATGCCGAAGCCGATGACCGAGTACATGCAGATAATAGCCTTTTTCCAGTGGGCAAAGTCGCACTTTACCTGCTTTGTCAGTATGAGATACGCGCCGTACAGCGATGCCAGCAGGTGGCAGGCTGCCTCGGAGGAGTAGAGCAGAGAAGCCTCGATCTTGTAGTTGAAAATATACGCGTGCTGTGGGCTGATAAGGAGCGCTACGAACATTCCAATCCAAAGAAAAGCGATGGCACTGTTGCAATACTCACGCACCTTGTCGCTGAAAAGCAGCGTCAGCGGTATCAGCGTCATAATAAAGGGACTGATGTTGTCGAAGGTCATAAATCCCCAGTTAAGCGAGCCGCGCAGATACTCGGCGTAGGTCCACCAGAGAAAGAAAATCACGTCCACGATGATAAAGAGAATATTGCCCACCTTAACGTTGATGATGTGTCTGTAAAAGGCAAGCAGCGCCAGGGTGACAAAGTAGCAGATCACCATTACGGCGACCATTTGCATCATATTCATAAAATATCTCCCCAGAAGCCCTCGTCATCACCCTCCGCCTCCTCGTCCTCAATCTCGGGCGGCTGATAGTCGTATTCAAAAACTGTGCTGCTGTCGCACCATCCGTCTACGAAGCCATCGGGCATATTTTCCTTTGAAATGTAAAGTCTAATTAAAATCTCAGGGGTATTGAAGGCATTTACGCCTATTTCTTCCACCGAGGCGGGCAGAATAATCTCGGCAAGGCTTTCACAATCTGCGAATGCGCCCTCGCCAATTTCGGAAAGTCCCTCGGCAAATTCTATAGTCGTAAGAGCCTTGCAGCCTGCAAAGGCACTCTTGCCTATAAGCTGGGTGTTCTCCTTAAAGACCACCTTTTCAAGCGAGCTACAGCCTTCAAACGCGCCCTCCTCAATTTCAACCAGAGAGTCGGGTAGAATTACTTCTTTCAGGCTCGTACAGCCCGCAAAGGCGCCCTTTTCAATTCGCACCACGGTGGATGGAATATCGATAACCTCAAGCTTCGTGCAGTCGCGGAAGGCCTCCTCGCCAATGGAGAGAATGCCGTCAAGCAGATATACTGCGGTGATGCCGCTTCTGCCCGAAAAGGCGCCATCCTTGATGCCGAGGACCTGTCTGCCCTCGTAGTAAGAGCCTATGTATATCTTGCCCTGAATCTCCTTGAAGGAGCCTGAGATAAGGCAGTAGTTGGTGTTTTCGGGGACGGCGTATTCTATGCCGGGGCTGGTTTCATACTCCCATATCGCCTTTACGGTCACGTCGCCCGTCACCGACTTATACGAGCCTGACCAGCCCATAAGGTAATGGCCGAACTTCGCCACGTTTGGCGGTGTCGCATTCTGTCCCTGTGTCACTTTCTGTACGGTGTCGCCGCTGATAAGTATGCCGCCGTTCAGGTCAAAGGTGACTGTGTGCGTCTGCTTTCCCGCGAGGAAAATCAGCGCGATGATTCCTATGATAGCAACAAACTCAAGCGACAGTATGATTATCAGCTTGGTCTTTTGCTTTAAGCTCTTATTTTTCGGTATTTTGTTCTCCATAAAATCAATCTACGTAAACTACGCGCCCCTCCCGTTTTTCTTTTTTTGCAGGCATATCGCCGTCGGGATAGCCCACAACCAGATTTCCGATGCCCTCGTACTCACCCTTAAGGCCGAGGGACTTTATCCACTCCACCCACTCGGGCTGATACATAACCTCCTTCGCTCGGTGGATCCAGCAGGAGCCAAGCCCAAGCTCGTGAGCCGCCAGCATCATATTTCCGAGGGTAAGGCTGCCATCGTAAACGTAGGTGTGGGCGGTTTTTTCAGCCAGCACCACAAGCACGCAGGGCGCGTTATAGAAGGGATCTCCGCTCGCTCCCATAACGGCTGCGTTAGCCGCCGAGAGCCTGTCGCGGATTTCCTTATTCGTCACAGCCACGATAACCGACGCCTGCATATTTCTGCCGCTCGCCGCCGATAGACCTGCCTCTATGATTTTGTCAATATCCTCAGGAGAGGGAAGGGTGTCCTTGTACCTCTTCGTGCTTCTCCTGTCCAGCATTATTTCCATACAGCTTTTCATTTTACCGTAGCTCCTTTTTTCTTTTAATTTTACACTAAAATAGTTGATATGTAAATAACTATTTACAAAAATTCAAATTAAGTTTACTTTTTTGCCTCGATTTCGTCGATAACACGGCGCATAAGTGCGGGATCGTCGGTCATAATACAGTCGCAGCCGAGGTCTATAAGATGTCTCATCTCCTCCTCGTCGTTGATGGTCCAGTACTGCACAGCAATGTTTCTCCTGTGAGCGCGGTCAATAATGCTCTTATTATCCAGCTTTATCACTACGCCGAGGTCGTATTCCATAGGTACCTGCAGACAGGTAAAGCTTGAATTATCAAAGAGGTTCACTCCTGCAAACTGGGTAATCACGAACTGCGCCGCGCCCGCGGTGGATGCTCCGCGCATCAGCTCGGGGTAATTTGCCTCCAGCTCCTCCTCGATCTCGGGGTGGAAGGTGCCTATTACGATATTGTCCTTGTACTCGGGGTATTTGTCGAGTGTCTCGGCAAGCTTTCTGCATGCCTCAAAGCCCTCCTCGCCCTCGTTCTTTATCTCAACGATAAACAAAAGGTCGGGCTGGCTTTCGTAGAACTCCTCAAAGAGCTGCTCTACGGTTGCAATCTGAAGTCCAAGCTCCTCAATATTCTCGGCATCCTTGTAGATTCTCTCGCCGCTCTCGTCCTCAAAATAGTAGCCGAAGTTGTATTGCTTTAGCTCATCAAGAGTCATATCCTTGATGTAATGCTTCTCGGATTTTGACAGAGCCTTTGCATCCTCCTGACTTATATCACCGTTGACATTGCAGGTGCGGTCGATATACGGGTCGTGATTGTATACCAGATAACCGTCCTTCGTCAGCCAGAGGTCGCTCTCGATAATATCCACCCGATAGGTCAGCACCGCCTCACGAAAGGCGAGCATTGTGTTCTCGGGATTGTTGTCGCCACCGCCTCTGTGCGCTGCGATCATTGGCAGACTGCCCTCGCTGACAACGAAGGGATTGTTTTCGGTCACCTTTTTAGGTGGAATAACGTTAATCAAAGTGATAAACAAAGCAAGAATAAGTAAAACTGTCGCAAAAACTTTTAAAAATTTCATTTTACCTTAACACCTCGGCGGCAGCCACCGCGCGAAGCTTCTCCTTTTCTATTTTGTCGTGTCCGTAGGCGTCAAGAAAACGCCTTTTATATTTTTCCCATTGTGTTTCGCCGTGCATCATCAGGTTAAAGCCCATTGACCACTCGCCCCAGAAAAGATCAATGTGCCTGTCACCAAGCCCCGCGCGGTCAAGGTCGATAAAGCCCGAAAACCGCCAATCGCAGAGCATTATATTTGGCAGACAGTAGTCACCGTGGATCAGCACCTCATTTTTTAGCAGCGATTTGCCGCCCTCAAGCGCCGCAAATGCCTCTTTACCCGACGAGTAGCCGAAGGAGTCGGGAAAATGCTCCTTGTTATAGCTGTCGGCGTGAAAGTTCGCCTCGGCAAGCGCGATATACTCGCTTATTCTATCCTTAACGGGACAGTCGGAGGCGTCAAGCTCGTGGAGCATTCTCAGCCTCTCGGCAACCAGATCGCATAGCCGCCCAGGCTCCTCAAGATAGCGGGCAGCTGTGCAGTCCTCACCTGCCACCGCTCTTGTAAGAAGCATATCATTTTCGCTTGAAATATAGCTTAAAACCTCTGTACCAATCCCCCTTTTGCAAAAATACTCGGTCATTTTCGCCTCTCTGCCGAGAGCGCCCGAGGGGGCAACCTTCAAATAGTAGCCGCCCTCGCGGTCAATAAAATACACCCTTGCCTCGGGCGAGCAGGAGCTGTCATACAGCCTCGCGCCCTCGCACAGCCGCCCAATTTCCTCGGGCAAAAGAATAGGAATTCTCTCAATTTCCGTCTTTTTCATAATCGATTATTATACATTTGAATTGTTGTAAAACATCAAGCATTCTGCATTTTGCATTTTGCATTTTGAACTCTGCACTCTGCACTCTGAACTCTGAACTTATTTATTCAAAAGATAAACTCTCACCTCATAGGGCTTCATAGTCTCGCCGTTCTCCTTGTAGTTGGAGAGGAGCAGGGTAGCCTTTGAAGTGTCAAAGTCAGCGGGAGCCTTCATCTTCACTGCCTCATCGGTGAAGGAGCAGACAACGAGCAGCCTCTGCCTCTTGTCCTCGCGGGTGTAGGTGTAAAGCTTGGACGAGCCCTTGAAATACTCGGTGTAGTCACCGTGTCTTACCGCCGAGAGAGTCTTACGCAGGGAGATCGCCTTGCGGTAGAAGTTGAGAACAGAGTCGGGATCGTCCTCCTGCTCGGCAACGTTGATCTCCTTGTAATTCTCGTTTACGTAGAACCAGGGCGTGCCTGTGGTAAAGCCCGCGTTCTCCTCAGCCGACCACTGTACAGGGGTTCTTGCCGAGTCGCGAGAGCCGTTCCATAGGGTTTTAAGGCGCTTTTCATCGGACCTATTCGTACCAACGTTGTTGTACTGCCATCTTGTCTGCACGTCCTCGTACATAAGGGGGCTTTCGGGATACCAGTTAGTCATACCGATCTCCTGTCCCTGATATACGAAGGGCGTTCCGCTCTGGAACATATACATAGCGCAGAGCATCTTTGCGCTCGCCTTCTGATACTTCTCGCTACCGTAGCGGGATACCATTCTGGGATGGTCGTGGTTCTCAATATAGAGCATATTCCAGCCCTTGCCCGCAAGACCGTCCTGCCAACGTGAGAAAGCCTTCTTCATCTTGCAAAGATTGAAGGGGGTGTGTCTGAAGTCGGTGAAGAAGCAGTCTGCCTCCTGTGTCTGGAACTGGATCATCATATCCAGCACCTGGGTGTCGTCCTCGGTGATGTATTCAAGAGCCTTCTTGGGCGTCACCATAGGCGCTTCTGCAAGCACCATTGCGTCGTAGTGATCGAAAACGTCGCGTCTGAATTCCTCAAGATACTCGTAGAGGTGAGGACCGTGGTTGAACATAAAGATACCCTTGGAGAAGGGCAGCAGACGGTCGTCGGGAAGTCCCTCGGGCTTTGAAATAAAGGTGATAACGTCCTCTCTGAAGCCGTCAACGCCCTTGTCGAGCCAGAATTTAAGGATCTTCTTTACCTCCTCGCGAACGAGAGGATTGTCCATATTCAAGTCAGCCTGCTCGATGGCAAAGAGGTGCATGTAGTATTCCTGTCTTACCTCGTCCCATGCCCAAGCCTTGCCCTCAAAGAGCGAGTCCCAGTTGTTGGGCAGCTTGCCGTGACCTTTTGCGGGGCGCCAGATGTAGTAGTCGGTGTAGGGCTCGATGCGCTCTCGGCTCTTCTTGAACCACTCGTGCTCGGTGGAGGTGTGGTTTACAACCAGGTCCATAATGACCTTCATTCCTCTCTCGTGGGCGCCGTCAAGCACCTTCGTGAAGGCATCCATACCGCCGAACTCGGCAGCGATGTCCATATAGTCGGAAATGTCGTATCCGCAGTCCACTCCGGGAGAGGGATAGAGGGGAGAAAACCAGATACCGTCGCATCCCAGCGACTTTATGTAGTCCAGCTTCTCATACACGCCGTAAAGGTCGCCCATTCCGTCACCGTTTCCGTCCTTAAATGACCTCGGCCATATCTGGTAAAATACCATATCCTTGTACCAAGTAGTCTTTTTGCTCATAGCTTTTTCTCCTGTATATTATTTTTATTAACTCTGAACTCTGCACTCTGAACTCTGCACTCTTCTATACATCCTGCACTCTCCGCCGCCGTCTTCTTCTACCATACAGTAGAATTCCCAGCCGTATCTCTCGTAGAAGCCGGTATGATCTGTGCAAAGATACAGGGTGTCTACACCCCTTGCCGCCATATCTGCGCATGCGTTGTTAAGTAGGGATCCCGCAATGCCGAGCCCTCGGCAGTCCTCCTCCACGAACAGCGCGCAGAGGTTAGGGGTAAGGTCGGGCCGCTTATGAAAGTCGTTTGCGATAATTCCGCATCCGCCGACTATCCGTCCGTCCGCCATCGCCATATACCAACGGGGCAATCCCCCCGCAAGTCCCTCGTCCATACTCTCAAGATACGCCTCGACGGGCACGCCCCACTTGCCGTGGAACCACTCCGCCGCCGCCCCCTTCATCTCGGGACACTCATTAAGCTCTATAATTCTGTAGGTCATTTTTGTCATTACTCCAATTCTGTATTTTGAACTCTGAACTCTGAACTCTAAACTCTGCATTCTGCACTTTTAATCACCCTATACTCTCCCGCCTTGCCGCTCTCGGACACGCCGATAACGTATCTGTCGGCGGTCAGCCGCTGGGGCAGGGGCTCATCCTTCAGCAGAGTGAAGGCTCTCGTTGCCTCCTCCTCGTTGCCGACAAACAGGCTGGTATGATAGGCAAATTCAAAATCAAATTCGTGGGGACGAGCGCCGTATTTATCACGGAAAAGCGCCACTAACCATTCGTGAAGCGAAGAAAGCTCGGGTGTTTCCCGATATCTTATCCACGTCACGCCGCCGCACCTCTCGATGCAGATTGGCGTAATTTCAAAGGAGCTCTCGCCCGAAAAAAATGCCGAAATCTCATCTACCGCCTCGTCAAAGCGGCAATCCTCGACCTCGCAGGAAATCTTCAGCGAAATATGTAGCGGCAGCGTCAGTGCAGGGTTGCACGCACCCATCTCCAAACTAACCTTCTCCGCAGCAGAATGTAGCTCCGATAACTGCCTGTCTAAATCTATCGCACACCAGATGTACATATTATTCCTCCTCAAGCATAAAGCTGTCTAGACGTCCTTCGAGTACGGTAAGCTTGCCTCTCTGCCCGACCGAAAGCTCGGTGTAATATTCCTCGGGAACGAGTAGCTCGAGCTTTTCGCCCTCGTCGTTTTTAAAGACAATAACGAAGCTTTTCACCGATTTTGGCATACGGTAGCTGCCCACCATACCCGTGCCGCAGATCATATCCACGATCTCGGCGTGCATAGTAATAACCTCGCCCTCGCGCTCAAATTCGCGTTCTATTTTTTCGTCGATCTCTTTCTGTATCTTGTCGTATTTATCTTTATTTTTCTTGAGGTCCCATACCACGCAGATAATTATAACGGCTATCATCACGCCGAAGATTATAAACGCCCAGAGTAAAATATCGTCCATTTAGTCTTCCTCCAATTTTAATTTGACATTACCACGTGCTCAATTCCCTCTTCAAGAAACACGTCCGACACCGTCACAAAGCCCAGCTTCTGATAGAAGCCCTCGGCGTGCTTTTGAGCGTGGAAGGTTATTATCTCGCAGCCGAGCCTCTCCTTAACCACGGGCAACGACTCCTCCATAAGCCGTCTGCCAAGGCCCTCGCCGTGCCGCACCGTCAGAAATCTGCCGAGATGAATCTCGCCATCCTGCACAAATGCGCGCATATATGCAACCACCTTTTCGCCTTCCAAAAGGCAACAATGTAAACAATTATAGTCAATACCGTCAAAATCACGGCAAATTATCCTCTGCTCCAGCAGAAAAATCTCCTGCCTCGCCCGCACGATCTCATATATCTCCCGAGCCGTCAGCTCGTCAAAATGCTTTGTAATAAACGTCATTATTTTTCCTCTTGTGTTCGTATTTAGCCTTCCCTGCTGGGGAAGGTGGCACGGCTGTGCCGTGACGGATGAGGTGCTTTCTTATTTTTTCCTTTTTATCAGATGTATTATGCCAGCCACAAGACCGACGATCACAAGCACGATCACCGCGCCGATCAGCATCGCAAGCTCGGGCCACTCCTCAAATATGGGCAGAGGAAACAGGCAGACGATTGCAATGCCCACGACCAACGCCCCAAGCTCAATCAGCAGCTCAAATCCGTTCTCTGTAATAAATTTCTTCATTTTTCTTTCCTCGCAAGACAAACCGCACTCTCCACGTGGGTGTATAGCCAAAAGGGATATTTATTATCAACCTTCATACAGTATTCGCTTTTTGCCTTCCTCGTCTATCGCATGTATAAAGCAATCGTAAAAGCGATTTGTCAGATAGTCCTCTTCTTGATAATTGTAATAAAGAATAATTTTGAATATGTTTTTACCTTTTATTTCGAGTTCCGCGTAGTCGGGTTTATCAATATGTAATGGCTTTAAGCCATCAATTGTGGTGTCACATACGGTTATTTTTTTACCACAGTCCCTACATTTGCACATAACGGAGATTTGCTTGTTGCTTTTTACCAGCCAAGGGCTAAGGAGTCCTTTTGTTTTCTTGCCCGTATGCAATACATAAAACCATTCGTTACCACAATCGCAAATAAGGGATGCTTCTATTGCCACCTTGTCCATTTCTTCGAGTATTTTCAGATTGTCAATAATTCTTAGTTTGTTCATTAAAGGCTCTCCTTTCAATATGTTATACCAAACTGCTGTAAATTGTATTTTCGAGTATTGCTCAAAACTCACATTTGTCCCAACGCAAAATTGGGGGATTTTTTGATTTTGAACACCGATTTTTTGAAGACTTATCTCAAACCCACTCAAAACGGCTTGGTTTTCCCGTTTTGAGCCGATTTTTGCTTATTCCCTCGTCAGACAAACGACACTCTCGAAGTGTGTCAAGACTCCAAAAGGTCTCAAAATCGGTCAAAAACGGGGGGGGTGGAAACTCCAAAAGGTATATTTTACTTCAAAATGCCAAATTGTATCAAAGCAAAAATGGTTATAAACGCTAATCCAAGAATGATAAAAATTATGCCGACGCCAATATATTCTCGCTTTTCTGATTTTGTCCAATCTCTTCTTGGATTGATATTTTGAAAGGGGATATGGAATGCAAGCTGTAATGAAACGAGGACGTGCTTAAACTCAAGTACCGTACCGGTTATATCGTAAACACCTACACAAAACATTGCTATACCTGCAGATAAAAATGTAACTAATCCTTGGATTTCGGGTTCAGTATTTACCAAATTGCAAATTCCAAAAACAATAGCAGGTATCAACAAAATAATTACAATACTGCCCCAACGCCATAAATATCCTAATGTAATGACTTGCCGTTCTTTTCTTGAATAAGATGTACCTTTTTTCATATATGTTCCTTAGATATGTTATACTAAACTGCTGTAATTTGTATTTTCAAGTATTGCTTAAAACTCTCATTTGTCCTAATTCACTTTTTGGATCATTTTCTCGTCAGACAAACGACACTCTCCACGTGGGTGGGGACTCCAAAAGGTCTCAAAATTGGTCAAAAACGGGGGTTGTAATACCTTAAAGTCTCACTTTTGTATCTCTGCATTTTCAACCAATTTTTTTAATCCGCAAATGAACGGCAAAAAGACACTTTGATCTGTGCTAAAGCAAAATGTCAAGCTGTGCAGCATCCCATCCGCATATACCGTTCCTTTGACCTCAATACTTCCCAACCTGCTCATGGTAAAAATAATTTCACTACCGTAACAAATATCCTTGAATACAACAGAGCTTCTTTTGAAATTATACATTTCATCAAGTCCTATAACAAATCGCTCAAACTCTCTGATATCATATTCACAATCGCCAAAACCGATAAACGAACCTGAAGATATGAAAATCTTAAATGTTGTGTTGTATGGATTTCCTCTATGTAATTCGTTGGGATAAAAATTGAAGTCTTTTATTATAATTGAATTGCCAAGATCTGTAAGCTCTACTTTCATAAATCTTCTCCTTAAGATTTCCTCTCAAGACAAACCACACTCTCCACGTGTCCGGTCATGGGGAAAAGATCGTATGGAGTAACTTCATCGCAAAAATATCCATATTTATTGAATACAACCATATCACGCGCAAGCGTTGCGGGATTGCAGGAAATGTAGACCACCTTTCGCGGCGCAAGGGATGCGATATGCTCGATAAGCTCTGCCGTCGTGCCTGCTCTCGGTGGATCGAGGATAACGATGTCGGGCTTTATCTTCCCACCGCGCGCAAGCTCGGCAGGCTCGAGGATCTTCTTCGTGTCGCCGGCGTCACCCGCGTAGAAGGAGGCGTTAAAGATGTGATTTATCTCCGCGTTGAAGGTGGCGCACTCCACAGCGCTCTCCACGATCTCAATGCCGATAACCTCACCTGCCTCGTCCGCCATAGACAGACCGATAGAGCCTGCTCCGCAGTAGAGGTCAAGCAGAAGATCCTTCTTCGTCGGCGCGGCAAGCTCCTTTGCCTTGGCGTACAGCAGCTCTGCCGCCGAGTGATTTACCTGATAAAATGAGGGAGCAGTGATCTTCAGCGCCACACCGCCAAGGGTGTCGAAAATATAGTCGCGTCCGTAAAGCGTGACGAACTCCTCGCCAAGAATAATATTGGTATTTTCAGTGTTGATGTTCAGCAGAATTCCCACGATCTCGGGGAACCCTTCGCATATCTCCTTAACAAACTCGTCACCGTGGGGCAGGGAGCTGCCGTTGATAACCAGGGTGAGCAGCACCTCTCCGCTTATCTCGCCGCGGCGCAGGTAAATATGGCGGAGAAGTCCCTCGCCCGACTGCTCGTCATAGACCGAAAGGCTGTATTTTGCGAAAAATCCGCGCAGAGCCTCGCAAATCTCCCCGAAAATCTCGGGCGCGAGAGGGCAATCCGCCGCCTCGGTCACTCGATGGCTCTTGGGCGCGTAAAAACCGATAACATACCCGCCGTCCTTACCCCTCGCGATAGGGAATTGCGCCTTGTTTCTGTATCCGCACTCGGTGGGCGAGCCAACCAGAGAGGCGATTTTCACCTCCGAAAGCCCGCTTTTCTTGAATATCTGCCGTACTGCCTCCTCTTTCAGCTCCTTTTCGTAGGAGTAGCCGAGGCACTTGTAGGCACAGGAGTGGCATTTCGCGTTGTGGCATCTGCCCTCGGTGCGCTTGTCTGACAGGCTGATAAACTCCTCCACCCGACCGACCGAGTAGGACGAGCCAACCTTTATTATTCTGATCCTCGCCACGTCGCCCGTCACCGCGCCGCTGACAAACACAACCGCGCCGTCCACCTTTGCCACGCCGAAGCCAAGATTTGTTATATCAATTATCTCGGACGTAATAACGTCATTTTTCTTTAATTTCATACTATTTTCCTTGTAAATGTCAAGTAGAGTTTACAAATTTTAGATAAAATCATCCTTAAAACCGTTTCTGTACTCCTTCGGCGTCATACCAAATGCGGATTTGAATGTCTTTGCAAAATAGGACGCGTCGGTAAAACCGCACTCCTCGGCGATCTCTGCCGCGCTCTTGTTCGACAGCTCGAGCAGACGCTTCGCGCACTTCAGCCTGTATGCGATAATGTACTGACGAAGCGTCATACCCTTGCGATCCTTCAGCATCCTGCTGACGTAGAAGGGATGATAGCCGAAAATGGCTCCGATCTCGGTGTTGGATATCTCGTCGGACACGTTCTCGCGTATGTAGTTGTCAAGCTCCTCTACCATTCGCGCGGGCAGGGCGTTCTCGTCCGCGGTCTCAATAACCTTCAGCAGCATAAGCTTGAACATCGCCGACAGCTGCGCCTTGTAATGTCCCTCCGCCGAGGTAAAGATGTTCGCCATACGGATAAAGCTATCTCGCTCTGACTCCATATCGGGCAGCAGAATGTGCCTGCCGAGCAGACCGTCAACGCCGTCCTTGTGGCACTTTTCCTCGTCGTAGTCTGCAACAGCCACGGGTGAGAGCCTGCCCTCCGGCTCGGGATTTGTGTCCATAGGGTCGAAGGTGATGACCACCGCCCTCAGATACTTGCTCTTTAATTTGTAAGACTCACCCGCAGGGATGTAGAGCAGGTTGCCGGGCGCCAGATGCCCAAGCCTCTCGCCGCCAACCACCGCAGTCAGCTCACCCGAAATTATATAGATAAATCGACAGTCATAGCCCACGCACTCGTCGGTGCGGTTGATTTTTTCATAAAGAGATACCGAGCGTATCACGGGATTAAGTCTTGAGGTGTCCATTTTGTTCTCCTTTTGTCTGGATTTCGGTCGGCAATCCTAAAATTTTGCCGACAAAATATACTTTTACATCATAATTTTATCATTTTCTTGTGATAAAATCAATAGAAAAATATAAAAAAACCAACCCAAACCACTCAAAAAACAGCCGTTTTCTTGTATTTTTGAATAAAAAGAAAAAAAGTCGAAAAAAATTCAAAAAAGCCCTTGACAAACCGATAAAAAAATAGTATAATAGACAAGCTGAACACAGCAAGGCCCGTTGGTCAAGCGGTTAAGACATCAGCCTCTCACGCTGAAAACATGGGTTCGATTCCCGTACGGGTCACCAAGAAAAGAGACAGACACCACAAAAGGGTGTCTGTCTCTTTTTTTGTGCTCCGCACAAAACCGAACCCACTTGCACGTAAAGATGCGTGCAGATTTGCAGGAATATTATTCGTGCAAGGGGTTCGTATACCTCGTG
>JAZNZI010000007.1:0-2617 GCA_045594865.1 Eubacteriales bacterium | reverse complement strand
AACCTATCTTGAGAATAAATTGGCTCAAAAGATCGTTAAGTATAAGCAGACAAATCATTTCAAGATGGAATTTGAAGCACCCCAGCCCATTTGTATTGACGGCGAGGTAAGTAATGCAAAAACCGTTGAGTTTACGGTTATACCCGGTGCCTTCAACTTCGTCATTCCCAAAGGATCCTCACTCAGATTTCCCGACGAATATAAACAGTAGGCTTAAAGGATGAATATTTTTGAAAAAAGGCCGCTTTGCTTGATACTTTGTATCGGACTCTGCGGCTTTTTATTATTTACGTTTGAAAACCAAATACTTAGGCTTGCTACAGTCGCCGCCTCAGTTCTGCTCGGTATTTTGTCCTTGTTTTTAAGAAAAGATAAATACAAGCAGATCGTAGCTGCATTTTCAGCAGGCGCATTTTTGCTTGGAGCCATTGCATCATTCTTATATTTCGATCTGTATTTTAAGGCGTACAACCTATATGACGGAGAGGTTGAGATCGTGGGTACGGTGGAGGAGGTCTCCGAATCCTCGTCCTATAGCCAACGGTTGCTGATTAAAGCCGAAAGCCTTAACGGTTCCCCATCATCCTACAGATTCTACGCTTATCCGACGAAGACAGAAGCAACGGGCATAATCGAAGGAACGAGGATCAGCTTTAAGGCTACTCTCGACGGCTTTTCGGAGGAGAGCTATACCTTTAACCTGTCCGATGGAATCAATGCTTATGCAAGTGATCTATCCGAGATAAGCATACTTGAATATACCGACGGAACACCGAGAATGATATTTGCTCGAATAAGAGAGCATCTGACAAGATATACCATAAGCCTCTCCGACGGTCAAACGGGCGCAATTCTCTCGGCACTTTTGCTCGGTGAGCGCGATTACCTGCCCGATCAGCTACGACTTGATTTTAGGAGAATCGGTATATCGCATATTCTCGCGCTTAGCGGAATGCATCTTGCTATTATATCGGTGGGTATTGAAAAGGCTCTTTCGTTTGCCAGAGTAAAGAAAAAAGCGAGAGTTGCCATAACAGCCGTTTTTGTGCTTTTATATATGGCTTTGACCGGCTTCTCGGTATCTGTGGTAAGAGCGGGAGTTATGCTGATAATTTCCTCTGTGCTATATCTGCTCGGCAGAACTAAGGATTCGCTGACCTCTCTGTCGGTTGCGGTGTCGGTTATTTGTATATTCACCCCCTATGCAATTATGGATATTTCGCTATGGCTGTCTGCCCTTGCAACCTTTGGCATTATTGCATTCTCCGAGTATAGCTCGGGCGGTGAAAAGCCTAAAAACAAGCGCGAGGCTATTGTCAGATATTTCGTACTTGCAATTTTGGCATCTGTCTTTGCTATCAGCGCAACCGTCGCAGTTTCCACGGTTTGCTTTGGCGGTTTCTCTATTCTTGCACCAATAACCACCATCATATTTTCCTTCTTGTCCGAGATTATTATGTATCTCGGTTGCGTGATGATGCTTATCGGCTGGTTAATTCCTATCGGTTGGCTTGTAAGTCCGCTATGCAGTCTTATGACCTTCCTGGCGGGCGCATTTTCATCCATTGAATTTGCCTACGTTTCGGCAAGCTTTGACATTGTTATTATTGCCGTTCTGATTTATACGGTCGCCTTCTATCTCTTCCTCGTTTTAAAGCTGAAGAGGCAAAATCGCGCGCTTGGAATTCTGCTCGTTATGTACACCGTGACTACCATTATGCCTGTTGCCGCGACGGTTAAGCAGGAGTACACTGAAACGGTCGCATACTACTCGGACTACAAGTGCGACGAGATGCTTATCAGGTCTAAAAATGAAGTCTGCCTCATAAATTCCTCTCAATATAGCAAAAATCTCGCTTACACCTCGCTCGATTTTCTTGAGGATGCAAACGTGACTTATCTTGATAAATACTACCTCACCCACTATTCCTGGAGCATTGACGATGAGCTTGAGGTTCTGCTATACAATATTTCGGTGGATAAAATATATCTTCCCGAGCCGAGAAATGAGAACGAGGAAACAATACTGAAGCTTGTGATCAAGGCGGTTGAAAATCACCGCGCGGAGGTGGTTGTTTTCCGTCAGTACGAAACCGTACACGTCGGTGATTACACGGTAAATCTTCTCTACTCCGAGCCATACGGCAACACTTCGATGAATGCCTTTGCCGTAGCAAATGGTGAGGTTGTATATACATATATTTCCTCGGGTCTGCTTACGGGTAAAACGTATATCGATATGGGAAAATACCTGCCCTTTACAGATTATCTTATCCTTGGCGATCACGGTAAAAAGTACACGAACAGGGTCTACCTTGACGAATACTATCCCGATTTGAAAAGCATTATTCTTCACAGCGAAAATCTGTATCTTATGCAGGATAATATGAAGTATTATTTGGACCGCGAATGTGAAATTTACTCGCATCCGCAGGATTATATATACTTTCTTGGAAAATAAAAAACAGCCGACCTGATGAAGTGAACCCAAAAGTTTAGACAAAATTAAATATTAAATTTGTTGTGAATGAGCTCGGTATTGCACTGGGCTCATTCCTTTTAATTTAAGAGAGATTCTCTCATTGTTGTAGTAATGTATATATTCTTCTAATTTTTC
>JAZNZI010000006.1:0-4261 GCA_045594865.1 Eubacteriales bacterium | reverse complement strand
GACCGCTTGGCCTCCGACTTGCCAAACGAGCCTCATTCCTTTCGTAACAGCACCCCCGCGGTAGCGTACATATTATATATCGGTTTTCGTTTTGGTGGCTCTATCGATACGGAAGCGGTGAGAGAAAGAATTTTGTGCAAGCTTAAGGATAGCAAGTATTACGGTGACTATGCCGCATTCTTTAATGAAATGGAGAAATACGGCACCAAGAACGGCAACAGCGACATGATATTACCTCGCGTTTTCTCCTTTTTGACAGAGGCACTTGGCGAATATATGCTTGAGGGTGGAGAGGATGAGCACCACAGTATCGTTGCCGAAATCAAAAAATACATATCCATCAACATAGGAAAGCAGTTGACAATAAAGGAGATAGCCGGTGCGCTTTATCTGTCCCCCAAGTATATTGGAAACGTTTTTAGGAACAAAACGGGAATGGGAATATTACAATATCAAAAATCCAAAAAGATGGAGCAGGCACTCTTTTATTTGAAAAGCGGTGAATATACCGTCAAGGAGGTCTCTTCTGTTCTGGGATTTGAAAACATAGCGTATTTTTCAAACACGTTCAAGGATTATTACGGATTGTCACCTGTGAATTTTACCAAGAGTCAAGATAGGAAAAATTTATAACTGTAAGCGAAGTTTATCTATTTACATTTTTTATGAAATTTGATATTATTAACGCAGAATGATAGTATTTATATCATTCTGCGCTTTTTGATGCGTTTTCGACACTGTCGAATTGTAAAGAAAAATTTATAATTATTGGAGAGTAAAAAATGAAGCACTATTTGTTTGCCAAGAATTTTAAGGACTTTTCCGCCGATGAGCTTATGGAAAAATGCTGTATGTACGGCATCGACGGTCCCAATGCACTTATTCGTAACGGTTATTGGATAAATGAGAGCAATCTCAAGGAGGCGATGCCCGTATTCGTTAAGACCGCCGAAAAATACGGTCTTGAGGTCAAATATGCCGACACCGATATTGCTATTACCGACATCGAAAAGAAGGCTGACCTCCTGAAGGCTATGAGTGACAGCGGTATTGAAAAATTCCGTCTTGCGTATTCATACAAAAAGGATTTTGAGGGCAGAATACGTGAGATCGAGGAGTATACCAAGAGAAATCTTGCGAAGGTTGCCGAGGTCGCAGAGAAAGCAAACATTCAGGCGGTGGTGCAGATCCACGGCTTAGCATATCCTCATAACGCCACTACCGCGTATAACTGTGTCAAGGGTCTTGATCCCAAGTTTCTTGGTGTTAAGCTGGATCCCGGAAATAACTTCTCGATCGAAGGCTATGAGCTTCTGACCTATCAGGTGCCCCTGCTTGGCGAATACATTTGCGCCCTCGGCGAAAAAGACGCTATGATGGTGCGCGGAGAGGACAAGGGAGACGGCAACAAGGGCTGGTACCGTCCCTTCGCTCCGGCGCAGAACGGTGCGACAAACCATATCACACTCTTTGAAGAACTGAAGAAGATCGGATTTTCGGGTCCCGGTATCTTTATGCCTATGTATCATCCCGAAAGCTTTGAGCTTATGGAGAAGGAGTTTATTGGTGAGATCAAATACTTCAAGGATCTTGAGGAGAAATTTGGTTTATGAGAATTTGCATAATAGGTTGCGGCAGAATCGCCAAGAGCCATATAGCGGGAGCGTCTCAAATAGCGGACAAGATTCAGATCGTTGCCGCGGTTGGCAGAGATCTCGGCAAAACACGTGATTTCTGTCTTGAATACGGAATTGAAAATGCCTTTGATTCATTTGAAGACGCTGTTGCGAGTGTGGACTTTGAAGCGGTGGATATATGTCTTCCAAATCATCTCCACGCGGAATATACCGTGAAGGCGGCAGAGGCGGGAAAGCATATTTTACTTGAAAAGCCTATGGCTAATACGGTTGCGGAGTGCAAAATAATGAACGATGCGGCAAGGAAGAATAAAGTGACCTTGATGATAGGTCAAAGCCGCAGGTTTTTCGAGCCCGTTATGGCTTCTATCGACCGAATAAACAAGGGAGAGATAGGCGAGCTTGTCAGTGTATCGGCAAATCTCTACGCCTATCTCGAAAAAGCGCCTACCGAGTGGTGGAACAAGGTCGAGACGGCGGGGGGGCTTATGATACCCATCTGGGGTAGCCATATCATCGACTATTGCCTTTGGGCGTTTGGCGAGACACCCAAAAGAGTTTATTGCGAGTCTTATTCGGTCAATCCCACATGGGAGGGAGAGGACGAGGTCATTATGACGCTCGGCTTCAGCGGTGACCGCTTTGCGGCTATCAGAATGTCGTGGAATACCAAAATGAAGGACGAATCCTGGAACGGCGAGGGCAAGATGCTCTCCAGTGCCGACGCGATCTATGAAAGGTACATTCAGGGCATGAAAAAGACGATGTATCTGAGCGATGAAACAAAGCTTTCCTTGAACGGTCGTCTTGTCTGCGAGGATGACGGAAGCCTTTCTAATTTTGCCCGACAGTATCTTGAATTTGTTGATGCGGTAGATAATGGCAGAGAGCCGATCTCCTCAGGCGACAAGATAATCGAGGTCATCAAAGTTCAGGAGGCGGCACTTGAGAGCGCAAGGATTCACCAAGTTATTGAGCTTAAATGAGAAGAGGATAAAAAAATGAGAAAAATAGGACTTTCCGGTCAGATGTTTGACGACAGATCAGTCTGGGATCACCTTGAAGCGGCGGTAAGATATGGCTATGATACAGTCGAGCTTCGTTCAACACATGTGAATCCTAACGTGTCTCCCGATACGTTAAGTGAAATTAAGAATTTTTTGAATGATAAGAATATTTCTGTAAACGGACTTTCCTGTTTTACGGGAAATTATGCTCTTCTTGACGAGGATGGATGCGAGACAGCTTTTGAGACCTTCAAAAAGTACGTTGATATAGCAAGCTTTATGGCGGCGAGATCGGTCAGAGTGTGGCCGGGCTGGATAGAATCAGCCGGGGCAGACGAGGCTACCTTCCGAAAGGCGGCGAAATGGATGCAAATGTCTGCCGACTATGCTATGGAAAAGGGAATCCTGATCTTTATGGAGATGCACCACGGCACGCTCTGCGATAAGGCAGACGCAAGCCTTAAGCTTTTGGAGCTTATCGACCGCGAAAACGTAGGGCTGACTCTTGATCCGGTCAATCTTTATCAGGTACCCGAAAATTATACTTACGAAACCGTAAGAAAGCTGAAAAAGTACATTTTCAACGTCCACGTTAAGGACATCATCAGGCTTGACTCGGGCAACCATCCCCATTGCTTTGAATACGGCTTTTATGCGAAGCACATCGGCAGATTTACCCCCGTTTGCTTTGAGGAGAGAGCGGAGAAGCAGTATTTTGCTCACCGTCGCATCCTGCAGGGTGGTATTGACTGGCACGGAGTGATCTCAGCCCTTGAGGAGATCGGATACGACGGAGCGCTTGTGGTAGAGAGCGTGCAGGAGGGCAATCAATTTTTGCCCGGCGGCGCAAATCTTGCCAAGGCTTGTATGGACGATGTGAAGGAGCTTTTGCAGGGTGCTAAGACCAACCGAAATTGGAAAAAATCCTCCCACGGGCATAGCGGTCTTTATCCTGTCGTTACTCCCACCGAGGGCGAATGCCTTGAGGCAAGCATTTTCCGTCTGAATCTGAAAAAGGGCGAGTCTTACACCCTTTCGGACGACACACTTGAGATGAATCTGCTTGTGACAAAAGGAAAGGTTGCCCTCTCGGGCGCGCTTGACGATCAGCTTGACACTCTTGACAGCTTCTATATTCCCTCAAAAATTGCCGTCAGTATTGAGGCGGTGGAGGATTGCTCCATCTACATCGGCGCGGCAAAATGCGAGGGATACGGCAAACCGTTTGTTAGAAAAATGGATATGAGTCTCCCTCTCGGTGACATCCATCAGATACACGGCGAGGGCTCGGGAAGCCGCGAGGTCATGTTTACCTTGGCACCTCAGGATGCCGCATCAAGGCTTATCTGCGGTGTTACCTGGAGCGGTGACGGCGCGTGGACGAGCTGGAAGCCTCATCAGCACGAAAAGGATCTTGAGGAGGTCTATTGCTATTTTGACACCGAAAGGGGTCTGCATTACAGCTACAATTTAGGAGAGAACTTTGCGGATGCCACAGCTTACGTTATTACGGACGGCGATATGGTGATCGCTCCCAAGGGCTATCACCCCACCTGCGCGATCCCCGACAGCAAAAATACATATTTCTGGGTGCTTGCCGCCAAAAGTCACGCGCAA
>JAZNZI010000005.1:0-8793 GCA_045594865.1 Eubacteriales bacterium | reverse complement strand
ACCGTCAGCTCGTCTATAAGGTGATAGTCCTGGAAGATAAAGCCGATGTGGGTGTTGCGGTAATTACAGAAGTCCTTTTCCTTGAAAGTAGAAAGATCGTTTCCGTCAACCTCAATAGTACCGCTTGAGATGCTGTCAAGTCCGCCTATTAAATTCAGCAGCGTAGACTTACCGCTACCGCTCTTACCAAGCACAAAAACAAGCCCCGCATCAGGCAGGGTGAGATTAATATTCTTCACCGCGTGGCAGGTCTTTCTCTTTTTGGATTTGTAAATTTTATTGAGCGATGTAATTCTAATCATATCGATTCCTCAAAACATTATTTCTACAATATTATACACCTTATTCTGTTTAATGTCAAATAATTTTAAAATAAAAGTCATCGACGAATGTCATTGACAAGACTTTATCTCTGTGCTATAATCATATCAATAATACTTTCAGGGGAATTATTATGAAAAGAATTATTTCTTTTATTCTCGCGTTGTTGATTTTGATTCTTTCAACATGCGCGCTTTACGGTTGTGTCGACATCCTTAAACCGGACTGCGAGAAGGACGGACATACCGACGTCAATTCCGATGATTTTTGCGATGGGTGCGGTGAATACGTAGTTGTCGAAATTGATTTCTACGCTATTAACGATCTGCACGGAAAGTTCTGTAATACCGATAGGCAAAACGGTGTTTACACTCTTGCGAGTTATCTGAAGATGCAGCAGCAGACCGAGGATAACGTTGTGATTCTCTCATCGGGCGATATGTGGCAGGGAACAGCAGAGTCGAATCTCTCCCGCGGACATATTGTAACCGAATGGATGAATGAAATAGGCGTAGTGTCAATGACGCTTGGAAATCACGATTTTGATTGGGGAGAGGATGCGATAAGAAGTAATCTTGAAATTGCAGAATTTCCTTTCCTTGCTCTTAATATATACGACGTGGATACGGGGGAATTACCCGAGTATTGCACTCCTTCAATAATCGTTGAGTGTGACGGCGTACAGGTAGGAATCATTGGCGCTATAGGTGATTGTTACTCCTCTATATCCTCGGATATGGTCGAGGGGGTAAGATTTAAGGTTGGCGACGAGCTTACCGCATTGGTAAAGGCTGAGTCCGAGAAGCTTCGCGCCGAGGGAGCTGACGTTATCGTGTATTCCTTGCACGACGGTTATGGAAATAGCAAGTCGGGTGTCAGCAATATTTATTCGTCTGCTATTTCGGGATATTATGACAGCGTGTTGTCGAAAGGATACGTCGATCTCGTTTTTGAGGCGCACACTCATCAGTATTATTCTTTGGTAGATGCAGATGGCGTGTACCACCTTCAGGGCGGCGGAGAGAATACAGGAATTTCATACGTAGAGCTTGAAGTAAACTCTGCAAACGGAAATTGCCGTGTGACCGATGCTCAGTATATAGAACATAGTGAATATAGATATATTCACGATGATGACGCTACCATGGCAATACAGGATAAATATTCTGAAATAATTGATGCGGCGTTTGAGCCTATTGGAACTGTATCAAAATACTACGACGACTCCGAGCTTGAGGACGAGGTAGCAGAGCTTTATCTTGAGGTTGGTATTGAAAAGTGGGGCGAAGACTATGGCATCGTGCTTGGCGGTGGATTCCTTAGAACGAGAAAGCCGTATAATTTGACGTCGGGAGTTAAGAATTACGCCGACGTGCTGTCACTTTTGCCATTTGATAATCGCTTAGTTCTTTGCAGCGTTTCGGGATATAATCTGAAAAAGAAATTTATTGAATCAAATAGCTCTGATTATCATATTGAGTTGAGTGAATATGGTGCTTTGATTGAAAATGATATCGACTATTACGCTACTTATTATATTGTTGTAGACACCTATACCGCTTATTACGCGCCCAACGGACTTACAATAATCGATTTTTACGATGATTCTACATATGCCCGCGATCTTGTCGCCGAGGCGATAAGAAACGGTGATCTGTAAAATTCAAAGCCGCCCTTTGATCGGGGCGGCTTTTTTATATGAGCATTAATAACAACGTGATGATCGAGCATAGAATACCCTGTACCAGCTTCATTAAAAGGTATCTTGTTTTTGATATTTCGGCTGGCAAAATTGCAAATGCCTGCATATGTACCGACAGACCTGAAAAGCCGAGGGCAAAGGCGGTGATGACGTATTTTAGGTTGGGATAAGATACACTAAGACCTGCTGAAAGGCTACTTGCATTGGTTATCTCAATAAAGCTTGAGGTTATGGCGAGGATAAGCGGATTTTTAGTTATTTCGGTCAGCAATCCAATGACCGAGGAGAAGAAAACAATATAGCAACAAACCGTGAGAGATGATATCCCCGCAGATTGTATTGATTTCACTAAATCAAAGCTCTGCCCTGAAATAAGAGTCGTTTTCTTCGTTGTTTTTTCTTTTGAGCGGAATAATATGCCAACGGTAAGAGAGGACAAAAGCACTGCAAAATAGAACCTTACGCCTAACCAAATATCCTTGTACAAACCTGCGCCGATGCCCGAGATTACAAAGGCGGCAGAGGGGTTATTGGCAAAGCCGGAGAGCCTCTCCAGCTCGTCCTTTGATATGGAGCCGTTATTATAAAGAGTAACGGCGGACTTGATACCGAGAGGAAATCCGCAAAGGCTTCCAAGCAGGTAGGCGGGCAGTGTTGAGCCGCTTACCCCAAACAGTCGTCTGTAGGCTTTAGCTATTATGCCGTCGCTTTTTATCCTGACATAGCTTACCCACAGATCCGAAAGAATGAAAAAGGGAAACAGAGTTGGAATAATCGTACCGAGGGATAGCTTTAGCCCAAGTGCCGCTCCCTGCTTTAGTGAATCGCTGAAATATAGCATTAGCGGCATCAAAAGTGTGCATATAAGAGGAATGAGTGGGATTTTTCTCATTCTTTTTTCTTTAGTTAGCGTTTGTGACGTCATTTTTACCTTCTCCAAGCATACATTTTAGTAATCTATTACTATGTACGGGAGCAAAAAATAATGACCCAAAAAAGAAAAAGCAAATCACCAAAGGAGTGGGCACTGGCGGCAGCCTTCTCCTCCTTTCATATGGAGGCAGACAGAATGGGCAGGGGAATGTCTCTTATTCTATGCGGCATAATCGGAATCAGCGATTTTTCCGACAGCTTTATAAATCTGTTAAGCCACGGTGGACGAATAACCGTGACTGGGCGGGGGCTGTTTATCAGTGTATATGAAAACGGCAGCGTTGAAATCGTTGGGCGAGTGGAGGGCATAAGCTTTAAATATGGTAAGAATTGATTGCTTGGTTTTTGGATATAGAAGGCTGAAAATTGCCCCCGAGGATCTAAGTGAACTGACCTCGATTTTTATTCGCTCCTCGGTCTTTTCAACTATAAGCGACGAGGGTACGGTTATAGTCAGAGAAAGAGATATTGAGAAAATTAAAGCTTTATTATCGGGCAGAATTGATTATTCATATTCTGAGCCGCTTGGACTGTACGGCGGCTGGCTCAGGACATCACATAAGGGCGCGCTGATTTGCGGATTCGTCATTTCGCTAATTTTAATTCTGCTTCTTTCGAGCGTGGTGTGGGACGTGCGCGTTAGCGGAAATGAGTCGCTCGAGGCCGGAGAGATAGTCGATACACTTTCCGAATGCGGATTTGGGATAGGGGATTTCTGGATTGTTAAAAACAGGTCGGTAATTGAAGCCGAGGTTTTATCCACGAATAAAAAAATCGCCTGGATAAATATAAACCGTCGCGGTACGGTGGCATACGTCAGGATTATTGAAAAGGAGACAGAGCATATCACCGAGGAGCCTGAAAAAACGGAGTACAGCAATATACTCGCAACGGCAGATTGCGTTATTGAGGAGATAACGGTTAAGCGGGGCACGGCGGTTGTAAAGCCGGGGGACGTGGTTCAAAAGGGGGATCTGCTGATCGCGGGTGTTTTGCCAAGCGAGGCGGGCGGCGGCTTTTGCTACGCAGAGGGAAGCGTGATCGGCCGCGTCAGCGACACTCTGACAGTGGAAATGGAAAGAAAATACGAGCAAAAAATCTACGTTGGCAGAGAAATACAATCGATTGCTTTGAATTTTTTTGATTTTTCTATAAATATTTTCAAAAAATATGGAAATTTGACAAACGAATGTGATATAATAGAAATTGAGATATCATACAAACACCTTGATAAATACAAGCTTCCGTTCTTTTTGACGGTAAGCTATGTTCCGATTTTTGAATCGGAGGCGGCTGAGTATACCGACGAGGAGATAATAAAGCTTGCCACCGACAGACTGAATCTGCTGACGGAAAACAGGCTTGCCGCGGCTGATCTTTTGCGGCTGAGAACGAGCGGCGAGTTTACCGACACGGGATACGTTATCCGATCGGATACTGTGTTTCTTACCGAGGTGGGTGAAAACAGCGGCTTCGGCGCCGACTGATCTGAAAGGAGCTTACCTTGACAGAAAAAATTGTAATGACCAATTCCAGCGAGGCAACCGCGGCGATATTCGGCGCATTTGATGCTAACGTGCGTAAAATTGAGCGCGCCTTTGACGTTCGTATTTCCAACAGAAGCAGAGGAACGGATGACGGAGATGCGATTTCCGTTATCGGTGAGCGTGAGGATGCCGATCGCGCGGCAAGAACGCTTGAATATTTAAAGCATATGAGCGGCGCGGGCGAAACGGTAAGTGAGCAGAGCGTTGAATACGTAATTGCTCTTGTAAAGGACAACTGTGATGAGAGCCCCGAGAGCCTTGGCCGCGACGTGATCTGCGTCACGAACAGAGGTAAGACCATAAAGGCAAAAACCCTCGGACAGAAAAAATACGTTGAAACCATAAAGAATAACACAATAGTCTTAGGACTTGGCCCTGCGGGAACGGGAAAGACATTTCTTGCCGTTGCTATGGCGGTTGAGGCGCTTCGCAACAAGAGCGTGAGCAGAATTATTCTTACACGTCCCGCCGTTGAGGCAGGCGAGCATCTCGGCTTTTTGCCGGGCGATCTGCAGAGCAAGATCGATCCTTACTTAAGGCCGCTTTACGATGCGCTCTTTGAGATGCTCGGAGCAGAGAATTATCAGAGGCACATTGAGCGCGGAGTAATTGAAATAGCACCGCTTGCATATATGCGAGGACGAACGCTGGACGATTCCTTTATCATTCTCGACGAGGCGCAGAACACCACTCCCGAGCAGATGAAGATGTTCTTAACGCGTATCGGCTACAATACGAAGGCGGTAGTCACGGGCGACCTCTCCCAGACCGATCTGCCTATGGGTAAAAAGAGCGGACTTTCAATAGCTGCCAAAATACTCGGAAATATTGAGGGGATCGGTATATTTGAGTTCTCCGAGCGCGACGTCGTAAGACATCATCTTGTAAAGAAGATCATCAGCGCGTACGAGAGCTATGAAAAAAGTCAAAAAAATAAAAATAATGAAGATAAAAGAAAGTAATTGAGGATTGACAAATGTTTGAAAAAAGACTGTTTATAAGCTTTTCTGCTACTAAAAAAATGCCTGAGGTCACCTATGACTTAAAATCCGTTGTAAGACGCGCGATCCTTGCAACTCTTGACTATGAGGATCTTATTTTCGGCGCGGAGGTCTCGGTCACCTTCTGTGATAATGAATATATCAGAAAGCTGAACGGCGAGTTCAGAAATAAAGACAGCGCCACCGACGTGCTTTCTTTCCCTATGTACGATTTTGAGGAGGAGATGGACCCCGTCACAAATCCCGACGGCTCGGTTTCTCTCGGTGATATCGTAATTTCACTTGAACGCGCGGCAGAGCAGGCGAAGGAGATCGGAAACAGCTTTGAGAGAGAGGTTGCTTTCCTCGCTATTCACTCGACCCTTCATCTTCTCGGCTACGATCACGAGAGATCGGCAGATGATGAGGAGGCGCAGTGCCTCGCGCAGAGAGAAATTATCGAGAGCCTTAGCTTTTGAGAGGAATAGGATATGAAAAAAACAGCTTTTATTGCAATCGTTGGTAGACCTAACGTAGGTAAATCCACACTTTTAAACTCCATTTTGGGCGAGAAGGTTGCTATCGTATCAAAGAAGCCCCAGACCACAAGAAACCGTATAACAGGAATACATACCGTCGGTGAAAATCAGTTCGTTTTCCTTGACACTCCCGGTATTCATAAGCCCAGAACTAAGCTTGGCGACTATATGGTAAAGCAGACGTCAAACACCGTTGCGGGCGTTGACACCGCTATACTCGTCGTTGAGGCGAGAGAGGCGGTTGGCGACATCGAGGCTAAGATGATAGAGCGCTTTAAGTCGGAGGGCATTCGCGCCATCCTTGTAATCAATAAGATCGACACCGTTCGTCCCGAGAACGTCGCAAGGACTATTGCCGCATATGCCGAGGCATTTGACTTCGAGGCGGTAGTGCCTATGGTGGCAAAGAACGGAAAGGGCGTTGACGTGCTTATTTCCGAGTGCGAGAGCTTCCTTCGCGAGAGCGAGTGGTTCTTCTCTGAGGATATTGTCACCGACCAGCCCGAGCGTCAGCTGGCAGCCGAGATCATTCGTGAGAAGCTGCTGCGTATGCTTGACGAGGAGATCCCTCACGGCACCGCCGTCACCATTGAGGAGTGGCGGGAGGAGGGCAATCTCGTTTCCATTCGTGCGGAGATCTACTGTGAGAAGGCATCCCACAAGGGAATTATTATAGGTAAGGGCGGCTCACTCATCAAGAAGATCGGCTCTTATGCTCGCCAGGACATTGAGCAGATGCTTGACTCCAAGGTTTACCTTGACCTTTACGTAAGAGTAAAGGAAAATTGGCGCGACTCGGGCTTTAACATCTCCGACTTCGGCTTTAAGGACGAGGAATAATGACGACTGAGGTCCGCGGACTTATCATCCGCACGGTAGACATTAAGGAGACCGACCGACTTGTCACCATATTCACCGAGGAGCAGGGAGCTATGACTGCCCTTGCAAGAGGTGCGCGCTCGCTGAAGAGCCGTAAGCTTGCCGCTACTATGCAGTTCTGCTATGGCAGGTACGTGCTTTATAAAATGGGGGACAAGTATCAGATCAAGGAAGCCGAGCTTATAGAGAATTTCTTTGACATCAGGCAGAGCATCGAGGGGCTTGCGCTGGCGAACTACATAGTTGAGGTGCTGTCGGACGTGACGGTTGCCGAGGCAGAGAGAGATCTATTAAGACTGTCGCTTAACTCTCTTTACGCCATATCCAAGGGGCTGCATCCTGTGGAGAAGATCAAGGCTGCCTTTGAGATTCGCGCGGTGTCTATTCTTGGCTTTATGCCCAGCCTGCTGTCCTGTCATAATTGCGATGAAAGGCAGGGCGATTTCTTCTTTGACATTATGGGCGGAATTATCGAGTGCCGCGCCTGCCACGAAAGACGGGAGGAGGGACACATCGAGCACGCCGATCCCCACGAGAGTCATATTATTTGCATACTCTCCGAGGGAGCAAAGACGGCACTCGGCTACTGCATCTACGCCCCTGTGGAAAGGGTATTTTCATTTAAAATATCCGACCGGGATATGCATCTTTTTTCACGGGCGGCAGAGGAATATATCCTAAATCAGCTGGGACACAGCTTTAAATCACTTGATTTTTATAAGAGCGTATTACGCTAATTTTGTATTTTACGGAGTTATAAATAAATGTTATTTACGGCAAAAACACTTTCCACTCTGGAATTTGACAAAGTAGTAAAAATGCTCGTTGAATGCGCCTCAACCGAGGGCGCAAAGGCGAGGGCGGCATCGCTCACTCCCACCGACGACTATGAAACCGTGGTCCTGCAGCAGAGAAAGACCGACGATGCAAAAAGACTTATCAATACGAAGGGTTATCCTGCTTTTTCAGCGCAGGACAGAGTTGTTGCGGCAGCCGAGAGAGCCTATAAGGGTGCGATTTTGTCGCCTATGGAGCTACTTGAAATCGCGGCTCTTCTTCGCTCTGCGCGTGCGGTGTCTGACTATTCAAGCGCTGACAGAACCTTTGAAACAAGCCTTGACGAGATATTTGCCCGCCTTATGCCTCAGCGCGAGCTTGAGAACAAAATTACAAGATCAATTATTTCAGAGGATATGATCGCAGACGAGGCGAGCCCTGCGCTTGCCGATATTCGCCGAAAGGTGCGTCTTGCGAATAATAAAATTAAAGACACGCTGCAAAGCTACGTAGGTGGTGTGAGGCTTAAGTATTTGCAGGAAAATATCGTCACTATGAGAAACGGCAGATACGTCGTACCCGTTAAGGCGGAGTACCGAAATGAGATAAAGGGACTTGTTCACGATACCTCATCCTCTGGCGCTACGCTTTTCGTCGAGCCTATCAGCGTCGTTGAGGCCAATAACGAGCTGAAATCGCTTGCCGCCGAGGAGGAAAGGGAGATCGAGCGTATTCTCGCCTCGCTCTCTGCTGAATGCGGTGACGCCTGCTCGCTTATTTCTATAAACTATCACAGCATAACCGAGCTTGCATTTTATTACGCCTGCGCGACGCTTGCGATACAAATGAAGGCAGAGATGCCCAGGATCGTAGACGAGCGCATGATAGAGCTTAAGAGGGCAAGACATCCTCTTATTGACAGATCCAAGGTCGTGCCTATCGACGTTGCCATCGGTGAGGGCTTTGATACGTTGATTATCACAGGCCCCAACACGGGCGGTAAGACAGTCACGCTGAAAACCCTCGGTCTTTTCGTGCTGATGGCGCAGGCGGGTCTTCAGATTCCCGCATTGGAAAGCTCTACCGAAGTCGGAGGCCAAGCGGTCTTAGGAAGA
>JAZNZI010000004.1:0-26297 GCA_045594865.1 Eubacteriales bacterium | reverse complement strand
ATCTCACCCGCGTAGCCGTCATACAAGCCTGCAAGCAGCTTTATCAGCGTGCTTTTGCCGCTTCCCGTGCCGCCGATCAGGGCAATGCTTTCCCCCTCCTTTATCTTCAACGAGAGAGCTCGAAGCACAAGCTCTCTTGAGTCGGGATATGCAAAGGACAGATCCTTTATTTCTATATCAGATCCGCGGGGAATCGCTCCCTCGCCTTCGGTTATCCTCTCCTCACAGGGCAGGGAGTTTATCTCGTCAATGCGCCGCATAGACACCTTGACCTTTGGCAGCCACGCCAGCGTCCAGGAGACGTTGATAAGCGCGCTCGAAATAAGCGCGATATACTGTAGCACGGCGATAACGTCACCCGCACCGATATCGGCTCCGCTTTGCGCTCGCATACCGCCCACGAATACTACTGCCACGGTGGCTAAGTTGAGCAGCAGCATAGCGAGCGGATCGACAAGTCCGCCTCGCGTATTGGCGAGGATCATATATTTTGCCATCTCCTCGGTGGCAAACTTCGCCCGTGTGTGCTCTCTTGGTTCATTATTAAATGCACGCACGATGCGAAGCCCCGACAGCCTCTCGCGTACTATTTTATTCTGTAGGTCCACGTATTTGTCCGATTTATCCCACATATCGTACAGCGGGCGCATCAATATAAGCACGAGGATCAGCACGGGTGGTATAGATAGCATAAACACCGCCGCAAGAGTGGCGTCGGACATAAACGCCAGCACTGCCGAGCCGATAAACATTATCGGAACTGTAAAGAGGGTATACGGCAGGCTCGTCACCGCGCCCTCTACGTTCCATATATCGTCGGTAGCTCTTGTGAGAAGTCCCGACGATCCTATTTTTGAGTAGTCGGTGTATGACAGGGCATTTATCTTTTCAAAGGTCCTTTTGCAAAGCTCGGACGTAAAGCGAGAGCTTACCTCTGCGTTAAGCCTTGAGTTGATAAGATTTCCCACCGCCGAAAGAACAGCGAGTAGAATCATGATTCCCGCATATATCCACACGAGAGTAATATTTTTCTCCGCAATTCCTACCTCTACTATTTTGCTCATCACATATGGCATAAGCAGAGAGGTCATCATACCGAATGCGTCAACTAAAGCGACAAGCATAAGCCGCTTTCGGTATGGCTTTAATAGTTTTAATAGTCTTTTCATATCTGTATTTCCTTATAAGGTTGCTGAGGAAAAAACAAAAATAAAAGATCCCGAGGTACGCTATGCGTCCACGGGATCTATCTGACAAACGGCAAAAAAGCCGAGTTATGCCTTGTTTACCTCGGAGGCGAGTAGCTTGACTGTGTTGTTTATCTTGTTGTTTTTACGCTTTGTCATTGTGACTTCCTCCTTTCATTAGTTTTTACGAGAGAATTATAGCACACCCTATCTCCAAAGTCAATAGTCGTCATAGAAAAAGAATTATAATCTTTTTCTGTGAAAAAACGGTTGACTTATCCCTTTGGTGTTTTTTTGACAAAAAGCCCGTGGCATTTTTAGTAAACATTTCACATTATTTTAAATAAATGTGAATACTACCTTGCAATTTGACATTTTGTGTGGTATCCTTAAAATGTATAAAAATATTTTTTTTGGAGGACATTATGAATTTACAATGGATTCTCTTGGCACTCTTCCTCGTGGCTATCGTCTGGGGCGTGACCAAGTCTTTCTCCGTGTCGATGCTTAGAAACACCTTAAGACTCGGCTCGGTAGTAGTATCATTTTTAATCACCTTTGGATTACAGCTTGGCGGCGTATTCCAGAACGCAGTGGCAACGGTCCTGAATATGGTCAACCTTGCCTCTATGCTCCCCGGACTTGAGTCGGCGGCAGGACTTATCAACGGTCTTGCATCCACCCTCGTCAGCCCCATTATCTTCGTCCTTGTATTCCTTCTCATTCTCTGGGTTCTCAGAATCGTTATCTACTTCGTAGTTCGCGGTATTGAGAAGAGCCAGGCGAAGAAAATGCAGAATGCAGAATGCAAAATGCAGAATGAAGAGCCTGCACCCGCTGAAGAAGCACCCGCTGAAGAAGCAACAGAAGAAGCTCCCGCTGAGGAAGTGCAGAGCGCAGAGTGCAGTGCGCAGAGTGATGAGTGTGTTGTTCCCGCAGAGGAAGCTCCCACAGAGGAAGCTCCCGCAGAGGAAACTACCGCTGAAGAAGCTACCGCTGAAGAAGCACCTGCTGAAGAAGCTACCGCAGAGCCTGTGGCTGCTGTGGAGGAAACTCCCGCAGGGCCTGCTCCCGTAGCAGAGGCAGCTCCCGAAAAGCCGGGTAAGGCTAAGAAGGAAAAGAAGAAAAAGAAGCCCGTATTTTATCCCGAGTGCGCTTGGAAGAGAATCGTGTCTATCGCCTGTGGCGTAGTCAGCGGAGTTCTTATTCTCTCGGTGCTTCTGATGCCCACCTTCTACATAATGAGCGTTGCCACCTCGGCAACCGATCCCATCGAGACCTCCGACGCTGACGACAGCCAGGTATATCAGATCGTTGACGTAGTAAACGAGTACGTAGTAGGCCCCTATAGCAACAGCTTCGTTGCAGGCTTCTACGAGGCTATCGGTCTCTCAGGACTTATGAATTACACCACCCGCGCAGGCGGCAAGATCACACTTGAAAACGGTACAGTTGTTTATGCCGATGACGTTCTTAAAGGCATTATCACCCACGGCGTCAGCGCAGCTGCGCAGATCACCTCGGCTAAGTCCGAGTGCGCCGATATAAAGGGTGACGTAAACGCGATCATCTCCGATCCTATGGTATCCTCTCTCCTTGCCGACGTTCTTATGGGCGTTATCGCAGATCTTGAGATGGAGGAGCCTGCGGAGGAGGATCTTATGGGCGGTCTTATCAACAACTTCGTAGACTACTACAAGAATGCTGATAAGGCTACTATCGAAAAGGATATTCAGGCTCTCGGCGGCGCAGTAGGCGTCCTTGCCGAAAGCAGAATTCTCGCAGCTCTTATCTCCGGAAACGCCGACCTTGAGGCTATGCTTGAGGATGAGGAGATCCTGGGCGATGTGGTTGAGGCTATATCGGGTCTCTCCGCCTTCGGTCCTACCATTGAGGGCGCATTCGAGCTTGGTATCGAGATCCTTGGCGAAACCCTTCAGATCCCTGCAAACGATGCGGCAGCATACGATATCTTTATGGATGAGCTTCTCACCCAGATGGTAAAGAGCGATTCAACAGAGTTCAAGTCCAACACTATCAAGTATTACGTTTACACCATAGCGCAGAACGGCGGCAGAACCTCCTCTTTGGTATCCGGTCACAAGATGTTCACCTCCTACGTTGCGCATTGGGAGAAGGTACAGTCTGCCTTCGCTCACGCATCCGAGGATAAGACCTACGGATGGTTCACTATTGATATTAACGGTATAACCTACATTTACGATAAGACTAACAAGACTATCATCACTGTCACCGATGAGAACAGAGAGCAGTATAAGGACTATATCTCTCCCGTAGCAGGAGTTGTTAACGCGCTTACTCTTAAGTCCGGCACCGCAAAGCTCACCCGTGACAACCTTTACACCATTCTTAACGCATACGTTTCCTCCACCGCCGACGCGGCAAGCCTTGAGGTTGCAAACAGAATTCTTGCGAAGGACGGCTTCGTTTCCCACGCGGTTACTGTAGAGAAGATGCTTGCGGCTACCAACTTCACCGATTGGACCGATGAGGAGAAGGCAAAGGACAGCCGTCTTTGCGTAGATATCATTATGGACCTTCTCGGTCTTATGGATTCTCTCGGCAATATGGATACGTCTGAGGGAATAGAGGGCGCGCTTGATCTCGTAGATCAGTTTGGTACTCTCGGCGCAACTATGGACGTTATGAAGCAGACCAGCTGTATCAATCAGCTTCCTCCCCTTCTTATCGAGGGACTTGTAAAGAACGAGATGCTCTCTACTTATATGAAGCCCTCTATCGCATTCCAGATCAATAATATCGTTGAAAACAATAACAAGTCCTATGCTGATTGTATGAACCAGATCGCAGTCAACATCAGATGGGCGATCACTACCTTTGGAGGTGAGCAGTAATGAAATTTTTAATTAAGCTTGCATCCTTCGTCGTCTGCGTTGGTATCCTTGGCTTCGGCGGATACCAGACCGTGCAGGAGATGAAGATAGAAGAAATGCTCGGTGAGATCGAGGCTGCTCTTGAGAGCGCACCCGTGCTTCCCGATTTTGGTGGCAACGAGGATCCCGATAATCCCGATAATCCCGATAACCCCGATAATCCCGATAATCCCGATAATTCCGACCAGGGTGGCAATGATCAGGGCGGCAACGACCAGGGCGGCAACGATCAGGGCGGCAACGACCAGCCCGAGACTCCTCCCACACTTTCCACCGAGTCCGCGGTTGACGCTCTCGGCGGTATGTACGATAACAACGACCCTGAGTTCAACGATATGAACAGAGAGTTCTTCGTTGGTATGGTTGAGGGCTTCCTTACAGGCAACAGCGGCTCGGGCGACAGTGGCTCTGAGGATAATCCTCCCGTAGAGGATCCCGACTTCGATAATAACTTTGATGGCGATTTCGGTGAGGACTTCAATCCCGACGACTTCGTTCCCGAGGAAGAGCCCGAGACTCCCGAGGATGAGGAGCAGAACGAGATGAATGAGATCATTCTCGACGTGGCAGGCACCTACTACGAGAACCTTCAGGCAGGTATTCAGCAGAATATCGAGGCTAACGCAGGCGCAACCGAGGAGGAGCAGCAGGCGGCGAGAGATGAGTTCGTTCAGCAGGAGGCAGAGGCGTTCGCAGGACTTATCAACATTGCTACAAGACCTGAGGAGACCACCGATGATCAGCTCGTCCAGTCTGTTGACGCGGTTATCAACTCCAGCGTATGTCTTGACACCGTTACCCAGTCTGTAAACAACAACGAGGACCTCTCCACCACCGTTCAGGACGCTACCGCGAATATGAACGAGGAGACTAAAGCTGAGATCGAGAATAAGCTTAACGAGGCGCTTGCTTCCAATCCCGAGAAGGAGCAGCAGTACAATGACCTTGCTAACCTCTTCGGCATCACCCTCGGCAGCGGCGTACAGATCCCCGACGGTGTAAATCCTGATAATATCCCCGGATACAACGGCTAATTCAAAAATCTATTTTAAATGCGGCAGAGCGATCTGCCGCATTTTTTATCCACCTTTATGCATTTTATATAAAAATCCTCCATCGACCTGTCCTCCTTTCACAAAAGTTTTTGAGAAGAAAAAATATTCGTCAAAATACGCTTGCATTTTCATTTCCGAGTAGTTTAGAATGGGCTAAAAAACTAAAAGGAGATGAAAAAATGGAAGGATTTTTACAGATAACCCTCGGCGTAATAATGCTGTTTTTCTGCGGACTGTGTATTTATTCGATCAGGGTTATGCTACGCGACATAAATGACGGAAAGGAAAAGGATCAGCCAGCCCGAGAGCCTGAGATAGAGCATATTGATTCTGCCGAGCTGTCTGAGATCATCACAAGGACGGCAACAGCCTTGGCTGATGCAAAGGGGAGTGCTTCCCAGGCGCAGAATGAAATGAATAAAGTGGACGAGCTTGTTGATGTTGACAATGCGGTAGTTTTTTCAAAGCACGCGCCGACTATGGAGGAAAAATATGCCGCCCTCTCAGCCGAGCTAAAAGCTTACTTCGACGAAATAGTCATCCACGCCTTATCGAAAGAGGGGGTAAAGGAGTGTAAGTGCGCGAATTATTACGACTACAAGATCGGCGCGTACAGGCTTCTTCGCATCACCATTAAGCGGGGCGAGATCCTCTGCGAGCTACGTTTTATTGACCGCGAGGTGCTTGATTTTCTAAGCGAGAGCGAGGTTAAGATAAAGCAGTCCGCCTCCTCTGTCCGCGTCAGCTCGCCTGCCGCCGTGGCTACGGTAAGAGAGGGCATCGATCTGGTTTTTTCCCAGATTAGTGAGGACAGAGAGTATAAGAAAAAGCTCGCCCGTGAGAGGCGCCGCGAAAGGCAGAGAAAGGCAAAGGATGAGGAAAAATCCCCCGCCGCCGCGGCTGTATAATGAACAAAAAAACGGCTCAAATGAGCCGTTTTTTGTTTTAATTAAGGTAAATATAGTCAGGTTGCTCAAAAAGCTTTATTGCTAATTGTGAGATTAGCCGAAAAATACAAAATCCATTGACTTTTGTAAGCGAAAAGAGTATAATCGAATTATATTACTATAAATATTTATAAAATAAATGCTTAGTTATCTATAAAGCACAAGCTTTTTGAGATAAAATAAATTAAGAAAGGAAAAACCAAAATGACAATGAGAAACAGAAAGACCATCATCACAGCCTTCGTTATCGTAGCGGTAATGCTTATGTCGATAGGTTACGCAGCACTTAGCGATACCTTCGTTCTTAACGGTAATGCTACCGTTTCCGAGCAGGGCGCTACCGATGCGTTTAACGAGGACGTAGTACTCGTTGGTATAGTCAGAGACGGTCTTGGCGGAACCGATGTTGTATCCGACGTGACCAATATTGATACCTACGGCTATACCGCAAGCTGCAACGTGGCTCAGGATACTGCATCCTACCACATCTACAGCCTTAAGGGCAAGGACGATTCTAAAACTATCGTTTTCAGAATTCAGAACAAGGGTGACCTTGATGCTGTTATCAAGGTGGCTGCCACCGGTGCTGCAAACAATGACAACCCGGAATTCTTCACGGTTACTTACAACCTTGCAGACGGTTCTTCTACCAATCTCGCAGCGGGCGCAACTCTTGACATTGCTGTTACAGTAAAGCTGAACAAGACTCCTGATACTACAACTGTCGGCGCCTTTACGTTCACCTTCGTTGCAGAGAGCGCATCTGCAACCCCATAATTCCAACGTGATTTTTGGTTTAAAATAAAGTAAACGAGGAGGACGGTAAATGAATACCGATAAAAAAGTATTATATACTATTACGGCATCCACCCTTGCTGTCCTCCTCGTCGCTTTATTTTTGCCGGGTGAGTACAGCGGAAGAATAACGGCGGCTATACTTTTGATCCCTGTTGCCGTCGCGTCCCGGTATTTTATCAAAAAGCGAAGTGCGCCGTCTATAAATTCAAGACAGGTGCTTATGCTTATGTGTATTATAGGCGCGGTACTGCTTATGCTGATGTATCTTACGGGCATCGGCTTTGGATTTGTGAAAAATCCTTACGCTTCCTTCGGCGTTTTCTTCACTCACCTTCTGCCCACGGCTATAATTATTGTCGCATCGGAATATTTCAGATATGTGATAAGATCACAGGGCGATGCCGTCGCAGACGTTCTTTGTTACCTTTCCTGCGTAGTTGCAGAAACACTTATTTTCGGTAATATTTATTACATTATTTCATTTAACAGATTTATGGATTTTATGGCGATGACGCTATTTCCCGCCGTTATATCCAATCTTCTTTATCACTATATGTCCTCTCGCTACGGATTCTATCCTAATATGGCGTACAGGGCTATAATCACACTTTATACATACATAATTCCGTACAAGCCTGCGATCTCGGATTCACTTCTTTCCTTCGCACGGCTGCTTATACCCCTCGCGATCTATTTATTTATAGATTCGCTTTACGAGAAAAAAAGGCGCTTTGCTCTCGAAAAAAAGAGCAAGCTGGCAGTTCCTATCACGGTGGTTGCCGTGGCAATTATGCTGTTTACGGTAATGGTTATCTCCAACCAGTTCTTTATCGGAGTATACGTTATCGGAACACCAAGTATGACGGGCGAGCTTAACAAGGGCGACGCCGCCATATATGAAAGATATGACGACCAGACCGTCACAGAGGGTCAGGTCATTGCATTTGAAAAAGACGGCATTGTGGTAGTCCACAGAGTCGTAGATATACAGATTATTAACGGACAGAAACGCTATTTTACTAAGGGTGATGCCAACGAGGAGATCGACGCGGGCTTCATCTATGATTCAAGTATCCTTGGCATAGTCAACTTTAAGATACCCTATATTGGTTATCCTACGCTTTGGCTGCGAAGCCTGTTTGTTCGTTAGAAGGGAGAAAATATATGTCTGAAGCCGAAATTAAAAGACGACAAGACTATAAGCGTAATAGAAAAAAGTGGATCACCATTCAGGCGGTCGCTCTGGCAGTCGTGCTGGTTATTGCGCTCGGTTCTTTTATTACCTACGATCAGATGAACCGTACCTATTACATAGAATATACTGAGAGCGGCTCCTCTGACTATAAGGTCAGATACAGAGATAACGGTTTCTTTGAGGAGGAGTGGATAGGCTCGGGTCAGTCCTACGTTTCCTCTCTTGTGAACGGTATTCACACAGATTTTAGTTATGAGCTAAATATGGATACCGCAGGTGTGGGCTTTGATTACACCTACGGCATCACCGCCCAGCTGATTATATCGGACAAGACCACGGGAGATCACATCTTTGATCCCACCGATGTTCTCTTAGCCGATTCTACACACAGCGTTAATCTTACCGATAGCATTACGGTAAAGGAGGGCGCATTTGTAGACTTTGCAAAATATAATGCCGAGGCATATAAGTTTATTGAGGCTTATGGGCTTAGCAATGCAACCTCTATGCTTGTGGTGACAATGCATATCGACGTGCTTAGCAGCTGCGATGAGTTTGAGACTAATAACGAAAACAGCTATTTCATTTCGCTTAATATTCCTCTTCTTGAAGAAAACTTCAGCATTCACTCTTCCTCCAGCGCTCCCGACGGAGAGAGCAAGGTGCTTGCCTGCCGTGGCGCTGTAAACCAGAACCTGTTCCTTTACGTTGGTATCGGTGCGGCATCGCTTGACGCTGTTTTGGCTGCGGTGCTGGTGATTTTCATCTATATAACGAGAAACGAGGATATTAACTACGCCAACAAGGTCAAGAGGATCCTTTCCTCCTACCGCTCCTTTATCCAGCAGATCGACGGCGAGTTTGACACCGAGGGATATCAGCTCGTTCCAATCAAGACCTTTACCGAAATGCTCGGTATCAGAGATACCATACAGTCCCCCGTCCTTATGTGCGAGAACAAGGACGAGACTATGACGCAGTTCCTTATCCCCACTAATACAAAGCTCCTTTACGTCTTTGAGATCAAGGTAGATAATTACGATGCTATTTACGGTCTTACCGAGGAGCAGCCTCACGGCACCGTCATCGAGTTTGAGGACGAGCAGGGCGTTGAGGAGGCGATTATCGTTGAGGAGGGCGTAGAGCTTGAGGACATCGCCGAGGCGATGGCTACTCCCGACGTTATTCTCTCCGACGTGGATTACGTAGAGGATGATGACGTGGATTACGAGGGCACAGAGGAGGCGCCGGGCATTGAGGTCGTCGGTGTCGTTTGGCCCGAAAGAACAAAGAAAAATAAGGTATACCGCTACGATCCTAATGGCGAGCAGCTTGCCGAGGGTGATATGGTGCTTGTACCTACCCGTGATGCCGCAAGGGACAGGGAGGTTATCAGAAAGGCGGCTATCGCTCACGCAAACCACACCATAGATCCCGATACGCATCCCCACGCGCTCAAGAGGATCATCGGTGTAATAAAGCGCCGCGCAGAGAACATCCTTGCGCCGCAAAATGACGAAACTAAAGAATAAATAAAGAAAAGGAGAGAGTGATTATGACAAAGTCTATGAACGTTATTGTATGTATCGCCCTCTCCTTTATGTTTATTTTTACCTGCATAGGATATTCCGCCTTATCCGACACCTTTGTCGTCGGTGGAGAGGCAAAAGTCGAGGTTCCCTCGGCGCTCTTTATTACCGAGATAAAGCAGACAAGCGTGCAGGGGCTTGACGTATATCAGGCTAACCATATCAAGCATTCCACTACCGTAGATTCAACCCTCAGTAAATCAAGCAGTGGCACCGCGGGCAGCGTTACCTATGAGATCACCGTGTACAACAACACCTCTCATGAATATGCATACCGAGGTCTTTATTATCAAAGCTCACTTGCAAACTACAATAATAGCTACGTCAGCACGTCCAATAATAGTAGGAAAATAGGTGTCGTCACCTCTTTCCCTAACGGCAGAGTAGTGGCCGCGGGCGATTATCTGACTTTTAATGTCACCTACACCCTCGGCTCAAACTCAAATACCTTCCCCGCGCGTAATAGCTATAAAACACTTCTTAACTTCCAGTTCGGAATTAACGTTGAGTCGGAGGCAGCCGCGAGAGATGCCGTCCATTCAAAGTTCCTTGATATTCTGAACACGGCAACCACTTATAACGAGCTTGTAGATGCTCTTGATAATAAGTTCGACGGCAGACAGGAGTGGACATCTAACTATATCGGAAACGTTGACGGCTCTGTCACCGACGATAACATGACGGTAGAAACGCTGTTCGCAGGACAGCTTAATATGGTAATAAACGGTGAAACCACCAAGGCAAAGGTGATTATCAAGCACGAGAACCTTGACGGAAATAACAAGACGGGTGACGATTACGTTGCCACAAACAGTAGCAACGGCGGCGTATTCCGCGGCTATGGCTGTGAGATGACGCTGTACCTGACCACCGACCCACTGACCCAAGCTAACGGCTGGGCGCCCGTATACGTTTCGGTATTCACCTGTGACCGAGATGACGAGGGCAATATCGTTGGCGGCTGGTATCAGATCGGTGATACCTACGTTGGCGAGGCTAACATAGTCGGCTATAACGGCGAGGCTGGCGGCACAGGCTCCTTCGTCACCGATAACTGGGTGTCAACAGCCTATAACTACGAGGTCATTGACGGCTATTCCTACTACCTTCCTGCAGGCAAAAAGCTGAAGGATAACGGTGGTGACATAGGTATTATGAATACCTACGATGCTCAGGCTGTAGCTAAATTCGGACAGCTTCTCACCGATGCAAAGACTATGATAGACGACCTTACCTATGCGGGAACGGGCATCACTATTGTAGAGGACGCTTACTATGCCGCATCCGAATACTATACCTTAGACGCATCGGGAAATCCGATAGTCAATTCCAACGTTAACCGCGTATGGCTGATTCAGCATATCCGAGCTCTTGACCATGCGCTGACTGAGGCGCAGGAGGCTATTGATGCTCTGCCTAAGTCTTAGTGTATAACAAAATAATAAAAGCGGCTCGTATGGGCCGCTTTTTCTTGACAATCGGGCAATAATATAGTAAAATAATGTAAGTAAATTCTATGGAGTAAAAAATATGAACTTTATTTTTGACCTGTACGGTACACTTGTAGATATATGGACCGACGAGAGCCGCGAGGAGCTTTGGGAGGGCGTAGCCTCTTTGCTTGGCGACGGTGAGGAGAGGGCGACTTCTGTCAGACGGGAGTATCTTTCGCTTTGCGCCGAGGCGAAGAGGGGAGAGTATCACGAGATAAATCTCCTTTCGGTTTTCGAGCAGATGCTTGCAGCCCGCTCGGTGGACACCTCGGTTGCGCCCTCGCTGGCAAGCGAGTTCAGAAGACTTTCTATGGTTCGCCTTCGCGCCTTTGAGGGCGCTGCCGATATGCTCCGCCGTCTTAAAGCGGAGGGAGCGGGGGTTTATCTTGTGTCAAATGCCCAGAGCTGCTTTACGGTTGACGAGCTTCATACTACGGGGCTCTACGACCTCTTTGACGGAATAATGATCTCCTCCGACGTTGGAGTGAAAAAGCCCGCGAGGGAGATATTTGAGCTTGCCTTTGACCGCTTCGGCATAAGCGCGCAGAACAGCATCTACGTTGGCAACGATATGCGCGACGATATCTTGGGTGCAAGCCGCGCAGGAATGCAGACGGTATATATTCACACCGCCCAGTCGGGCAGCTATCCCGATATGGACATTCCCGCGCCAACCTATACAGTAAAAAGCCACGCAGAGATGACCTCTTTGCTCACCGCACTTGACAAAAACCGTCTTAAGTAGTATAATATTCCTATACAAAAGAAAGGATCGTAAATCTTAAATGGATAGAGATCAGATATATAATTTTTCCCAATGTCCCTCGATGCTTCCTCTTGAGGTTCTTGAGCGCGCCCAGGCAGAGATGCTCTCCTACCGCGACACAGGCCTTTCGGTTATGGAGCTTGAGCGTGGCTCCGCTGAGTATAAGGAGATCTTCGCAGGCGCAGAGGATGCTCTCAGACGGCTGATGAACATCCCCGCAAACTATAAGATACTTTTCCTCAAGGGCGATGCTACGGGACAGTATGCCGCAATACCGATGAACCTGCTCTCCTCCCATAAGTGCGCCGACTATATCGTGTCGGGTAAGTACTCAAAGCGCGCCTGCGACGAGGCAAAGAAGTACGGTGACATCGTTATCGCCGCCTCCTCGGGCGGAGCTTCTCCCCCCTATTCCACCGTCCCCGTGACGACCCGCGCGGATTTCCGTCCCGATGCCGATTACGTGCATATCTGCCTTAACAACTCGGTTTACGGCACAAAGTTCCATTATATTCCCGATACGGGAAATATTCCCCTGGTCTGCGACCTTACCTCCTGCTTCTGCTCCGAGCCTATCGACGTCACTAAGTTCGGTATCCTCTACGCAGACGCCCAGGTAAACGTCTCTCCAACCGGACTTACCGTCGTCATCGTGCGAAACGACCTTATCGGCTCTGCCCGTAAGGATACTCCCTCTATCCTCGACTACAAGCACCTTGTAGAGAGTAATTCGCAGGGTAATACCGCACCCCTTTGGTGCGTTTATATTGCAAAGCTGGTGCTTGAGTGGATTCTCTCGGTCGGCGGACTTGAGGAGATGAAGCGCCGCAATGAGAAAAAAGCAAGCTTGATATATGACTACCTTGACGGTCAGGGACAGTCATACTACACCTCTCCCGTGGACAAGAAGTGCCGCAGTATGATGAACGTGGCGTTCCTGACGGGCGACGGTGAGCTTGATAAGAGGTTTATCGAGCAGGCGGAAGAGCAGGGACTTATCAACCTTGCAGGTCACCCCAGCGTTGGCGGTATGTGCGCCTCTCTCTATAACTCTATGCCCTACGAGGGTGTTGAACGCCTCGTTGACTTTATGAAGGAGTTTATGAAGAATAATCCCAAAATACAGAATTAATCTATCGGTCGCCCGAAGAAAAAGACTCGGGCGACCTTTATTTTTAAATATTTTTCTACCCTTATTGACTTTTAAAATATGGGGTGTTATAATATATTGAGAAAATATGAAAAAAGGACTAATAGATGTACTATATTACACTTGATTTAGAGTGGAATCAGGCCTATGCGCAAAAGGCTCTTGCAGTACAGCGCCGTCTTGCCTGCCGTCTGCGCGGCGAGGTTATTCAGATAGGCGCGGTCAAGCTGGACTCCCGAATGAACATCTGCGGCTCCTATCAGATAATTGTAAAGCCGCAGTATTTCAAGAAGCTCCACAGACACGTCAGCGAGCTTACGGGCATCACCCAGGCTCAGATGGATATGGGCACTCCGTTGCCTGAGGCAGCCGAGCGATTTAAAAGGTGGTGCGGCAGGGACTTTTGCTTTCTCACCTGGGGCCCTGACGATATCCCGATGCTGAAGGAAAACTTCAACGTACACGGTATTCCGTCAGGCTGGCTCGATAAGGTCTACGACCTGCAGGTGATCTTTAACCGACAGACCGACGATTCCTCAAAGCAGCGCTCGCTTGAATACGCTATGGACCACTTCGGTCTGGAGCAGCATCTGCCTGCCCACGACGCGCTGAACGATGCTTATTTTACCGCCCTCGTGGCAAAGGAGCTTGACGTCCCCGAGGGAGTCAGGACCTACTCTTCCGTCCGCGGCGAGTTCCTTGAGGACTCGGTTATCGGCGATGCCGACGCAGGCGGCGACGGATACGTCACCATTACCGAGATGCTTGACGACGAGGTCGTTAAGACTCCCCTCTGTCCCCTCTGTAAGAAGGAAATGAAGCAGGAGGATAAGCTTCTGCACTCCAAGGGACAAAAATATACTATTCATTTCTCCTGTAAGAAGCACGGCGATATGCTTCTCTCCCTCAAGCTACATAGAAACTTTAACGAAACCTGGCGCGCAAGGCGCACTGTAAAGCAGGCTGACGAGGCCTCCCTTGCCGAGTATAGAGAGGGACTTGAAAAGGCGAATATCCGCCGCAAGCCGTCGAGGAGAAGAAAGACGAAAAGACGCAACCCCGATACCGCGTCTAAATAAAAAAGAACCGCTACCGACCACATAGTCTGAAGGTAGCGGCTCTTTTTTTGCGCGAATTTCACGCGACATAAGCCTGATTATTTTTCTTCCTTTTTCTTGTCCATCACGCGCAGAATTACCGCCGCGCCAAGACAAACCACAGTCACTACCGCGAAGGAAATCCAGTCTACGTTAGCAAGTCCCGAGAGGATAAAGTCGCCTGTCTCGGCATCCTGAATCTCCGAGAAAACAAGCACGGTGTCAACGATAATAGCCGCAAATACGGCAAGTCCCGAAAGTAGCTTCATCAGGGCAATATTTCCATCGCCCGAGATCCTCTTAGCCCTTACGGGGGTATCCTTCGAGAAGTCTATTGCCGAGCAGATGTAATATGTCGCCGCAGCGAGAACTATGGTCTCGGGGATCATATAGGTGGCGTTGTAGCCCACGGAGTAGGCAAGCACCGCGCCCGAGGGTATCTCAAAGGCAGCCCAGGCGGTAAAGCCGGAGATCACGTGGCAGAGGTATCTTACCACCGATGCGCCAACCGCGCCAACCGTCATTGCCGTTCTGTAATCCATTTTTCCCCGCAGGAAACCGACCGCGCCAAATACCGAGTATGCCACGATGTAGTCAAGCAGGGCGAGAACTACAATAGAGTACCAGGTGACGAGTGGCAGGTAGGAGAAGTTTTCAAGTCCAAGCAGCAGCTGAATCACCGAGGCGGTGAGAGCCGCGCCCATACCGAGTTTGGGACCGTGACGGTATGCAAAAATAAGGATAGGCAGCATCTGTGCAAATGTGACCGAGCCGCCGTAGGGCATATCGATCAGCTTCAGCATTGCCAGAACTGTGGAGAGGGCGATCATAATACCCGCCTCGCACAGCGCGAGAGTGTTTTTCTTCATTTTTTCTTCCTCCTTTGGAAGCGGTGAAGAAACCGCAAAAAATACCGCGCAGATAAACACATCCGCGCGGTAAACTAATGGCAATAGCACCTAATCCATTCTTCCTACGACGGCATTATCCGTATCAGGTTAAAGGGTTTGACCACTCGGTCATCTCAGCAAAACGCACCCCTGATGTATATTCTGTTCGGTTCAATATAAATTATATCATTTTGCTTAGGCGTTGTCAATATTAATTTCGAATTTCGAATTCCGAATTCCGAATTTACGCAAGATCAAGCATCGTATCAATAGCCTTCATTATGCCCAGCTTTCCGTATTCATAGGTCAGACCGCCCTGCATATATGCGGTGTAGGGCTCTACGATAGGGCCGTCACAGCTAAGCTCGTTGGTCGCACCTGTGATGAAGGTACCTGCCGCCATGATCTCGGGGTGGGGATAACCGGGCATATCACCCGGCTCGGGAATGCAGTACGCCTCGACGGGAGAGCCCATCTGTATTCCTTTGCAGAACTTGATAAGCTTGTCTGCCGAGTGGAGATTTACCGTCTGTACGATGTCGGTGCGTTTTTCGTCATAGCGAGGATCAACCTCCTCAAATCCCGCAAGCTCAAGCATCCTCGCCGCAAAAACCATAGACTTCAGGGTAGAAGCCACGCAGGCGGGAGCCATAAAGAAGCCTTTGTAGAAGGAGGCAAGCTGATTGAAGTTTGCTCCCAGATCCTTGCCGATACAGGGGGCGGTAAGTCTTTCGGCTATGTCCTCAATTACCGTCTTCGTACCAACGCAGTAAGCACCCGAAACGGCAAAGCCCGCGCCGAGATTCTTCATCATCGAGCCGACGAAAACGTCTGCGCCAACGTCGGTAGGCTCTCTGTCCTCGGTAAACTCGCCATAGCAGTTGTCAACCATAATAATTGTATCGGGAGAAACCTCCTTGATAGCCTTTACCGCTCTCTCAATCTGCGCGATGGTAAGGCTCTTTCGCTGCGCATATCCGCGGCTGCGCTGTATTGCCGCTACCTTAACGTAGGATTTGCACAGTCTTTCCTTTATAGCTTCAATGTCAAAGTCGCCGTCCTTGAGGTCGATCTCCTCATACTTAACGCCGTAAGCCATAAGCGAGTTGCGGCTCTCACCCGCGGTGCCGATAACAGTCTGCAGAGTGTCGTAGGGAGTACCCGTTATGTAGAGCAGGGTATCATTCGGCTTGCAAAGACCGCCGAGTGTGACCGCAAGGGCGTGAGTGCCCGACATAAGCTGAGGGCGCACGAGGGCATCCTCCGCACCGAAAACACGAGCGTAGATCTCCTCCAGCTTATCTCTGCCCGAGTCGGTGAAGCCGTAGCCTGTCACCTCGATAAAATCTGCAGTAGACACCTTACATTCCTGAAAGGCGGAAAGCACCTTCGCTGAGCAAATAAGGGCATTTTCCTCGATTTTTGCAAATATTTCTTTACAATCTGCCTCTGCTCTCCTTGCGAGATCGGCAGTATAGTCGCTGATACGATATCCGTAATACATATTACTCTTCCTTTTCCTTAAAGAAGAAAAAGCTTTGCTTCTTCTTTTTTTGATTAACTTATATATTTTATCATATATTTACTTTAAAATCAACCCTAAATAATAGAAAAACCGAGCGCTTGCTCGGTTTTTTCTGATATTTTAAGAAAGAATTGCTCTGTCGCTTGAGAAATGGTCGCCACTTGCCTTGTTGAACATCTCCAGCAGATCCTCAACGGTAAGCCTCGACTTCTCCTCGCCTGCCACGTCGATTATAGCTCTGCCCTCGTGGAGCATAATAAGGCGGTTGCCGTGTGCAATAGCATCGCGCATATTGTGTGTTATCATAAGGGTGGTAAGACGGTTTTTGTTTACTATTTTGTCTGTTATCTCAAGCACCTTTGCGGCGGTTTTTGGGTCAAGAGCCGCCGTATGCTCGTCAAGCAGAAGAATCTTCGGCTTCCTGATAGTCGCCATAAGCAGAGTGACAGCCTGTCTCTGACCGCCCGAAAGCAGACCTACCTTAGAGGAAAGTCTGTCCTCAAGTCCAAGCTCCAGGCTGGCGAGCAGTTTTTTATACTTCTCTCTGTCCGCCTTGGTACAGCCCCATTTCAGACGTCGCTTCGTTCCTCTGCGGTCGGCGATAGACAGGTTCTCGGCGATCTCCATATCGGGTGCCGTGCCCTTCATCGGATCCTGGAAAACTCTGCCGAGAAAGGCAGCGCGCTTATGCTCGGGCATATTCGTCACGTCAACGCCGTCGATCTCAATAGAGCCCTCGTCGGGCTTCCATACGCCCGAAATAGCGTTGAGCAGGGTACTCTTGCCCGCGCCGTTTCCGCCGATAACGGTGACGAAATCCCCCTCGTTAATAGTCAGACTAAGGCCGTCAAGTGCCTTTTTCTCATTTATCGTTCCGGGCATAAAGGTCTTGTGAAGATTGGTTATTTTAAGCATTCTCCTCACCTCCAACCTCATTTTTTAGCGCTTGAGTCTTGTCCTTTCCCTTAACCTTGCTGAAATATTTTGCCTTAAGGTTGGGAAGTGCCAGGAATATGGCTACCACTATAGCAGACAGCATCTTGAGCAGATCCGTGTCAAGACCGAGGAAGATGACGAAGGAATATACGAGGTAATAAACTATTCCGCCCCCCACAACGCCGATAAGCGAAACGACGAAATTGGGCTTGATCTTAAGAGAAACCGAAAGACCGATAATAATTGCCGCAAGACCGATAACTATAGCACCGCGCCCCATATTTATATCGGCAAAGCCCTGATACTGCGCCAGCAGCGCGCCCGAAACGGCGATAATTCCGTTGGATATGGCAAGGCCAAGCACCTTGTTAAAGCTTACGTTTACGCCCTGCGCGCGGCTCATAGCCTCGTTGTCACCCGTGGATTTTAAGGTAAGACCGATCTCGGTGTAGAAGAAGAGAAACAGTCCGATGATGGTCAGAGCGCAGAAAATTGTCGACACGATAATAGCCTTAGTGTTGTCTATTGAGGAAAGCAGTACGGGATATTTTCTCGAGCTGATAGACACGTTTGCCTTGCCGAGAATCTTAAGGTTCACCGACCATAGTATCAGCTGTGTCAGAATACCCGACAGAATAGGGGGGATGCCCATAGCCGTGTGGAAAAGTCCTGTCACAGCGCCTGCCGCCGCGCCTGCGAGAAAGGCAACCAGGATACAGAGATATACGTTCACGCCCCTTGACATAAGCGCCGCCAGCACACACGCGCCCGTACAGATCGAGCCGTCAACCGTCAGATCGGCAATGTCAAGAATTTTATATGAGATGTAGAGACCGATCGCAAACAGTCCCCAGATAAGTCCCTGCGCGACTGCGCCGGGAATCGCATTGATAAAGCCCATTTTTACTCCGAAACAAGTGTATTTTATTCAACCTCAGTGCCGGGGATAACAACGTATCCCGCCGCCTTGAGTGCCTCGATATCAATACCGAGATTTACGCAAGCCACCTCACTATACTTTTTAACAGGCTCTGCGTCGTAGTCGATAGCCATAGTGGTGATGTCAGCCTGACCGAGAAGGATCTTTGCTGCCATCTCACCTGTCTTCTTACCTATGTTCGCATAACTGATAGCAAGGGTAGCATAGCCACAGCCCTTGCAGGTGTCCTGCTCGCCTGCGAATACGGGAACCTTCATAGGCTCGCAAACGTTGTTGATGATAGAGGTGTTGCTTGCCGCGGTATTGTCGGTGGGAACGTAGATGGCGTCGCAGCTTTCAGCCGCGCTTAATGTGATGTTCTGAAGATCGTTTGAATCGTTGAACTTGTAGTGTGTGCAAGCAATTCCCTTGGATGTGAGGTACTTCTCAACCTCGTCAACCTGGTACTGAGAGTTGGGCTCTGAGGAGCAGTAGAGCAGACCAACCTTGTCACCCGACTTAAGACCGAGGGTGTCGATCATCATCTGCGCCTGGGTGGTAAGGGGAGCGAGGTCGGAGGTACCCGAGATGTTGCCGCCTACGGTGCCGTCAAAGCCGTCAAGCTCAAGAGCCACGCCGTACTCGGTGATGGATGTGCCAAGCACGGGGATGGTGAGAGTTGCGTTTGCCGCAGCCTGAAGCGCAGCGGTGGCGTTCGCCATAATAAGATCCACGTCCTCTGCAACAAAGGAGCTTACGATAGTGGTACAGGTGTTGGAATCGCCCTGGGCGTTCTGGTATTTAAATTCAACCGTTCTGCCTTCCTTTGCAAGAGCCTCGGTGAGAGCGGTCTTAAAGCCCTCGGTAGCCGCATCAAGCGCGTCGTGGGGAGCAAGCTGGCATATACCGACAACATAATGCTCCTTGTCGGGATTTACCTTTATCTTATTGCTCTCGTCAACGCAAGAGGTGATGGAAAGGCAGGCGCCAAGAAGCAGCGCCAGTGTGAGAATAATGGATGTGATTTTTTTCATTTTGTTTTTCCTCCGGAAAAGTGTATATAATGTGCGCACATCTGCGCCAATTACCAAAAATAAAAAGTCCCTGTGCTAAAAATAACACAGGGACGTAAAATTACGCGGTACCACTCTGCTTTACAATCCTCTCGCGAGGATTGCCTCGTTAGGTGCTAACACACCCGTAGCGATATAACGGTCGCACCCGGTGTCGCCTACTTTACTGCCATCTGGGTTTCAGCGAACGGCTAACGAAGTGAATTCACGCCCAACGGATCTCTGTCTCACACCAACCGACAGCTCTCTGCTCATTCGTACAGACGGTACTATTCTTCGCTCAAACGCCTTTGAAAAAATAAAAGATACATCAATTTTAGCAGAAAGCAGTCGAAATGTCAAGAGTTTTTTGCAAAAGTTGTCTATTTATTTGCTTTTTTTGCAAGGCTTAATGTCTGCTTCAGCGCAGACTCCTTTTCCACTCCCGCAAGGCGAAGCTTGTGGGCGTATTCAAGATACTCGGAGAAGCGCTTGTCGGGCTTCAGTCCCGCGTCGATAAGATCCTGTCCCATCACGTATGGGCGCGCCATATACTCGCGGTAGGTAGCCAGCCTCTCGCGGAAGAAGTCGTTATAGGACACGTACTCTCTCGGGGAGGTCTTGCCGAGACCGTCTGCGATAGCAAGGCAGAGAAGCCCCTCGGGATCTACCGAGCAGTCAAACATTTTGTTGGTGGACTTGACCGACGCGCCCTGCGCCGCCAGCGCGTTTGGTTTCATATGATATTCCGACATATTCAGCACGTATTTTGTAAGGCTGACCTCGTTCGTTATCCTGTTCATAAAGGACTTAACAAGGGGCAGTCCCGCTACTTCGTGACCGTAGCAGTGTATCTCGCCCTTGATCATCTCGGTGCAGATCGCCTTGCCGTAGTCGTGACATAGGGCGGATAGCATAAATCCGAGACTGCTTTTTGCATATTTCCGAAGCCCCGCCGCCTGATCCAGCACCATCATCGTGTGTACCCAAACGTCACCCTCGGTGTGATACTTGGGGTTCTGCTCTATGCCGATAAGGCTTTCAAGCTCGGGGAACCATACGTTAAGCTGATTCATTCGTCGCATTTCTTCAAAGAAGATAGAGGGACGAGTGGCCTTCAGCAGTGCCTTTTTGGTCTCGCCGAGAATTCTCTCTCTCGGCAGGGTGGAGATGTCCATCTGACTGCACAGCTCTACCGTCTCGTCGGCGATCTCGAACTCAAATCTCGCCGCAAACTGCGCCCCTCGAAGCACTCGCAGGGGATCTTCGGCAAAGGACTGCTCGTCTACGTGGCGGATCACCCTTTTTTCAAGATCCTCTCTGCCGCCGTAGTGGTCGATGATCTCCCCCGTCAGAATATTCTGCATCATGGCGTTGACGGTAAAGTCCCGTCTGCGCGCCGCGCCGAGAGTGCCGATATGAGGATCAACGAAGATATCAAAGTCCCGATGTCCGCGCCCGCGACAGCTTTCCCGCCTGGGCATAGCGATGTCGATAGAGTAGCCTCGCAGACCGAAAATGCCAAAGCTCTCGCCTATATCAAGCCGCTGTCCCAACGAGTCGAGTATTCCTTTAAGCTCGTCGGGTGTCAGACCGTGTATCTCCACGTCAATGTCCTTGCCCGCTTCGCCCATCAGCAGATCTCTCACGTATCCGCCGACGAAATAGGCAACGCCGCCCGCGCCGTCAACAGCCTCGGCAATCCGCCTCGCCATTTCCATATTCTTATCGGTAGTAGGCATTCGCTAATCCTCCTTCCTTATTTATTATTTACATTGTAGCACAAAAAGGGATAAAGTTCAATAGTATATTAAAATAAAAGGGCGCTTGATTTAGAGCAGAAATCGTCGTTCGTGACCGAAGGCGTACATAGGTACGACGAGAGTTCAGCGAACGGCGATAGAACGAAAACTCAAATAAAAAAGAGAAAACCGAAGGTTTTGACCTTAAATTTTCTCTTTGAATATTGAAGGTAGAGGCACTGATTTCAGCACCTCTACCTTTTTCGTTCGATTATGCCTAAATAAAGCAGCCCTTTTTAATCGCAGCAGGGATCGTCCTTGACCACAGGAGGCTGGTCGGGCGCAGGCTGTGTGACGTCGCCAAGACCGGAGGTCTCGGAGAACATCACGTTAGCCTTAGTCATCTCAACAGCATCCGTGGGAATAATGATCTTGGATGCCTTGCCGTTGGACATAGCAACGAGAGCCTCGTACTTCTTGATCTCAAGCACAGCCGCGTCAACGCCCGCTTCCTTGAGCGCGCGCAGACCGTCGGCCTCTGCCTTCTTTGCAAGGAAGATAGCCTTCGCCTCACCCTCTGCACGGGCAATTCTCGCATCGCGCTCACCCTCTGCGGCGAGGATCATAGCCTGCTTGTCACCCTCTGCGCGGGTAATAGCAGCCGCCTTGTGTCCCTCTGCCTGAAGCAGTGTCTCACGGCGGTCACGTTCTGCCTTCATCTGCTTTTCCATCGCATTCTGGATCTCTGCGGGAGGAATAATGTTTTTCAGCTCTACGCGGTTAACCTTGATGCCCCATTTGTCGGTAGCTTCGTCAAGGATCTCGGTCATCTTCGCATTGATGGTATCTCTTGAGGTAAGCGTGCCGTCAAGCTCAAGCTCACCAACAAGGTTACGAAGGGTGGTTGCCGCAAGGTTTGCCAGAGCGGAAATAGGATTTACCGCGCCGTAGGCATACATCTTTGCGTCATAGATAGAGTAGTAGATAACGGTGTCTATCTGCATAGTGACGTTATCCTTTGTGATAACGGGCTGAGGAGGAGAATCAAGCACCTGCTCCTTTACGGTCACCTTGTTTATGATTTTTTCAAGGAGGGGAAGCTTAAAGTGCAGTCCTGCCTTCCAGGTGGTTTTGTACTTACCGAGGAACTCGATAACGTACTCGTAGGTCTGGGGAACGATCTTAATGCACGCGCTGAGAATAGCAACGACGGCAGCTAATACTAAAACGATAATAACAAAAGTCATAGTTTTTCTCCTTTAAATAATATTTCTCCCATAATTTTTTGCTTATTACAGTTGAACTATCTTTAGTATAGCACAAAACCGACGAAAGTGCAATACCCCCGTCGATTTTCTGCGGCCTGTATTTTAGACCTTTACTAAAGCCATATCATTTACAAACTTAATCAATCCTCTTGTATTCAAAAAATAATTATTTGGATTTTGCCTCAAGGCGTTCTCGACATCATTTCTTTGCGCGGAAATTTTAGGAGATGTATCCGTTAATAATATATTAGAATACAAGCAATCCAAAAAGGTGACATAGTGGAAATTCTCTGATTCTTCGGAGAACTTTATAAAATGAGCCATTTCTACCATCTGTTTATTTTGTCCGCCGCCGCCCTCTTTCATAGTTTTCAGTTCGCAGATATAGAAATGACCTTCATGCTTAAAAACTATATCGGGTAATTTGTTTTGTTCAATTTCTCTGGATTTCATTTCCAAATCATAATGTTGTAGAAAATACTCGAAAATCATCTTATCACCTTTATCGGGTAAGAAGTAAAAATCATTTTTAATATCTAAATGACGGCATTGAGACAAATGCTCAAGCTTTAGCGGCTCTAATATCCCCAAAACCTTTTCTATGGTACTTTTGCTGTTTCGCTTATGAGAATAATTGTCGCACATTACTTGAAGAATTGTATTGGAATATCCGTGACTCATATACATATCGTGCCGCTCTCTGCAGAACTTTATCAAAAGCTCGTAAATGACGTGTGCTTTTTCTGCAGGAGTTTTGATGCTTTTGTATAGCGAGTATGTAAAATTGTATACCATAAAGAATTGTGAAAACGCGGAAAAGTTAATTCCCTCTGTATTATCAAGTATGAAAATTATTTTCGCCACAATTTCACGTACATTATCATCTTCTATAGTTTTACCAAGACTGTGCAAAACTTTAAATGCTGTTATTAGTTCGATAAGCTTTTCGTTGCCTTGGGTTAGTTGGTTGCTCGTGTAGCTCGTACTGGGAATAATTATCTTGTCTTTTGCATAAAATGAATCTAATAATTCTTCAGGATGATTTTTTGAATATTCAAAATATTGATAATTGTTCATTTTGCACTCCGTAATTAATGCCATTGATTTGTCTATACGCCAATTCAATTATTGCCCGACAGGTTTTAAAATCCAATCTTCTTCTGCGCATTCCGTTTTTCATATTACCTTTAAACGGACTAAATATTAAATCAGAGGTTTTTTCTCTGATATCAACTAAAATTCTGTTGCAGCAATCAATAAATTCTGTTCTCTTTTCTTGCGGCACGTCGATGTTTATTAAGGTAAAAAGCCTTGATGACACCTTAATTCCTTCTTCCCAATTATAATTAATGTTTTCTTTGTAATCGAATCTCAACATATCATAGGGGTTCGTGGAATCTACGCACCTGACGGCAAGCCATCCATTTTTATCGTTAAAGATCATTTTAACAGAATGATCGGGAATCATTCTGAGAGCCTCAATGCTTCCCAAGGAGCTAACTAACGTGTCGCCTTTATATACTTTTACATCATCAAGGCTTTTTATTGCTCCGTCAAAGCAAGCTACCGCGACAGGCGTATCCGTGTCATCGAAGGGACTTTGCTCAAGGATAGTGATAGAGTGCAAAAGACTCTTTTTTCTGTAAGCTGAATTGATAAATGTTTCGGGAATTATGGCTACAACGTATTTTTGAGCCTCTAACATATTATCTAATGCAATCAAATAAACGTCATCATAATCGGAATGTTCAAAATACATCTGAACTTTATCTCTGACCTTTTTTCGTGATGCACTGTAATTAGAGATGTATGGCGGGTTGGTAATTATTATTGCCCCCTCTATATGAGGAATGGAGATAAGGGAATCATTCTTATCCCATATTAGCACAGGATCTATATCCAATCCAACAGTCTTTGTGAAACCCAGATCTTTTTCTGCCACGCTTAACAGATGTCCTTCTCCTGCAAAGGGATCGTAGGCGATACTAACCTTTGCGTTTTTTATAAAATCCTTGATTTGAGGTCTTAGCCATATATTTTCCTTGGTAAAAAACTGCCCTAAAATCACTTTTTTTGTTGGCTTTTTAGGTGGTGTACTGTAATCGCGCATTATCATTCTCCCGTTGCCTTGAGAGCGTACTGAATTTACTTCTGCTCTTTGCTTTTTTACCAAGCCAAACGACAGAAATAGTTATTTTTTAACTATTATTATATAGCAAATATAACTATTTGTCAACAATTTGAGTTAATTTTGCTATAATTTTAGCAAAGGAGAGTGATAAAAGTGAAGATCGGGCAAAAGATAAAGGATGCGCGCGAGGACATGGATCTGACGCAGGCTGATATGGCGAGAAGCATTCCTATGAATCAGTCGAATTACTCTAAAATTGAGCGTGATCTGCAAGAGCCCAACCTTGAACAACTAAAGAGAATTTGTCAATTACTTAGGCTTGATCCTCGCTATTTACTTGGATTAAAGGAAGAGGAGTATATCGACCGAAACGATATGAAAATGCTCTCCGACATCAAGGCTTTTCTGAAAAAATACGGCAATCAATAAAAAAGTCCCGTTTTATCGGGACAAAAAAACGCAGCGACAATTAATCGCTGCGTTTTTCTTTATTTATGTTTATTTTATTATACTTCGGGCTCGTAGGGCATAACGAGTGCCGCAACGAAATATGCGAGAACTCCTACGCCTGCGCAAAACACAGAAAGAACCAGGATCAGACGGACGATAGTGGAATCAATTTCAAGATACTTTGCAATTCCGCCGCATACGCCGCAGATCTTTTTGTCTGTTCTGGATTTATAAAGCTTCTTCTCCATAGTCTTTTTCTCCTTTTAAACCTCAGGCTTCATTAAACTTCAGGCTTCATTAAACTTCAGGCTTCATAGTAGGGAACAACAGTACGTCCCTGATAGAAGCAGAGTCGGTGAGAAGCATAACGAGTCTGTCAATACCGAAGCCGAGACCACCTGTGGGAGGCATACCGTACTCGAGGGCGGTGACGTAATCGTAGTCAACCTCTGCGGGAGAATCGGGATCCTCTGCCTTCTTCTTTGCAACCTGGCTCTCGAATCTCTCGCGCTGGTCGATGGGATCGTTAAGCTCGGAGAAGGCGTTGCCGTACTCGGTGCAGTTGATGAAGTATTCGAATCTCTCGGTGAAAGCAGGATCTGTAGGCTTTCTCTTTGCAAGGGGCGAGTTTTCAACGGGATAATCATAAATGAAGGTAGGCTGGATAAGCTTTTCCTCAACGAATGCGTCAAAGAATTCTACAAGCACAGTACCCTTTGTAGCATCGCCGGGAACTTCAACATGGTGCTGCTTTGCACAAGCCCTTGCATCCTCGTCACTCTGCCAATCGTGGTAGTCAACGCCTGCATACTTCTTTACTGCGTCAACCATTGTAAGTCTCTCCCAGTGACCGAGATCAATCTCGATACCCTGATAAGTAATCTTTGTATCGCCACAGATCTCCTTTGCGAGCATCTTGTAAAGCCCTTCAACAAGATCCATCATTTCGTAGTAATCGGTGAATGCCTCGTAAAGCCAGATAGTGGTAAACTCGGGATTGTGCTTGGGGTCCATACCCTCGTTTCTGAAGATACGGCCTACCTCATATACCTTATGCATACCACCTACAATAAGACGCTTCAGGTAAAGCTCGGTCTCTATACGGAGGTACATAGGAATGTCGAGAGTGTTGTGGTGGGTCTTGAAGGATCTGGCAGATGCGCCGATCTCAATAGGAAGAAGAATAGGGGTA
>JAZNZI010000003.1:0-8356 GCA_045594865.1 Eubacteriales bacterium | reverse complement strand
AGTTCAAGAATGGTAAGACCCTTTACGATTTCAAGGATCTGAGTAGACTTTTCGTTCATTTTAAAATCCTCCGTTATTTAAGAAATTTTATACTGTGTAAATGTGTTGCAGAAATTAAGCCTCTGCAGGAGCTTCCTCGGTAGCTGCTTCCTCAGCGGGAGCTGCCTCACCGTCTTTGTCGATAATTGCCTGAAGTACGTATGCAAAGCTGTAAAGGGACGACTGAAGGCTGCCCATCATACGACCAATGAGTACTTCCTTAGAGGGAGTCTCTGCAAGGTCAATAACGCCTGCCTGATCAAGTAAACCACCGTCAACGAAACCAGCCTTGATCTCGAAGCCCTTAACCTTATCGGCATACTGCTTCATAATCTTTGCTGCTGCGATGGGATCGTCCTGGCTGATTGCGATTGCGGTCATACCGTTAAGGTGCTGCTTCATATCACCGTAACCTGCGATGTCGCAAGCTCTGCCGGTGAGGGTGTTCTTCATAACGGTGTACTCTACACCAGCCTTACGAAGAGCCGCACGAAGCTCGGTATCCTCAGCCACTGTAATGCCTTCATACTTCACGAGAACGCCTGCTGCAGCGGACTGGAGCTTAGCGGCAAGTGCTTCAACAACTTGCTTCTTCTCTTCAAGAATCTTATTACTTGGCATTGTTTCACCTCCATAAAAAATCAATAAAAAATATCCTTTTTCCGAGCTTGGCGCAGACCACCCCCGAGAAAAGGACAACAATAATACAAATATTAAAGTTTACTTACCTCGGCAGGAAAGCTGACGCTTTTACCGGAACCTGCTGTCTTCGGACTTAGTTATTATACAATATTATTTACTATTTGTCAATAGGTTTATGAAAAGTTTTTAAAATTATTTATGCATAAGAGTATAATCTCTCGCGAAGCGGTTTACCGTGCCGCCTCACCTTACGTAAGGATGCTATTTTTCATCCTTGGTATAGACCATAATGTCCTCAACTCTGCAATCAAGAATTGTGCAAAGATCGTTAAGAGTGACCGTAGTTATAGGTCTGTTATGCTTGAGTCTGTCGATAAGACCGCGACTGATATTGTATTTGTTAATAAGAGTATAGATTGTTATTCCTTTCTCTTTCATCGTCTTGTATAAAGGCTCGTAAGAAATCATATTTTTGTTGTAATATTATAGCATTTTTTAATATGTCGATTTATTCTTTAAAACTCTGTAAATAGCGCGATAGCTTTCAAGGCGGGTGGGGGCAATTTTACCCTCGGCGGCGGCTGCCGCGACGGCACATTCATCCACTCCCTCGCCAACGTGGGCGCAGTCGGCATAGCGACACTTACCTAAGTAGGGCAAAAGCTCGGGGAATGTGGGAAGAAGCTCCTCAAGCGAGAAAAAGTCAAAGCGGGCAAAATCAATAAGCGAGAAGCCGGGTGTATCGGCAAGGAAGCCCGTTTCGGCGCTATTCTCTATGTCAAAGATCTCAACGTGGCGGGTGGTGTGCCTTCCGCGCTCGATCTTGCGGGAGATCTCTGCCGTGGCAAGAGTAAGACTTGGGAAAAGGGTGTTCATCAGAGTGGATTTACCAACACCCGACGCGCCTGCAAAGGCAGAGGTCCTGCCCGAAGTCACGTTCTCCTTAATGTATGCGGCAAGCTCAGCGGTGCCAACGCCAGCCTCGGATGAGGTGACGAAGGTGGGAATGCCCACAAGACGATAGATAGCCGCATACTCCTCTGCCGCCTCCGACTGAAGATCCGACTTGGTAATAACGACGACGGGGGTGATGGAGTTATGATTTGCGATAGCAATAAGCTTATCTACCGTTTCAATGACAGGAGATGGCTTCGCCGCAGCAAAAACTATGAAAAGATAATCGAGATTGGCAAGTGGGGGACGGATAAGCGAATTTTTGCGAGGGTGAATAGCCGAGATAACAATGCCGTCGGGAGTTGAATCGTCAACAGTGACGGTGACGTTATCACCTATAAGCACCTTTGCTTCATCGCGCTTCAGAACACCCTTGGCGCGACAGGCAAGACGGTCAATCTTACCGCCCTCGTCTATTCTGACCTCGTAAAGACCGCCAAGTCCCTTGACGACCTTGCCACTTTTTTCTGTAATCAAATTAACTTTCTTCCTTATTTAATAAATTAGAGCGTCGAAGCTGACCGCAGGCGGCGTTTACATCGCTGCCAAGTCTACGTCTTACAGTTGCGGTTATTCCACGCCTTTCAAGCGTTTTCGCAAAGGCGTTGACCGATTCGACAGTTCCCTTCTTAAAGCCTGTTTCCTTAACCTCGTTTACGCGGATAAGATTGACGTGGATAGGTGCGCCCGAGGAACGGAATGCGCCGAGCAAAACATTTGCAAGCTCGGTGGCATCTGCCTCGCTGTCATTTTTCCCCGAGATCAAAGTGTACTCAAAGGAAATACGTCTGCCCGTCTTCTTGTAATAAGAAAGGCAGGCGGAAAGGAGGTCTGACACACCCCATTTGTTGTTTATAGGCATAATATCCGAGCGGCGCGTATCATTTGCCGCGTGGAGAGAAATGGACAGGGTTATTGGCAGATTTTCCTCTGCCAGCTTATTTATACCGTCAACGACACCGCAGGTGGAAAGAGATATATGGCGGTAGCCGATATTAAGTCCGTCGGGGTGGTTGACAAGCTGAAGGAATTTAATAACGTTATCATAATTATCAAGAGGCTCGCCAATGCCCATCATAACTATGTTGGAGATGCGCTCTCCGCTATCGCGCTCGGCGGCGATAACCTGACCGAGAAGCTCGGACGGAAGGAGATCGCGAACTCTGCCACCAATAGTAGAAGCGCAGAATTTGCAGCCCATACGGCAGCCTACCTGGCTGGAGATGCAGAGGGTGTTGCCGTGCTTATAGCGCATAAAAACGCTCTCTATGCAGGCTCCGTCGTGCAGGCGGAAGAGGTATTTCACAGTGCCGTCGATTTTGGAAACCAGCTTTTCCTCCACAGTTGGCAGAGTGTCCAGAGTTTCTGCCGTAAGACGCTCTCTGAGTGCCTTTGACAGATTAGTAATATCTGCTATTCGCTCGCCCTTATGAAGCCTTGCAAAAACCTGCTTTGCGCGGAATTTCGGCTCACCAATCGAGAGAAAATAATCCTCAAGCTCGTGGGGCAAAAGCGAATATAAGTCAACTTTAGTTGTCATTTTTTATATTTTCCTTTTAATTTTCGCCATAAAGAAGCCGTCCGTTCTATGTACGTGAGGCAGAAGCGTCAGCATACCGTTATCGCAGGAGGTATCTCCTACGGTAAAGGGGACAAGGGTAAAATCGGGGTTGGCGGTGATAAAGGTTCTGACCACATCCTCATTTTCCTCGGGGTTAAGGGTACAGGTGGAGTAAACCAGCTCGCCATCCTCCTTTAGATACCTTGCAGAAGCGGTAAGTATATCAAGCTGAACCGCGGGAAGAGATGAGGTATTCGATATATCCTTATATCGCAGGTCAGGCTTTTTGCCAAGGACACCGAGTCCCGAGCAGGGAGCGTCGCAGATAACCTTATCAGCCGTTCCGATAAGCTTTCTGTCGGGATCGATAGCATTTCTGCCAAGGGCGGTTATACAGTTGAAGCCGAGGCGGGATGCGCCCGAGCTTACAAGCGAAAGCTTGCTCTCGTGAAGGTCGAAGGCGCGAATGTCGCACTTTCCGCCCGTAAGAATTGCCGCGCCGAAGCTCTTACCACCAGGGGCGGCACAAACGTCGATGATAAGGTCGTTTTCGCTGGGCGCAAGAACCTCGGAGCATACCGCAGACGCCCTGTCCTGAACGAAGAAATATCCCTCATCAAAGCCTGGAAGCCACTCGGGATTCACCGATATAGGAATACGCAGAGAATTTGGCGCGAGCGTATTGCTCTCCACGGGATAGCCGTCTGCCACAAGCATATCAGCGTATTCCAAAACCGATATTTTACTCGTGTTTACCGTAATATCGGTGTATTTTTCATTATTAAAGAAATCAAGTATTTGCTCGGTTGCCTCTCTGCCGAAAAGAGTGTCAAAATGCTTTACGGTTGCCAAGGGGAAGGAGTGCTTCACCGACAGATATCGGCGGTAATTCTTCTCCTCGGGAGGCATAGGCAGATCGTTCTTTCGCCTTGCGACAGCGCGAAGCACACCGTTGACGAATGAACGTTCACCGGGATTTTTTGACAGGCTGACGGTCTCGTTTACCGCCGCGTAGTCGGGTATAGATCTCATATCAATAAGCTGACAGAGACCAAGACGGAGGATATTCTTGGTATGGGTATCAATGCTGCTCTCCGAGCGCTCTGAAATGGCGCAGATATAGTAATCGTAGGTAAGCTTTCGCTCCACGGTGGTGTATAAAAGCGCAGTCAAAGCCGCCTTATCCTCACGGGACAAATTATCTGTCAGGTGAGAGGAAAGCGAGAGATTTACAAATTTGCCGCCCGCCTCGTATTCCTCAAGCAGACGAAGAGCTATTTGTCTTAGGTTCATATTGATCCTACCTCCGTTTTTTAAAAATTACTAAAGGTATCAGATTACTCAAGAATATCGCCAAGAGCTATCTTTCTGCCGCGGACGAATGCGCCAGCACTCATTTTGCCCTTGCCCTCAGGAATAAGAAGGGTTATCTTCAGCGCCCCCTCGCCACAGGCTACGGTGACAAATCCGTCCCCCTTGTCGCCAAGGTCGATAACCTCACCAGGTCTTCCCTTTCCCGATACCACCGTTGCTTTATTAATCTTCAGCATTTTGCCGTTAAGATAGGCAAACGCGCCGGGAATCGGAGTGACACCGCGTATGATGCAGTCGAGCCTTGCCGCAGGCAGAGTAAAGTCCACCTTGCAATCCTCCTTCTCCACCTTCTTCGCATAGCAGGCAAGAGAGTCGTCCTGCTTGATTCTGTCAGCTGTACCAAGATAAATTTTCTCAATAGTTTCGGAAAGAAGTTTGCCGCCCACCTCTGCCGAGCGATCGTGAATAGCCTCAAAATCATCCTCGGGAAGTATGGGGAATTTCTCGACCGAGATAATATCTCCAGTGTCAAGTCCCTCTGCCATATACATTACTGTGACGCCCGTCTCCTGCTCTCCCTCCATAATAGCCCTCTGCATAGGTGCGGCGCCACGATACTTGGGAAGAAGGGACACGTGTAGATTTACACAGCCGTATTTTGGGTATTCAATTACGTTAAGAGGCAGGATCTTGCCGTAGGCAACCACAACGATTATCTCGGGCTTATACGTATCAAGAAGAGCTGCAAACGCCTCGTCACGAAGGGTAGCGGGGGTGTGAACGGGAATACCGTGCTCCATCGCTAAAGTCTTTACCGGCGTGGGGGTCATAACGTTGCCTCTGCCGCGAGGCTTGTCCTCACGGGTGATTACAGCGCAGATGCCGTGACCGTCCTCAATAAGACGGCTAAGACAGGTAGCCGATATTTCGGGCGTACCCATAAACATAATATTTTTCATTAGATAAAATCCTTACTAATCAGTCAGCTTTTTGATCTGAACGTCAATATAGAGCTTGCCGTCCAGGTGATCACACTCGTGGCAGATGGCGCGGGCAAGCAGATCTGTGCCGCTAAGCTCAAACTCCTTACCGTGACGGTCTGTCGCTCTTACAGTGACAGCCTTCGGGCGCTTGGTGATGCCGTACTCACCTGGGTTGGAGAGGCATCCCTCCTGCTCGTTCTGCTCACCCGAGAAGGCGATGATCTTGGGGTTGATAAGCTCGATTACGTTGCCATCCTCGACCTCAATAACGACTATACGGCGAAGAACGCCGACCTGCACGGCTGCAAGTCCGCATCCGCCTGCATCGCGCATAGTTTCCACCATATCGTCAAGCAGTGTGAGTATTCTGGGGGTGATCTCCGTCACGGGCCTTGAAACCTTGCGAAGCATAGGATCGCCAAATTTTACTATCTTTAATTTTGCCATATTTTCTCCTTAAACGGTCATAGGGTTCATATCCACTGCAAGAGTCACCTTACGGGAGGTAGAGAACTCGCAGAGCAGCTCGTGGAAAAGTCCGCGTGACTGCTTATTTAGCTTACATTTTACGACCATTCTCATTCTGTATTTTTCATTTATTTTATAAACCTGCGCCTCAAACGGACCGAATACGATAAAGGGCAGCTTGCCAAGCTCTCCGCTAAGCTTACTAAGAAGCGTATCGGACAGATGCTTTGACTCGCGAAGCAGCTCCTCCTCATCCTCCGAGGTCAAGGTAAGATTTACTATGTCGCAGAAGGGCGGATAGGAAAGCTCGCGACGGAGCGCGATCTCGCCCTCATAAAACTTCTCATAATCCTGAAGACAGGCAAGCCTGATAACCTCATTCTTCGGCGCGTAGGTCTGTATCACGGCGATACCTCCGTCGGTGGCTCTGCCCGCTCTGCCGATCACCTGCGTAAGAAGCGAAAAGGTCTTTTCCGCCGCACGAAAATCGCTGACGTAAAGGGAGGTATCCGCAAGAGCAACGCCGACTAATGTCACCTTCGGGAAATCGTGTCCCTTTGCAACCATCTGGGTACCGAGAAGTATATCGTGGCGTCCCTCTCGGAAGTCCTCAAGCATTCTGTCATAGGACATTTTCGTGCCCGTGGTGTCTGCATCCATACGGAGAACAGACATATCGGGAATGTATTTGTTAAGCTCTGCCTCCAACTTCTGCGTGCCGTAGCCCAGGAAGGATAGCTTGTCCGCCGAGCAGGATGGACATACCTTCGGCACTCGCTCGCTGTATCCGCACATATGGCAAAGCAGCTTACCGCCGTCCTTGCCGTTGTGATAGGTAAGCGACACCGAGCATCTGGGACAGGAAAGCACCTCTCCGCACTCCTTACAGCTTATCTGCGTGGAATAGCCTCGGCGGTTAAGGAAGAGGATCGCCTGCTTTTCATTCTCGTAAACCGAGTTCAGCGACTTCAGCAGTCGGTCGCTTATGGGGGACGTATTACCGAGGCGAAGCTCCTCACGCATATCAACGATGATCGCATCGGGAAGCCTTACACCGCCGTATCTCTCACGCAGAGGAACAAGGGTATATACGCCGCTTTTTGCCTTATAAAAGCTCTCAAGCGAGGGGGTTGCCGAGGCAAGAAGCATTAGTGCCTTATTCTTGCCGCAACGGTAGGCGGCTATATCACGGGCGTGATACTTGGGATCCGACTCGGACTTATAGGTATGCTCGTGCTCCTCGTCAATAACTATCATACCGATATTGTCGAGGGGAGCAAATATTGCCGAACGGGTGCCTATTACAAGGTCCACCTCGCCCCGCTTGATTCTGCGCCAGGCGTCAAAGCGCTCGCCCTGAGAGAGCGAGGAATGTATTACCGCAACCCGCTCGCCGTATCTGCGGCAAAAGATGTTGACTGTCTGCGGTGTCAAGGCGATTTCGGGTACTAGCATTATTACCCGTCTGCCCTCGGATAGTGTTTTGTCAATGGCCTTCATTATGACCTTTGTCTTGCCACTGCCCGTTACTCCAAAGAGCAGCGCCGCACGCGCCTCATCGGAAAGCAGCTCCGACTCGATAGTATCGTATGCGGTCTGTTGGGCGGGACTCAGTACTATCTCGGAGTTGTCCCTTATCCTGGCATATTCAGCATAAGGATTACGGATGCTCTCCGACTGAATTATTTTGATTATACCCTTGTCCGCAAGGGCGGAAATGTTTGCGTAGGACACGCCGGGGGTGGCTCTGATAAGCTCAATATCAGCGCTACCTATGCTCTTGAGATACTCGACAACAAGCCTCTGTCCCTCACTGCGAAGCCCTGCCCTGCCCTTTGCCGCAAGGAGAGCGTCAGCTTCCTCGGGTGAGAGCGTCAGCACGCAGGTCTTTTTCACCTTGACGCTCGGGATATCCGAAAGCGCCGCAGGAGGTATAACCGACCGTGCCGCCTCGCCAAAGCTGCAGAGAGTGTGCCCCTTCATAAACAGGCAGAGTCCAAGCATCTCCTCGCTTAAGGAATAGCGCGTGTCAAGGCGGGAGTGAACCGACTTGATTCCCTCTCCGTCGCAAGCCTCCTTTACACGAGTGACGACCGCAAGGCGCAGAGAATTTGCTCTGCCAAATGGAACCTTAACGATATCTCCCGCGCGAATATCATCCTCGCATAAATAGTCAAAAGGGCGGTCTATATGATATGGAGCATCAAAAAGATATACTTCACAATACATACAGTCCACCTCTTTTCCCTTTTTGTTTGGTTTTTAATTAAGATAGGTGTTTTTCGAGATAGAATTGTCGCTTGTGACCGATGGCGCAGATATCTGCGGCGAGAGTTCAGCAACGGCAATTACAGTCAAAAAACATTAGTTTTCAGGGTGTCTAAGCTTAAAGCGA
>JAZNZI010000002.1:0-19407 GCA_045594865.1 Eubacteriales bacterium | reverse complement strand
TGGTAGAGCAGGGGACTGAAAATCCCCGTGTCGTTGGTTCGATTCCGACCGGAGGCACCATTTCCGCGGATTTAGCTCATTTGGTAGAGCGCCACCTTGCCAAGGTGGAGGTGGCGGGTTCGAGCCCCGTAATCCGCTCCAGTAAAAATAGCACCCGAAATCGGGTGCTTTTTTTATTTTTACTGGGCGGATTTCGGGGCAGTGTTCAGGCAAGCCTTCACACTTCGCTCTAAAAACGCTTATCAAGCGTTTTCTTAACGAGCGACATAATCCGCTCCAAAACAAAAAGCAGACCCTTGCGGTCTGCTTTTTGTTTTGGAACCCAACCTTACGGAGCTGCGCCGTACCAAAACGGCGCGAAGCCCTCAATTTTGCTTTGCAAAATTGCACAACTTGATTCACAACAAAGTGAAGCAAGTCAGCGTAATCCGCTCCTTCTAAAGTTTGAGCCGCTATAAACCGTACCCAAGGTGGTACGGTTTTTCTTTTGGACAGATAGGGGCTTTCGTAGCATAAAAAGACACCCGTCTGGTTTCTTTTATTATATCAAAGCGATTCGAGGGCGAATACCACGTAATCCTTTTCCTCAAGGGTTTCGGCAGCATCGCGAGGAGTGGTGGAGAAGTCGCGGTTGTGGACGTTGGCCTCAATTCCCACGTTGCCCTCTATACCGCTGCGGGGCTTTGTCACCTGAACGTCGGTAACGCGGAAGGATTTCTCGATAAAGTCGATCGCCTCCCTGACGTGCTCGTCCGAGCGGATCTCTACGTAAATGCCGAAGCGGCGGTACTTCTTGTTAAGCTTATACTCAAGACGCCAGAAAAGAGTGACTGTCAGCATCGAACAAACAAAGGTAATGATCGCGCCCTCATAGAAGCCTGCACCGAGAGCAATGCCGATCGCCGCCGCGCACCAAAGACCAGCCGCAGTAGTAAGGCCTGTGATCTGGAATCTACCCTTTAGAAGAATTGTGCCGACGCCGAGGAAGCCGATGCCGGAGATAACCTGCGCTGCGACGCGAAGTGGATCGCCCGAGCTGCCGAGATTTTCAACCGCAAAGAAGCCGATCATCGTAGTAAGTGCCGCGCCAAGACAGACGAAAATGTGAGTACGCATACCCGCAGCGCGTCCCTGCTTTCCTCTCTCGAGGCCAAGCGCGCCGCCGCAAATCATCGCCAACACAAGTCTGATGAAGATTGTCACGATGTTAAGGTCTCGCATAAATACTAAAATAGATCTGAGTGTATCCATATTACCGCTCCTTTTTGGGATTATCTTTTGTTTTCATCTACATTGTAGCATATTTTTTCATAATTTACAATAGTAAAAAAGAAAAGAATAAAATAAGAATAAAATAAAATCAAAAAGCCCTTGACAAACCGAGAAAGCTCTGCTATAATATTAAGGCAATCAATATTTTGGTGACGTAGCCAAGTGGTAAGGCCCCGGTCTGCAACACCGTTATCCGCCGGTTCAAATCCGGCCGTCACCTCCAAAAGATAAAGGACACTCCTTGTGGGTGTCCTTTATCTTTTCTTTTGGGGCGACTGCCTTGGATTTGAACCGATAGCGCCGCTTGGCGCGGCGGTTCTAATCTGCAACCAAGAAAAAATGCTTAATAAGCGTTTTTTCGCCAGGTTGACAACCCGGTGTGGCGATAATGCTCGCCACACGGCAAGCAAGGAGTTGGCAGAGCCGAGTGTATGGCTCCACCAAGGAGCCGAGGCGATGGACAACGACTATGCGACGGTTGCGTCACGTCACCTCCAAAAACATCAAAACTCGCTTGCCAGGCGAAGAGTGCCGGTATCTTCCATTTGCGTAGCAAATAGGAATGCCCGGACGACACCTCTCCCTGCGGGTGTCCGCCATAGTCTAACCCCATGCCTTCACTATGATCCCGATTTAAAATCGGGATTTCACTTTTTTATTGACATACATATTATTTGTATGATAAAATAAAGATGCAAATAAATATTTGGAGGCAGTTATGGCTAAGTTTTTTAGTAATGTTTCTTTCGATCCCAGAATGCAGCGTCAGGCGCTACAGAATAAGTACAATGCCGCGAGAATTAATCTGCTGGCGGTGGTTGTCTTTACGGTAATCAATATCGTTTCGCTTGCCACGGGTATTGGCGGTTATTTCCTATTCTCTGCCAGCGTGCCCTACGTTATCACAATGTTCGGTCTTGTGCTGTGCGGTATGATGCCCGACGAGTTCTATCAGGAGATGGAAATGGAGGGAGTCTTCTTCCTTGACGAGTCCTTCTTCTACATAACTCTCGCAATCTCAGTCCTCATCTTAGGTCTGTACGTTCTCTGCTGGTTCTTCTCCAAAAAGAAGCCCGTTTGGCTTACCGTTGCGCTGGTGCTGTTTATCATTGACACGGTGGTTATGTTCCTGTATTACGGAATTGCGCTGGATATGATTCTTGACATTGCCTTCCACGCGTGGGTTATTTGGATTCTCGTTTCGGGAATCAGGGCACATAAAGATCTGCAAAAAATGCCCAAGGAAGATCCGATAATCGAGGCGGAGTTTACCGACATAAGCAACGATGAGAGCGCAGAATTTGGAGCGCAGAGCCCGGAGCTTAATGCACCCGCAGATGCATCTGCAGAAGCTCCTACCGAGGAAAAGACCGAAAACGACGACGGTTTTTCTTCTGCAAACGGACCGCTGGATATATAATTTTTTAAAAAGTCTGTAACCTTTTGCCATTTTTCCGTGTCATATATAATAAAGGAGGGCTGAATATGAAAAAACGAGAAAAAATATACGTTCTATTGCTTCTGTTCCTTATGCTTCCCTGTTTTATTCTGCCCGCATCGGCAAACTCGGCGCAGCAGCATTGGTACGGAACGGATGCCTCGGGTTCGATAATCACCGATGGAGAGAGTCCTATCGTTGTGGAGCACGAGCTGCTTACCTTTGATTTAACCGAATTTCCCGATACATATTACCGTGAAAACGAGAAATTTCTAAGCTATTCGGGCAGGGTAACGGCGGAATACACCTTCTATAACCCATCTGATATTTCTGTGACTGCTACGCTTGCATTTCCATACGGAAATCTTCCGAGCTACGCAGGTTATGACTGTGACGATACCGAAAAATACGGTGTCACGGTCAACGGTGAGCCTATAAACGTGGATGTGCGTCACTCTCTCTCAGACTTTAACTACGGATTTATTCTCGATTCCGACCTACCGCTGGTATCCGACGAATATCTGAGCGACGGCTTCTATTCTCCCGATATGACCGTGACTATGTATAGTTGGAAGGCGGAATACGATATTCCTGCCGGTGAGATCGTTCAGCATTTGGCTATTGCTTGCGATTTTGGAAAAAACGAGGGTGAGCGCGTGATTTATATGCCGAATCAAAGCGGAGGATGTTTGCAAAGTGACGGAGACTGGCGTATTTGTGCAAGCGCAAACTATGCCTCGCCTATTCTATACGTTTTTGGCGAACCGCTTGAAAAAATGCCGGAGTGGAGGCTATACCGCGACGGTGGCTGCAAGGATGGCGATGAGCTGTCAGCCGAGTTTTCCTTCTTTGAGAAGAAAACCATGACTCTGCTTGATTTCGCATTGCAAAACAGACCTGAGGATAGCCCTGTATCCGAGCTTGATTGGTATAACGCAACGGTCACCGACCTCAAAACAAGTAATAAGGGATTTGATTTTCCAATAGTTTCTATTACCAGATACGAGGATCGCTTCAGCAGATATATGATGCGATGGTATCAGTACGAGATAACTCTCGCCCCGAGTGAACGCATAGTAAACACCGTGACGGCACCTATGTATCCCTCAATAGATATGAGCTATACTCCCACCATATACGAATACACCTACCTGCTCTCCCCCGCAAGCACCTGGTCAGAGTTTGGCAAGCTTGATATTATAATAAACACCGACTATTATCTTACCGACAGCAATCTCGGGAGTTTTGAAAAAGATGAAAACGGATACAAATTGTGCCTTGATGGACTGCCAAAGGATGAGGATGGTAAGTATCAGGAGCTGACCTTTACCCTTAGCACCGAGGAAAATCCCCTGCCTGACAGTCAGACACCCTCGGGAATAATTAAAAATATCACCTATTTCTTCCTCTACTACGGTCCGATCATTATGATTGGAGCGGCAGTGATATTTGTACTGATAATTTTAATTCTTATTTTCAAGCGAATATTCAGACGCTGATAGCGCGAAATCACCGTAAATGTTATGTTTAGTTGACATTTGCGGTGTTTTTATTTCAAGAATAAAAAGATATTGACAAAAAAGGTAAATTGTAGTATCATAAAAACAGAAAAGATTTCAGATCTAAAGAGGAAAGAAAAAATGGATCTCGTTCAGTACATAACACAAATGAAGGCTCTCGGCACGCCTGTCGCTACCGCGGCGGTGGTGCTGCTCTGCCTGTTTCTTGTAGTAATCATATTTAAAATGTTTGGCGGTATGCGCAGAGGCACCTGGAAGCAGATGCTTCGCACCGGACTTACACTTGCCGCCGCGATAATTTCATACGTTATAGCCGTAATCGTCAGCAACTCCATTATGGGCTCTACCGACAAGGGCTCTATTGAGGATTTTATTTCCCTGCTTGACAACAGCTTCCCCGGTGCCGGTGAGTTTATCACACAACTTTTCTCGGGCTTTAACCCCGAGGTGTTTGAATACGTTATTATTCTGCCCGCGACGGTGGTGCTGCTGCCAATTCTTGCTACGGTTATCTTTCTGCTTATCAATCTGCTGCTCAAAATAGTCAGATCTGTACTTTTAAAGATCTTTGGCTTCAAGGCGGCAAAGACCAATTCGCAGCGTCTTAGCGGTGCACTTCTCGGCGCTGCCGAGGCGATTATATGGATAATTATGGTCACCCTACCCATCACGGGACTTGTTGGAATTGTAAATAGCGCGTGTGACGAGGTGCTTTCCTCTGACAGAGCGGAGGACGAGGCTTTTGTCACCACCTACGAGGAGTATATCAAGCCCTTTACCGAGAATCCCGCTTTCTGCTTTATGGATTCTCTCGGGGTACAGGCTCTCTCGGACGGAATTGCCACTATCCGCATTAACGGTGAGGTGACAAACCTGAGAGATGAGCTACTGTCGGTGGCGAATATCTGTCTTGTTGAGATTCCCGCCCTTAAGGATGCCGATTTTGGCGCGTTAACCGCCGAGAACAAGCTTTCACTTGATAATATCGTAGACGCCCTCGGTCGCTCGCCCTTTATTTCTTCAGTTCTGGCGGGTGTGGTACAAAGCTCCTCAGGAATTATGAACAGCGATTTTATCCCTCTTGACAAGGCGGGAGATTACGGCCCGTTCCTTGCAAGCCTGGTGGATTTCCTCGAGGGAGTGAGTCGCGAGACACTGCAAAATGACGTAAATACCATAAAGGCGGTTTACTACGCTATCTCCGACAGTGGAGTTATCAAGGAGATAGAGGAAACCGAGGGCGCAGACCTTATGGCGCTCCTACAGGAAAAACAGAAGGACGGAGACGATACGCTATCGGAAATCGTCAGAATCCTTCAAAGCAACGAAAGAACCGCGCCGATTATAAAGGCTATGACACAAGCGCTTCTCTGTGCGCTGTCTACTGATATTCAAATGCCCGACGGCTCTACGGTCACGGTTTCCTACGATACACTAAAGGATGATATGAAGGATGTCCTCTCGGTTGACAGAGATAACTACCAGAGCGACGATGAATATATGGACGCGCTTTCCATGGCTCTTGACACCACTCTACGCGATAACGGCATTGAGATAGACGACGAGATAGTAGACTCTATTGCTGAGTATATCGACAGCGAGTATTCAAGCGTCACCGAGCTTACCGATGAGCAGTTTAACGATATTCTGCTCAATTACTATGATGCGTATCTTGAGTATGTAGAGAGTTGATGCCTTTTTAACAAAAAATGCTTGTTAGTCGATCTAACAAGCATTTTTTATTTGTTTTATTATATCTTCTCGCGGAATTGATAGTCGTAAAGCTTCTTATACTCACCGCCCGCCGCAATAAGCTGGTCGTGGGTGCCGCGCTCTACTATGCCGTCCTTATCAAGCACGACGATCTCGTCCGCATTCTTTACGGTAGAGAGTCTGTGGGCAACGACGATAACCGTTCTGCCGCGGGAAAGCTCCTCAAGCGAGCTTTGAATCTGCATCTCAGTGGCATTGTCAAGAGCACTGGTCGCCTCGTCGAGAATAAGCAGCTTAGGGTTTTTCAGAAAGACGCGGGCAATAGCAATTCTCTGTCTCTGACCGCCCGAGAGCTTTACGCCTCGCTCACCAACCTGGGTGTCGTAGCCGTTCTCAAGAGTGGAGATATACTCGTGAATATTCGCCTTTTTCGCCGCCTCTATTATCTCCTCGTCGGTCACACCGTCGGTACCATAGGCAATATTATCGCGTACCGTACCGTCAAAGAGAAATACCGTCTGTGACACGATGCCGATATTCTTACGCAGGCTGTTCAGGGTGATCTCCCTCGTGTCAACACCGTCAAGTAATATTCTTCCCTCTCCTACCTCGTAAAATCTGGGAATCAGGTGACAGAGTGTGCTTTTACCGCCGCCCGATGGGCCAACGAGCGCAAGCGTTCTGCCCGCGGGAATGTTCAGCGTCAGGTCGGAGATGACCATTCTTCCGTCCTCCTCGGTAGAATAGCCGAAGGATACGTTATCAAAGACAAGGTCACCCTTAATATCGGTGATGACAGTCTTTCCGTTATCAGTCTCCTCATCAGCCGCCATTATCTCGCAGAATCTGGAGAAGCCGCTCATACCCTCCTGTAGCTGCTGGAAGAGAGCCACGAAGCGCTGAATGGGATTCAAGAACATGGAAATATAGAGAAGAAATGCGGTGAAGTCCTCTGCCGACAGCTCGCCATTATAAAGGAACAGACCGCCGACCAGAACTATGGTAAGATAAAGCAGATCCTGAAGAAGCTGCATTATGGAGTCGAATGTACCAAGCGATTTCATCGCCTCGCCTCTATGTTTACGGAAGAGGGCGTTGGTGTTATTAAACTTGCATATCTCGTGCGCCTCGGCAGCGTATGCCTTGGTTTCTCTTATACCGCCCACGGAGTTCTCAAGAGTGGAGTTGATCTCAGACATCTGCTTGCGCGATGCCTTCATCGCCGCACTCATTTTTCTGCGCGAGAGAACGGTGAACAGAATGATAAATGGGACTATGGCAAACATAATGAGCGTCAGTGTCAAATTAATGCTTGCAAGCACGGCAAAGGAGCCTATGAACATAAGCACCGCCAAAAACAGATTTTCGGGACCGTGGTGAGCAAGCTCGGATACGTCCCAAAGGTCTGTGGTAAGTCTGGAGAGCAGGTCTCCCGTCTTATGATCGTCGAAGTAGGAGAAAGGAAGTCGCTCGTACTTCATAAACAAGTCGCGGCGCATATCCGCCTGCATCCTGACACCTACCAAATGACCGTAATAGCCGACCACGTACTGACATATTGCCTTTAAAATATACACGCACGCGAGGAAGATGGCAGAGGTGATCAGGGCGTTCGTATCCATATCTCCTGTCTCAAAGCCACCAACGATACCGCTGGCGATCTTGGGATAAACCAAATTACAAAGGGCTACTATAAGCGCGCAGACCATATCCAAGGTAAACAAAGGAATATGGGGCTTGTAGTAGCTTATAAACTTTTTTATCATATCTTAAATCCGTTCTTATAGAGTAGTTTCTTCTTTTCCTCGGCATCATCGGTGTCGGGGAGCTTTTTTTCAATAAGAAGTCTTGCGTTTCTTGAAAAATCAACCTCGCCCGAATCAACGAGCGCACGCAGAACCGCGCTGATATCCGAGGTGGAATAGCCCTTTGATGCGAGGGCGGGGATAATTTTTCTCGGGCCGCGAAGCTTTGAATTAGCCTCGACGAGAATTATGCGCTCAAGCTGGCGGCGCTCGTCAATATAGCCAAGCGACAGCATCTCGGACAGAACCTCGTCAACTATCTCCCTGCCAAAGCCTGCGCGATAGAGCTTTGCCCCAAGAGTTTCCTTATTGTTATCCGCAAAGGCGAGAATGGACAGCGCCTTTTTCTTAGCGCGTATAAGCTCGTCGGTATATCTGATCGCCAGCAGCTGCGAATTGTCAAGCTCACTCTCCGCCTCGGGATAGCCGATAGCCTCAAGACAGGCGGCATTTACCGTATAACGGGCAGACTCCCCCTCCTCAGCCACGCCGAGAAGGAGGAGATGTGAGTCCTTGACATCTCTTATATATTTAAGAGTTGCCATATATTAAAGGATGTCGTCGAAATCCTTGATTTCGAAATCATCGTCGGTCATAGAGTCTGCTTCCTCATCGTTTCCGAAAGACATAACCTTCTCACGAACGAGAGCCTCAAGCTTGTCCATAAACGCCTTATCCGACTCGATAAGCTTTCTTACGTTGTCCTTGCCCTGACCAAGTCTCTCGCCGTCGTAATAGAACCAAGCGCCGCTCTTATCAATAATGCCAAGGTTGATGGACATATCAATGATCTCGCTTGACTTTGAAATGCCAGAGCCGTATAGAATGTCGAATTCTGCGGTCTTGAAGGGGGGAGCTACCTTGTTCTTAACGACTTTACATCTGGTGTGAGAGCCGTAGACCTCGGAGCCGTTCTTCAGCGATTCAACGCGTCTTACGTCGATACGAACGGATGCGTAGAACTTAAGAGCCTTACCGCCTGTGGTCACCTCGGGGTTGCCATACATAACGCCAACCTTCTCACGAAGCTGATTAGTGAAGATAACGATACAGTTGGACTTTGCAATAGCGCCCGAGAGCTTTCTCATGGCCTGGGACATAAGTCTTGCCTGCACGCCAACATGGGATGCGCCCATATCACCCTCGATCTCCTGACGGGGAACGAGAGCGGCAACAGAGTCGATTACGATAATATCGATAGCGCCCGAATTTACAAGAGTCTCTGCAATCTCAAGAGCCTGCTCACCGCAGTCGGGCTGGGAAACGAGAAGCTCGTTGATGTCAACGCCAAGCTTCTTTGCATATACGGGATCAAGAGCGTGCTCTGCATCAATAAACGCAGCCTTTCCGTCCTGCTTCTGCACCTCTGCGATAACGTGGAGGGCAATAGTGGTCTTACCCGAGGACTCGGGACCGTATATCTCGGTGATTCTTCCTCTGGGAATACCGCCTACACCGAGGGCAAAGTCAAGCGAAAGCGAGCCTGTGGAAACCGCGCTTACGTTCATAGCGGTATTCTCACCCAGGCGCATAATAGAGCCCTTACCGTGTTCTCTCTCTATTCTTGCAAGTACGGTCTCAAGAGCCGCATTCTTATCGCCCGAGGGCGTTGCCTTTTCGGGTGTCTTTTTTGCTTTTGCTGCCATATCTATATTCTCCTTAAATCTTATTTAAAATAATTTCACCGCGCCGAGAGGACGGATGTTAAGCGGCATAGCCGCTCCCTCGCCAAAGAGCGAGTCCATAAGCTTAACGTACCCATCAAGCTCCTCGTTCTTTACGAAGGCCTGAATGGTTCCCGCAAAGCCGCCGCCGTGTACCCTGAACGCGCCGCCCTTACCCGAGAGTGCGCCGTCGGTGGCGCAGAGAGCGAGAGAAATACCCTGCTCTATGTGGTTATGGTTGGTGTAAACGTTCTGCAGATACTGATAGGACGAGCGTCCCGATGCAAGAATAATCTCATAAAATCTGTCAAGGTCACCCGATTTAAGCGCCTCTCTTGCACATTCTACCCTGTCGTTCTCGCGAACAAAGTGTATGGCGCGCATAAGCGCGCGGTCACCGGTTCTTCTGCGAAGATACGGCACGGCAGAGAGAATATCTGCCTCGGTAAGTCCGCGAAGGTAGGGCTTGCCAAAATGAGCGGCAACCGCCTTCATCTCCGCAGGAACAGAGGCGTAATCCTCGTTAAGGCCCGCGTGGCTGCCACCCGTATTTACGATACAGAGCGAGTAGCCCGCATCGGCAAGCGAAAACTTAACCGACTCAACCACGGGATTTTCATTATCCTCAAAATCAATATAAACGAAGCCGCCCACAGCGCAGGCCATCTGGTCCATAAGACCACAGGGCTTGCCGAAGTAAACGTTCTCCGAATACTGAGCGTATTTTGCAATCTCTTTATTGTCAACCTGACCGCCGTTGTAGAGGTGGTTCAGTATATTACCAACCATTACCTCGAAGGCTGCCGAGGAGGAAAGTCCGCTACCCTTAAGCACCTCAGTGCAGGAGTAGGCATCGTAGCCGCCAATAGCGTGTCCCTCCTTAACAAAGGCATCTGCCATACCCGCAACGAGAGCGCGGGAGGTGAATCTTCTGAACTTGTCGGGTGTGTGAACATCGGAGAGCTTTATCTGATCCTTGGAATAACCCTCGGAGCAGAACCTGATAACATCCTCGTCATTTTTCGACACCACCGCAAGAATATCTCTGTTAATGGCGCCAGCCATAACCTTACCGTGATTATGGTCGGTGTGGTTGCCTATTATCTCACTTCTGCCGGGAACAGAATATATCTCTATATCTCTGCCCTCGCCGTAATTTTTGGTAAAAGCATTGATAGCGGTTATCATACGCTCCCTGGTATGATCAAGGTCTGAGTAAAGCGCAGAGTATTTTTTAAGTCCGCCATCATTTAAAAGCTTGATAAGCTCGTTAGCTTTCATTTGCCCTATTACCTTCCGTTTTTTCAAATTCCGACTGAAACCGGCTTGCGATTGCAAGCGCCTCGGCTGTCAGCTCCTCCCCATCACGCATCCTTCCGTCGGGAGTATCGGCATAAATCACCCGCGCATCCTTCTCGTGACGGAACCAGGTGAACTGTCTTTTTGCATATCTGCGGGTGGCGAGCTTCAGCCTTTCCACCGCACAGTCGAGAGTGCATCTGCCCTCAATGTACTCCACAAGCTCCTTATAGCCTATAGCGGCAGAAGCAGTACCCGAGGATAAAAGTCCCGCGTCATAAAGCGACCTTACCTCGTCGAGAAGTCCCTCTCGCATCATTATATCAACCCTTGCGTCCACTCTGTCATACAGCAGCTCGCGGTCGTGGAAGTCTATGGTTATCATACCCACGAAGACCTCGCGCTCGCCACTATGGCTCTCCTTATCGAGCAGCGACTTCGGCTTGCCCGTGGCATCGTATATCTCAAGGGCGCGTATTACTCTTTTTACGTTGTTCTTGTGTATTTTCTCAGCCGACTCGGGATCTACCGCCCGCAGTCTTTCCCACAGCGCAGTGATATCCTCGTCGGTTTTTATCTCGGAGAGAATTTTCTCTCTGTACTCGGGATCGCTCTCGGGTGCATCCTGGGACAGTGCCCTGCTGACCGAGTCGATATATAGTCCCGTACCGCCAACGAATATAGGCAACCTGCCCCTCTCGACGATCTCACGCGCACACGCAATGGCAGAAGCGCGATAACTCTCAACACTGTAGCTCTCGGTGGGAGAGAGAAAATCAATGAGATGGTGAGGCACTCGCGCGCGCTCGGCTGCCGTAGCCTTTGCCGTGCCGATGTCCATGCCCTTGTATATCTGCATAGAATCGCAGGATATGATCTCAGCAGAAAGGCGCTCTGCCAGATTCAGCGAAAGCGAGGTTTTGCCCGAGGCGGTCGGGCCTGTTATTGCGAGGGCGAATATCATTTAGTCGCGCCCTCGATCCAAGCGATAAGGTCGGCGAAGACCTCATCACGGTTAGTTTCGTTAAACAGCTCGTGGCGAGCCTCGGGATAGAGCTTAAGCTCTACGTCAGCGCCGTTTGCCTTAAGATTATCATATACAAATCTTACACCCTTACCAAAATCGCCGACGGGATCATTCTCACCGCTGACAACGAGGGTGCGAAGCTGCTTCGGAAAATCGGCAAACCATTTCTTGTCATTACATCCGCCAAGCATATTGAACAGATCCTCATATGCCGCGAGGGTGAAGATAAAATTGTTCTTGGGATTGCCTATTCTGTCAGCTACCATAGATGCATCGCGGGTGAGCCATGCGCCGGGACCCTCGTCAGGATCAAAGCCCTTATTATATCCGCCGTCAGCCAGCGAGCAAACGAGCTTTGAGCGATGTCTCTCGCCCTTGAATGCGCGAATGGTCTTAACGACCAGCTTGCCCGCGCCAAGAATGGGATTGGGGCCTGCAGTGCCGTGAATAATAAGTGCGTCAATGCTGTCGGCATACTTCACCGCATAGAGTCTTGCGATAAATGATCCCATACTGTGTCCGAGAAGAACCAAGGGCACGCTCGGGAACTCGGCGCAGAGAATGCCGTTCATCTTATTTACATCGTCAATTACGTACTTGTAGCCGTCACGGCTTGCAAAGAAGCCGTAATCGTCGGGAGTAGCAACGCTGTCACCGTGACCGAGGTGATCATTACCCGCGAGAACGTAGCCCGCCCCGCAAAGCGCATCGGCAAGCAGCTTATATCTGCCGATATAATCGGTCATTCCGTGAGAGATCTGTACTACACCTCGAATATCTCTGTCGGAGGGTATAAACAGCTCTGCGTGGATAGTGTTTTTACCGTCGCTCGACGGGAAAGTGATGTCCTTATGTAGATAATTCATACCGTGCTCCTTACGTTTATATTAATTAGCTAAAAATGCGTTAATTTCCTCTTCCGTGGGAATAGACGAGCCTGCGCCCGCGCGGGTGATGGTAATGGCTGCGGCAACGTTGCCGTACTTGATAGCCTCCTTGATATCGCCGCCGTTGCGGAGATACTCGAGAGTCATAGCCGCGGTGAATGCATCACCTGCGGAGGTGGGGTCAACCATCTTGTCCGCTCTTACTGCGGGGAAGGTGTTATAGCGCTTGCCGTCGTAGAGGAAGGCACCTCTCGCGCCCTGCTTAATAACCACGTTCTTTGCCTTCGACTTTCTTGCAATAGCAAGAGCCGCGCGAAGAGAGGTCTCCATGCTGGTGGGAAGAATGCCGGTAAGCTCAAGAGCCTCCTGCTCGTTGGGAGAGAATACCTCAACGGGAGGAAGAAGCTCGAGATCAAGCTCCTTGCTTGCGGCGGTAGCATCAATGAAAATGGGAATACCCTTGGAGGCGGCAACCTTAGCAGCCGCAACTACCATAGGATAGGGTATCTCAAAGCCGAGATAGAGGGCGTCGGGATTGCACTCGAACGCCTCAAGAATGATCTCGGTGGTGAGCTGTGCGTTTGCACCGGGGTAAACCACACTTCTGGTAGTGCCGTCACCCTCCTTTAGAACTACGGCAAGGCCTGTGGGAGTATCGTGATCAACCTTGATATAAGCGGTATTAAGACCGATTTCCTTGTAGTAGTTATAAAGCTTCTGACCGTGGATATCTGCGCCAAGCTTTGCGCAGAAAACGCTCTCCGCGCCAAGACGGGAAAAGGCGATAGCCGCGCTTGCGCCCTTGCCGCCGGGAATATAAGCAACTCCGCCGTTGTCAATAACGGTTTCTCCTGCCTCGGGGAGCTTATACATATTCATAACGAAGTCAAGATTTGAGCTTCCAATTATAAGAACTCTTTTTTTCGACATATATTTTCTCCATTCCGCCGCCATAGGCGGCTGTATTTGCTATAAATTAATTACCGTGTACAGATGAAAGTCTGTAAACACCGGCGCCATGAACTACCTCGGTTGCAAGAGATGCCTCTCTGCCGCGACAGGTGAATATGAAGCTCTGACAACCCTCGCCTGCGAGATGACCGATAGCCTTCATCATCGCTCTTGCTCTCACGTTATCCTGATGAGCAAAGCTCTCGTCAAAGCATATGGGAGGCTTCTCGCTATAGAGCATATCAATAAGAGCCGCACGAACTGCGATATAAGCCATATCTCTCGTACCGCCAGAAAGGAAGTCAATAGACTTCTGCTCACCGTTCTCATCACCAAAGGTGACGGTAAGACCGTCGGACACGTCAAAGGAGGTGTACTTCTTATCGGTCATGATCTCCATAAGGTGAGTTGCATACTCGCCAAGTCTGGGGGATATCTCTGCTCTCAGATTATCGGTCGCGCTGTTGATAGCCTTGAGGGCGATGAAGTACGCCTTGTGCTTCTGCTGCATATCCTCTCTGCGAGCGGCAACAGCCTCAATACGGGAATAGTATTCGCTGGGATCTCCCGCACGCGCCTTGAGAAGCATAAGCTCGTTTTCAACGTCGAAGGCAAGCCTGTCCTCCTCGGCAACGCGAGCCTTCGTCTCGGCGATACCGTTGATGATCTCATCGTGGTTGAAGCCCATAAGAGCCTTTCTAAGAAGAGGAGAAACCTGAGCGCGAACGTCGATCTCGCTCTTATCGGCGAGGTTGCGACGGATCTCTCTTACGGTGATCTCCATATTGGTCTTCTCGTCAAGAAGCTCGTTCTTCTTTTCAAGGAAGAAGCGAACTCTGCCCTCAAGCTTGTCAAGGAAATCGCCAAGGTCGGATGCGGGAGGCTCCTCGCCCCAGCGAAGAATAAGTGTGGTCAGCTCGCGCTTTGCGTTCTCATATCTCTCGCGAGCGCGAACAACAGCCTGTCTTGCATTCTCGGTTGCGACAGCCATAGCGTCTCTCTTGCTTCTCGCCTCTGCGATAATGGCGATCTTACCCTTAAGATCCTCAAAGCTTGCGGTGCCAAACTCCTTCTCAAGCACCGACAGCTCCTTATGGCTCTTGATAAGGCCGAAGAGGAGATATCCGCCTGCGCCGAGCGCAAGCACGCCGAGGATACCAACGATTACCTGAAGCACCTGAAGATCGGTTGCAGATGCAGCCACGATCTCAAACACTCCTGCCGCGATAACAAGAAGTCCCATAAGGATAGAGAGAGCGCTGTTGCGAACGGTCTGCTTCCAAAAAACTGTCGCCTTCTTAACGATCTCGCTTTCACCGCCAAGCTCGCCTGCGCGCTCGATAGCATTCTCTATCTCGTGGGTGATGCCGATAGCCGCCTTCTGCGCATTGTACGCATCCTGCGCGTCGCTGAGAGCGTGGTACGCCTCGTTTACACCCTTTCTCGCAACGAGAAGATCGGTGAGATACTGCTCGTCGGGATAGAAGCCCGCGCGGGTGTTTTCCTCTATGTATTTGTTGTAGAACTCGATCTTCTCCTCGCACTCCTGCTCGAGCTTATGGAGCTGATCGAAGGTCTGGATAAGCATAGCGTTATTGTAAGAGGAGTCAAGCTCGTAGAGCCTCGTCTGCTTCTGCTCTGCCTCTGCTCTTCTCTGGCGGATTCTAAAAAGCTCTGCCTCCTTCTCAAGAATAAGCTTGTTGTCAATATTGCAGGCGTCGAGGCTTTCCTCAAGCGCCTCCTCCTTACGGGCGAGGTCTACTATCGCTCCACCCTGACCGCCCTCGTGAAGAAGAGCGTTCATCTTGTCGCTTATTCTCGCAGCGGCGCGCTGCTTATTGATCTTCTCGCTGCCCGAGAAGATGATATTTTCAATAGCCTGCTTCACCGAGCCCTCGTCAATATCAGAGCCACCGATCTGACCGATGAATGCGGTGTTGTCAAACAGCTCGCTGTCAACGCCGAAGAACACCTCACCCGCGGCAAGCTTGCCAAAGGCAGGCGCGCCTGTCTCAACGTCAACGATAGACGCCTCCTCTCGATAGGTAGGACGCTCGGAATTGTCGGTGGGAACGGTGGAACGGTTGATAACGTATCTCTTGCCGCCAACTCTGACGTACATAGAGCCGTGAGCCATACCGCTCTCCCAGCTTATTCTCTTCTTTCTCTCGGATGTGCCCTCCGCCTCGTCGTCGGTGAAGCCGTAAAGCATATACCGAATAAACGCGGCAATAGTGCTCTTTCCTGATTCGTTTTCGCCCTCAATTACGTTTACGCCGTCGGAGAACTCCAAGGTCATATCGTTTATGCGGCCGAAGCTTTTGATAACGATCTTTTCTATTATCATAGGACAGTCCTTTCCTGAATTTCCGCCTTGAAATCGGGCAAAAATCCTCTTGATTTCACGCGAAAAATATGATAAAATATTTATAAATATAGTTTTTCAACAATATTATACACTACAAATCTCGATTTTTCAAGAGGTAGACGAAATGTTTGTGAAAAAAAGTGAAGTTTACAGAGACCGTCCCGCAACGGTAATAGACGGCCTTGGATATATGAGCCTATCCGACACGCTGGAGTGCGGTCAGGCGTTCAGATATGAAAGACTTGTCAGCGAGGACGGATACGTAGAATACTTGACGGTTGCCTACGGTATGCTTATGAACGTAGGTCAGCGCATGGCGGGCGAGCTTATTTTCTATGACGAGTGGACCAAGGAATACGAGGAGGCGGTAAGCAAATACTTCCGTTTTGACACCGATTTTGAGGCGATAAGGCAGGATATTATTGCTCGCACAGACTCGAAGTGGCTGAAGGAAGCCGCCGAGGTGGCAAAGGGAATCGTGATTCTGAAGCAGGAGCCCTGGGAAACCCTGTTTTCCTTCATAATTTCGCAGAACAACAACATACCGAGAATAAGAAAAATTATCCGCTCCATCTGCTCGGAATACGGCGAGAATCTGTCGGAGGCGGCGGGGTTTGAAAGCTGTCCTCTGCCCCATAAGAACTGTGTCCCGGGCTGCGAGGAGTGTAAGGGTTGCGGCATATGCTACTCCTTCCCTACCGCAAGTCAGGTGCTTGAAAATCCCGACGGACTTCTGCCATCACACCCCGGATTCAGATATAAATATCTGATCGACGCTGCAAAGCGCGTCAGCGAGGGCTCTGTCAGCCTTACCGAGATCGAGGAAAAGGCAAGCTACGACTACACCGTTGAGAGACTAAAAGAGATTCTCGGCGTTGGTGACAAGGTGGCGAGCTGCGTTGCTCTCTTCGGCTTTGCTAACCTTGAGGCATTCCCCATTGACGTGTGGATGAAGCGCGCCATTGACACCTACTTTGACGGCAAGCTTGATCCAACCAGCCTCGGCTCTTATGCGGGCGTGGCGCAGCAGTACATCTTCCATTACATCAGAAATTTGCAGGGTGACGATTAACCCAGAATTAATAAAACGCAAAATGCGCGCTTTGACCGTTTTCGAGCCAAAGCGCGTGTTTTTTATGCTAAAATGAAGAAAAAGGAGGACGAAATATGAGTATGTTTGACGAGGCGAGGTCGCTTCAGGTAATGATGAAAATGCGCGGACTGGCCCAGGGCGAGGTGGCAAAAATGCTTGGCACGAGCCAATCCTACGTGGCAAACAAGCTGCGCCTTTTAGGGCTTGACGAAGAACTGCAAAGAAAAATAGTTTCCGCAGGTCTTACCGAACGGCACGCCCGCACCCTACTCCGTCTTGACGAGGAATTACGCCCCGAGGCTCTCGACAAAATCTGCGAAAGGCGGCTGACCGTCCGCGAGAGTGAGGCTCTCGTTGATTTTATGAACACGCACAATCTGGCAAATAAAATAGGCGGCGCAGACCGTCTGCGCGCTATAGATATTTTCCTCGACGGAATAAAAAATTCCCTCGCCTCTCTCTGTGCCATAGGCGTCACCTCCTCGCAAAAAACCTCCTATTTTGGAAACAAAATGGTGATTACAATTTGCATTGAAAATGGATAAAACGGCGCATTTTGACAACATTTATTTGCTTTTTCGCATATATTTATACTGCTGAATCGTCAATAGTAGTGCAATATTTAAAAAAGAAAATTTATATAATAGGATATAACCCCTCACCAAAATCAATATTGTTTTTATCGCATTCGTCGTTTATTCTTTTCCACGCTCTAACATAGGGGCTTTCCTTGTCAGTAAAATAGGGAACATTTATAGCAATTTTCAGTCTATTATGATACGACATAACAACAAAGGCAGAAATCAAATCTTGTATGTCGTTTAATAAATTCACATCTTCCTTTGATAACAACAAAAGCGGCAAAACAATATTGATGGAAGCTGATAAATCTTCTATTGATATTTCGCTTTCTATTATTCCTTTTTTTCTGTCAGAAAACAACTTAAGCTTATGTTGAAGATCAACAAAAATATCGGGGGCATTTTCAATTATTTCAAAGGATTGATTGGAGTACAATTTTGTTAAATTCTTCAAAACAAATATCCTTTTTTCAGTAGAATCCAAATCACTTGGAGTTAATTTTTCCATATTTGATTCAACATCGTTTTTCAACATTTTTACTACTGTACATATCTTGTTTGTTTTTTTACAGTAATCAATTATTGATCTTGTACCCTTTGAGTGACCGTCCCAAAACGCAATTACGATATCAGATTCGTCAGCAATCGTTTTATTTCTTAATACAGGAGCAGCTTTTCCATACTTTTTATAATCCGGAAGTATTTCTACCAATTTTATTCCTTGCTTTCTTGCATATTTTGCAGCGCACTCATCTATTCCGACAGCCCCTCCGGAAATTATTTTTTCACACGAACGGGGAATAAATTTATCCATTTCATCAATAAACAAATTTCTTGAACCCACTACACCAATTTTCATACTATTTTTTTCTTCTCTTTTTTTGACCAGTATAGCGGTCAATATTTATTTTGATTTTATCATATAATATAGAAAATTGCAACCAATATTGGTCAAAAAGTGAGAAATTATGGAACAAAAGATAAGAATAGACAGGAAAATGGGCGATAACCTTAAGAAGTTGAGAAAGCAACACAACCTTTCCCAAGAAAGATTATGCGCGAAGCTTCAGCTTGAGGGATGTGATATTCAGCGCTCCACCTATGCAAAATACGAACACGGAGAACTAAATATCCGAGCCAGCGTTTTAATCAAGCTCACCAAAATATATAATTGTAGTTTTGATGCCTTTTTTGAAGGACTGGAATAATAACTCATCAAATAGCCGTTCCCATTGTTTTTGGGGGACGGCTGTTTTTATAGCAAAAACTCTCCCTCGGTTTCCCAAGGGAGAGTCTTTTATTATATTAATCAACAAATTATTGTTTCGCTAACCATAGCGCGAAAATTGTGAGGGAGATTTTCCGTTCTTACGACCGAAGCAATAGTGACCTATTGCGAGCTTGTCGGAAAACGGGAAATATCACCAAAATTTTTAGCTATAGAAGTCTACAAACTTAACAAGTCTCTCATACTTCGCCTTTGCGGTTGCCTCTGCCTTCTCGAACAGCTCCTTAGCTCTCTCGGGGAAGGACTGTGCAAGACGAGTATATCTTGCCTCGCTGTTGATGAATGCCTGGTAGTCACCGGTAGGCTCCTTAGAGTCGAGAGTGAACTTCTTCTCAGGTGCTGCAGGATTGAATCTGAACATGTGCCAGTAGCCTGCCTCAACAGCCTTCTTCATCTCAGTCTGGCAGTTCTGCATGCCACCCTTGATGGAGTGCATCTCACAAGGAGCATAGCCGATTACGAGAGAAGGTCCGGGATATGCCTCAGCCTCAGCAAGTGCCT
>JAZNZI010000001.1:0-9419 GCA_045594865.1 Eubacteriales bacterium | reverse complement strand
TGTGGTGGCTCTTGCCGTTTCTCTTGCGGTTATTAGAAAACAGGATTATAAATAAATTTATGCGCCTCCGCAGTATCTTATGGGGGCGCATTTTTTTGCACAAAAACGCCTTTTGAAAATTGTGCAAAACAACCAAAGGATTTTTTTGCTTCAAAATCGAAATTGTTGATTGTGCCTGTTTTTCGCCGTTAATGCCAAGGTCGTTGAAAATAAAAAGAAAAAATGATATAAATGAATTAACCCCTACTAACACGCGATGAAGTGTTAAATAAAAAACGGAGGAAAGAAATGAAAATCACTAAATTATTTGGAGCTCTTGCTCTTGTTGTGGTAATGTCTCTGCTTTGCCTGACATCCTGCCAGACTCTCGGCGCACTTATAGGCGGCTTGGGCGGTGGCGATGAGATCACTGACTGCCAGCACGCAGAGGATTGCGATTGCTTCAAGGAAGCTACCGATTGTGAGCACACAGACGACTGTGACTGCTTCCCCGAGATAACCGACTGTCAGCACTCGGATGACTGTACCTGCTTTGAGGAAAAGGAGCCCGAGATCTACTCGGCTGAGGGTACTTACACCATCACTATGACAGAGGACCTTGATTCTGAAAATTATAACGAGTACTACGCAAACAACATTATGAGCTGTCTCTACGGTGGTATGCTCCTTTCTACTCAGACCACCACTACCATAGTCACCCTTGAGCTTGATAAGGAGAACGGAACATATAAGCTTATTAAGGACGCATATATGGGTGATATGTTCGGCGGCACCGCTACCGACGGCTTTGAGTTCTATCTCACCTTTGAGGGTACTTATACCGATAACCACGACGGCACCATCGTGCTTAACGCGCCTACTTCCGGTACACGTTATTGGTTCATAGTTGACCTCTTCGTAGCATACTTCGATCAGATGGCAGGCATGGGTCTTAATTACCCCGGCTGCGCTAAGCCCTCTGACGCGCTTACCGTTGATAAGGTTTACAGCGAGACCGAGCAGGCTGTTGACGCAGACGGTAACCTTAAGTGGACCGACGAGCAGGAGACCGATGCAAACGGAAACGCTCTTTATCAGGACGAACTTGGCAATACCTTCTATAAGACCGAGGCAGACGGTGTGACCACCTGGTACGATTCCACCGGCGCAGTTGTTGAGAATCCCGGTGAATACACCGCAAAGTATAAGCCCCAGATGGCTGTTGAGTCCTATTCTCCCAAGCCCACAACTATGGAAACAGACGATTCTATCGTTCGTTGGTTCAACGGTATGTACGTCAGCCTTTCCAACGCTCCCGAGGCTCAGATCGTTACTCTTTCCGAGGAGGGCAAGTCTCTCGTTAGCATCGAGACTCAGCCTTCTGAAAAGGCTAACATCCTTGTAGACGGTGTTGCTAAGACCATCGACGTAACCGTTGGCGATACCGTGATCAACGCTACATATACCGTAAATGAGGACGGCTCCGTAACCGTTGATAACGAGGCTATCACCGTAGAGGTTGGCAGAAGAAACGTGACCGTTACATACGGCTCTTACGTTGTATCTCTCGGCTCGGGCGCGCTTGAGGGCGGCATTAACGTTGCATCTCTTAACAACGTTGGCTCTGCTACTCTTTCCGTTTCTGCTACAGACTTTGACAACAAGACCTATACCGTAACCAGCATTATGTCTGTTAACGGCGTCAAGTTCAACTGCTCTATCGTAAGCGGTAAGCTTACCGGTATCTCCATAAGCTCCAGCAACAGCTCTGTAAACGCAAGCGTAAATAACAAGGACGGAGTTATTACAGTATGCGCTGACGGGGAGACCTTCGTTCTCTCCGAGGAGAAGATTCTTGCGCAGGCGCTTGCAACCTACCCCGATTCTATTGAAAAGGATATCAATCCCGCGAGCCTTGTAATCAATGGCAAGGCAAAGACCATCAAGGGTAAGGTTGGCAACGTTCCAATTGATATGACCTATACTGTAGGCGAGGACGGAACTGTTACCCTTTCCGATCCTACCATGCAGATGCAGGCGCAGGGCGGCAACTATGCCCTTAAGTATGATTTCAGCGTTAACTACGGTGGAATGGTTATTACCGCATACGCTGAGTTCAGCGTTCCCGCAGACTCCTTCACCTCCGAGCGTCTTACCGTAGTTACTGCAAACGACGGTGAGAATAGCACAGCTCCCGGTTACTTCACCATCAATGCAGACGGTAGCATCGGCGGCCAGGGCGGCGGTATGGTTCCTCTTGGATCTACCTACACCTACGCCGCGGCAACCGATGAGGCTCCCGCGTCCTTCGTTATCGCAGACCCTACTTTCGTAATTACTGCTAACGGTTCTGATCTTACCGTTGTATACGCATTTGATATGCCCGCATACGGTATCAGCTTCGTCAACACATTCGCACTTTCTATTAATGATATCGCTGCATTCCTTGCAGCTTAATGCCTGAAATAATCAGCAAAACAAAGGTAGCAGTCACTTTTGTGGCTGCTACCTAAAAGTATATTTATAAAGGAGAAAATAATGGGAATTTTCAGCAGAATTATGCAAAACCTCTTTAGAGGTCTGACCTCTGTCTGTGCTTTTCTCTGCGTCGTATTTATTTGCGGAACACAGATCGCAAATGACTATATGCTGATGGTTGACGGCTTTTTCCCCGATTACGTTGAATATAAGATAGCGGAAATTGGCGATGAGAACTTCTCCCATCGATTTAACTCGGATTTTGACAACACGACAGATTACGTTGCATACAGAAAGAGCGTTCTTGAGCAGATAGCAGCAGAGGGCTCGGTTTTGCTTAAAAATGAAGAAGTGAACGGCAAGCCCGTTCTTCCCCTTGAAAGCGAAAACAAAGAAACTAAGATTACGCTATTTGGCGTTGCAAGCAGCAGTCCCTATTACGGCGGAAACACTGCTTCTTACGTTGACCCCAAGGCGGACACTGTTTCCTTTATAGGTGCACTGTCCGAATATTATACAATCAATACCGAAATGACAAAGTTCTATTCGGGTAAAAAGGGTGCGACAAAGCCCTCTATGACAAGCTATAACACAGGAGAGGTTCCTCTTACAGCGGCTCCCAAGGATAGCTATGCTACATATAACGATGCGGCTATTTGCGTTATAGGAAGAGCAGATGCAGAGGAGGCTGACTATAGCCCTAATACTAACGTTGTAGATACAAGCGGAAATTCGGGTAAGAAGGGGCTCGCCCTTTCGGCTAACGAGGAGGCGATGATCGAGGAGGCAAAGGCAAACTTTGACAGAGTTATCATCGTTCTTAATACCCCCATACCCGTTCAGATCGATAAATATGCAGACGATCCCGAGATAGGTGCAATTCTTTGGATCGGTTATCCCGGTGGAACAGGCTTTAACGGCGTTGCAAAGGTAATTCACGGTGACGTAAGTCCTTCCGGCAGTCTTTCAGACACCTTTGCGGTTGACGCCTCCAATTCGGCAGCAGCGCAGAACTTTGGCGCATACAAGTTCACTAATTATACTACAATGCTTGATACCGAATTTCAGAAGTACGGTGATGCATATCTCGTACAGGCAGAGGGCATTTATACCGGTTACAAGTATTATGAAACAAGATATTACGACAGCGTGACCGATCCGATAGGTACAAATGCTAAGGTTAATCTTGGAGTAACCTCCGGTGACGAGTGGAATTATATAAATGAGGTGACATATTCCTTCGGCTACGGACTTAGCTATACTACCTTTAGTGAGGAATTCTGCGATGCTGACGGTAAGACCGACAATGCCGGTATTACCATAAGCAAGGACGGCAAGACCGCTACCGTTTACGTAAAGGTTACCAATACCGGTGACGTCTCGGGTAAGCACGCAGCAAAACTGTTCGTCCAGTCCCCCTATACGGCTAACAACGTAAGAGATGGAGTTGAAAAGTCGGCTATTCTCCTTATGGGCTTTGAAAAGACAGAAACCCTGGCTCCCGGCGAATCTGAAATTCTCGAGATCTCCTTCGAGATGAAGTATCTTGCATCCTACAATGAAAATATCGTTTACGATGGCCTGACAGGTGCATATGTAATCGACACTACCGATGACTATTACTTCGCTATCGGTAACGGTGCTCACGACGCGCTTAATAACATTCTTTCATCTCAGGGATATAATGCCGAGGATGGTATGGACTACGTAAATGCAGACTATGCGTCTAAAGTTATCAATAAACGTATCGGCAAGGATTCGGGTGACGGCTACGATTACACCTACACTATCTCCGCTAACGGTACCAGAATTTCCAATCAGTTTGATGAGACTGATTACAATCATTTTAACGAAGACTCCATAACCTATCTTACAAGAAGCGATTGGACCACCTTCCCCAAAACCTATACTGGTCTTTCGCTGACCGAATCGATGGTTCCTTATCTTAACAACTCTCGTTATACAATAACCGAGGGAGACGTATCCGCATTTACCTGGGAATCCACCGCAACCTCTCTGAAGGTGGCGGATCTTATCGGTGCAAAGTTTGACGATCCTAAGTGGGCGCAGCTTATCTCTCAGATGAGCCTTACCGACGCGGTAAGTATGGTGATGAAGTATCACGCTTGGGGCGAAAATACCGCTATCGGTCTTAGCTGCTGGAGAGTTCTCGACGGTCCTATCGGTATGTACACAACTCTCGGCGCAAACATCAATCAGACCGAAGGCAAGTACTGCACGGCAGAGGACGATCCGCAGAAGGATTACGCCCTTGGCGATTTCCCCTGTCAGCCCGTCGTTGCGGCAACCTTTAACAAGGAGCTTGCAGGCGAGCAGGGTAAGGTATTCGGTCAGGATTCCATATGGACGGGTGTCAGCACCCAGTTCGGCCCCGGTCTTAACCTGCACAGAACACCCTATTGCGGTAGAAACCACGAGTATTATTCCGAGGATTCTATGCTTGCTAACTATATGGGTACGGCAGTAACCGGTCAGATGAAGGAATACGGCAGCGTTGCTGTTATGAAGCACTTTGCATTCAACGATATTGAGGCAGACCGTCACGGCATCGCCGAGTTTATGACTGAGCAGCAGGCAAGAGAGAATGAGCTCAGAGCCTTCCAGGGCCCCTGCGAAAGCAATAACGCGGGCGGCGTTATGAACTCCTACTGCCGTCTTGGTGTTGTTAGCTGTGCGGCAAACGAGGCACTTAACACTGCACTTCTCAGAGATGAGTGGGGCTTCACGGGTATTTGTATCACCGACGCTGCGTTCAAGATGTATCTTCCTCTCCTTGACTGGAAGGAATCTATTGCTCACGGCGGCTCAATGATGCTTGCTACATCTGCGCTTTGGAAGACTGCTGACGTTGTAGAGGCTGTCAGCGGCGATCCTCATATGATGCAGTCGGTTTACGATTCGGTACACTATACTCTTTACACCTATGCGAACAGCAACCATATGAACGGTGTTACAATTGAAACCATCCGTACTTGGCCCCAGCTTCTGAACGATATAACACAGGAGCTTGCCTATACGACCGCGGGCTGCTTTGCTGCATACGTTGTCTTTGCTGTAATAAGCAAGAAATACAGGGTTTTTTAAGGAAGGAGGACAATTGATTTTATGAGAACTAAAGGTATTGGATCCTTCATTTTCATTCCTGCGTGGCTTTGTGCATTGCTTGCAACTATATGCTACGCATTGGATAGTGCAAAGGTGGCTGACACCGACTGGACAGTTATCGGTCTGTGTGCCGCAGCTCTGATTGTCTCCGCTGTATTAGAGGTGATTGGTTATTTGGGTATTAAGATCGATTTTCTCAGCCTGATGCCCATCATTTTTTTAGTTCTTATTACCTTTGCAGTTGGTATGTATCTCAGAGAGCGTGTTGACGTGCTTGGATATATTTTTACCGAGCATTTCAGCTTCGAGAAGGATTATCCCGAGCTTGGTCTCTCTCTTGCAGGATATATCGGTGCGATTGGATTTGGAATTCTTAGCAATTTCTTCGGACACGGTGATTAACACGGCAAATTAAAGGAATGGCGGGTAAGCGCATATGTTGTTTACCCGCTATTTTAAATAAAATATTATAGAAAAAATGATAAGAGAAAAAAGAAAATCAAAAGTAATGAGAATAATTGTTTGCATTTTCCTTGCAATATGCATTGTTCTGACCGCATTTGGAATTTTTATTAATACGGATCTGCGTCGTGATCTCGAGAATATAAAAGGTGTTAATCTTGGCAGCTGGCTTGTGCTGGAAAGATGGATGACGCCCGAGGTTTTTGAGGATGCAGACGGCGCATACGACGAGTATACGCTGGCAAGAAAGCTTACCTCCGAAGAATATGCGGCTCGTATCAAAGAGCATCGTGAGAGCTTCATTACCGAGGACGATTTTCGAAATATGGCAGAGATGGGTGTAAATACGGTGCGAATACCAATTCCATATTATATTTTCGGTGATCGCACAAATGAGCCGTATATAGCTTGTATTGAGGAGCTTGACAATGCGATAGCTTGGGCAGAGGAAAACGGCATTCGCGTCATTATTGATATGCATATGGTTCCCGGCAGCCAAAACGGCTTTGATAACGGCGGAATAAGCGGTGTTTGCACTTGGGCAGAGCAGCCCGAGGAGGTCGAATACGTTCTTGACGTGCTGGAAAGACTTGCTAAAAGGTATAGCGGCAGAGAGGGACTGCTCGGAATACAGCCTCTTAACGAGCCCATAGTGGGTTATCAGGACTGGAAGGATATGGATATCGTCAGGCGCTATCGTCCTGTTGACGATGAGCTTTTAGCAATGTCAAAGCCTATAAGCTTTGAGTTTTTAGAGTGTTTTTATCTTGAAGCATACGACAGACTTCACCCCATTCTTTCGGAGGATCAGTGGATTTTCTTCCACGACGCATTTAAGATGTGGCATTGGGTTGGCTTTTTTGAGGGCTTTGAGGGCGTTGCCTGGGATACCCACGTTTATCTCTTTAATATGGAATCGGTGGGACTCCGAGGACCGTTCTGGCATACGGCGTTTGCTTGGGGAAACTCCGCGCTTATGCGTATACTTCAAAAGGATGTTCCTATGATCGTCGGCGAATGGAATTTGTTTAATTATTACGCCATTCAGGACATTGAGGACAGTGCGGAGCGAGAAGAATATTATACCTATTGCGCTGATATGCAGCTCGATTTGTGGGAGAGGTGCGGAGCAGGACATCTTTATTGGAATTACAGGCTTGGAGAGGGCTCTGTTGCTGAAAGAAATTATGCTTGGGAACTCTGTAAAAGCGTAGAATACGGCTGGATTTCCCTGAAATAAAATAAAACGGAGAAGGTCTCGTGATTCGTAAAATTAAAAAGATATTTGGAAACATAGTTAACAGTGTGGCTCAGGCTTCTGTATGTGAGGTGAACGACGGTCTTGATTCCACAGAGGAAATGAAGGCTCTGTGCCGCAAGGCAGCTGCCGAAAGCTGCGTGTTGCTGAAAAATGACGGGGTTTTACCTCTGAATAATAAAAAGGTTTCGGTGTTCGGCCGTTGTCAGATCAACTATTTTTACGTTGGCTACGGTAGTGGCGGCGACGTGAAGGCACCGTACAAGGTTTCTCTTTTAGACGGGCTTCGTCAAAGTACCATCAAGGTTAACGAGGATTTGGCGGAGGAATACGAGGCTTGGTGTAAAAAAAACCCACCCAATGACGGATTCTGGGGACATTGGCCAACGCACTATGATGAAATGCCCGTAAGTATACAGCGAGCCAAAGAAGCATCGCAACGCTCGGAGGCTGCTATAGTGGTTATTGGTCGCTCGGCAGGCGAGGACAGAGAGAACAAAACCATACGCGGAAGCTGGTATCTGACAAGAGATGAGGAACAACTTCTAAAGACAGTTTCTTCCTGCTTTGAAAAGATTTGCGTAGTTCTTAATTGCGGATCAATTATAGATATGTCCTGGGTTGAAAAGTATAACATAGGATCAGTTTTATATGCTTGGCAGGGAGGACAGGAAAGTGGAAACGGTGTAGCCGACGTGCTTTCAGGGCAGGTTTCCCCCTGCGGTAAGCTACCGTGTACAATTGCAGATATTAACGATTATTTATCAACCGAAAGCTTTGGTAAGAGAAAAGAAACCGAATATACCGAAGATATATACGTCGGTTACCGTGCATTTGAGACCTTCAAGCACTTGAAGAATAAGGAGCTTTACCCCTTTGGATTCGGTTTAAGCTATACGCAGTTTTCAATACGCACAGACAGTATAGAAATAGAGGAAAAGATTTCAGTTAACGTTACCGTGAAAAACATTGGCAGCTATAGTGGCAGGGAAGTAATTCAGCTCTATCTTTCTGCTCCGCAGGGTAAGCTTGGCAAGCCTGAAAAGGTACTTGTTTCTTACGCAAAAACAAAGGAGCTTGCTCCCGGCGAGGAGGAAGCAATAACGCTTACTTTTGATATAAACGATTTTGCCTCATACGATGATACAGGTGTTACAGGTAACAAAAACTGTTACATATTAGAGGGTGGAGAATATAAGCTTTGTCTTGGTAACAGCGTAAAGGACGTGATACTTTGCAAGAACTTTGAGATTGAAGAAACTATCGTTAGAAAAACGATAAGCGTTTGTGCTCCCGATAAGACATTTTTGCGCACTGTCAATGATTGCGGTAGGGCAAGATTAGAAGCCGCAACTGTAGAAAATAGCAGTCTAAAGCAAAGAATACTTTACAATTTACCAGCAAAAGTCCCTAATAGTGAAGATAAAGGATATATATTTGATGACGTTGTTGATGGTGAAATCAGCCTTGACGAGTTTATCGCGCAGCTCTCACTCGATGAGCTTGAAGCACTTGCAAGAGGTAGCCTCGAGGGTATGAACTGCTCGCTTGGTGTACCGGGAAATGCTGCCGTATTCGGAGGAACATCGCAAAGCTTAAGAGACAAAGGCGTGCCTGTTGTATGCACGAATGACGGTCCCAGCGGTGTGAGATTGCAGGCGCACTCCTCGTTGATTCCCATTGGCACAGCTCTTGCATGTACTTTTGACGATGAATTGGTATATCGCCTGGGATACGGACTTGGCAAAGAGGTTCTGGAGCGTGGCTCTCACGTGCTTCTTGCTCCCGGAATGAATATTCACCGTAATCCGTTGTGTGGAAGAAACTTCGAGTATTTTTCAGAAGATCCATTCTTGTCCGGAAAAATGGCTGCCGCCAAAGTGCGTGGCATACAGTCTCAAAACATTGTAGCTACACCAAAACACTTTGCATGCAATAACAAGGAAACGAATCGCAAGTACTCTGATTCTATTGTTTCTGAACGAGCACTGCGTGAAATATATCTTACAGGCTTCGAAATTTGTGTTAAAGAAAGCGATCCAAAACTTATTATGACAGCTTATAATATTATTAATAATGTGCGAGCATCTGAAAATGCAGAGTTGATTACTGGAAT